>JBMSNP010000001.1:0-106706 GCA_049421765.1 Chitinophagaceae bacterium
GTAGCAGTCGGCACTATAAAGGTTTCAGTTGCATTGGCTGCACATGAAACTGTTGATGAACCGTTCGGGGCGTTTACTACCGGAGCCGTATTGTCCGAATAACTCAGCACCACTTCAGTTGAAAAATTATTTTCATTTGGCGTAGTACCGCTTACTGTGGCAGCGCCTGTATAATTATTTCCATTTACAGGTGACTGAATACTCGTAATGGAATATGCAGTGTTTTTTCGAGCTGTAAAAGTCCGGGGTGTTGTTTGACCAGTAAGAGTTACTTCAGGACCAGTTTCCGGAGTATAAGTAATGGAAAATGTGCCGCCCTGTGCACAGGTTGCCGCTGTAACAGTCAGCCCACCTGAAGCACCGGTAACATTGAAGCTGTTACTGGTACCGCTGACCGCATCCTTTGTTGCAGTTATTGTGGCCCCGGTAAATGCAGGGTCAATGATAACACTATGTGATGATAATACACCCGATGAAAATGCACTGGTCAACCCACTTCCGGAAGTTAGCGTCGCGTTCGAGCTTATTGTTGCCTTGTTTGTTCCTCCGCTAAAAGAAATGACTGTATTATTGAACTGGTCCCTGGCTGTTAATTTAATATTGAAAGCCGTTGCAACTGTTTGGTCAGGAATATTTCCCCCTGCAGAAGATTCAACGCGGAAATTATGTAATGCCCCGTGTTTCTGAGATAGTGAACCAAAATTTGTCACATCAACAACTACGCCAGCAAGGACGGCAGTACCCGCATTACCAGAGACTCTGAGAATATTCCCTGAACTAGGCAGAACAGAACCATTATCTGCCTGCACTTGAATACCAGTTATTTTAAATTGATCATTGTTCAATACTGTTGGAATTGTTAAATTCACAGTAATAGTATACGCAGTAACAGTTATTGTGGCAGCTGTTATATCATTACTCGCGGTATAAGTTACCGAGCCTATTCCAGGATTAAATTTCCATCCTGCAGGTGCCGTAAGGATCAAAGTTCCTCCTGGAGCCGAAAAATCCCCACGATTCGATGCGCTGCTTCTTCCTTCAGAAACGGTGATGTCTCCTAATGTTGTGTAAGCGGGTGAAGAAGCATTTGCCGCCTTGTCTGCCGGAATATTAGTCCCACCTGATGCCGGAGTGACAGCAGTGGCATCTGTAAAAATTGTTTCCGCAAAATAACCGGAAGATAACCCGAAAGCGTAGAGATAAAATAACTCACCCAAATGCTCGGGCTGAATGATAAACTGATTATTGAAAATATTTCCATTCGCATCGGCAGTGGCGAATAAGGTAGTAAACCCATGGGAAACAGTGGAATGTTCGATGTCTAACTGCACTGTTTCACCCGGCCACCAGCCGCTACCGGTAATTACCACGGTATCGCCGGGGTAATAATCGGCTTTATCCGTCATTACCGTCGCCTGACCGGCAACCAAATTCTGAGTGAAGGAAAATGCAAAAAATAATACCCCAGGAAGAATAAACTTCCGAATACGAGTAAAAATGGTGGCTCGCATAAAACAGCTGTTTAGGTGGCAAAACGTTTTAATTGGCTTTCAGGATACCGAATGTTCCGACACAGCACATTACTTAATACCCTGTCGGGATTAAACATGCACGAAAGAGACCATAAATTTCTGTCGGAGAATTTCAGGGGATGGGATCATTCAGATCGGGGAAGGTGGTGATCTGATTGTAAACTTAATAATAAAGTTTTCAATTTTGTATGAGTAAATTTACGATACCCGGATTTTGGGGTATTTGTCGGGGTTAGCAATAATTCCGGCAATATGGGTTCCGACCGAGTAAATAATATTGTTCCTTTATATGAATTCCATTTATTACAACCCGAATGATGCCACTTCCCGGTGAGTCCATAATCAATGAATGGCTATCCGGGAAAAACTTCGCCCCCTTCAGGTTCCAGCAACAAACCTGGCATCTGATACAAAAGGGTGAAAGCGGGCTGGTCAACGCTCCCACCGGGTGCGGAAAAACTTTCGCCGTTTTCCTGGGTGCGCTGATCCGGTATATCAACGAGCACCCTGGGTACTATCAGCAAAAAAGACACAATGGTCTTCAATTGCTCTGGATCACCCCGCTCCGGGCCCTGGCCAAGGATATCGGCCGGGCCATGGAAGAGGTGATCACGGAACTCGGTATGCCCTGGCAGGTCGGGATCCGGAACGGGGATACCCCCGTAGCCGAACGGACCCGGCAAAAGAAGAATATGCCCGAAATCCTCATCATCACCCCCGAAAGCCTGCACCTGATCCTGGCCCAGAAAGGCTATGAAAACCTTTTCGGAACCTGCGGGATCATAGCCGTAGACGAATGGCATGAACTGATGGGAAGCAAGCGAGGAGTTCAGGTGGAACTGGCTGTAGCCAGGATAGTACATGTTCAACGTACCATGTTCAATGTGCAATGTTCAGTATGGGGGATTTCCGCCACCATCGGAAACCTCGATGAAGCCATGGACGTGCTGCTTTCTCCGCTGAAAACAGAAGGGGTGATCGTAAGGGCGAACCTCCAAAAAAAGACGGAAGTGGAATCCATCTTCCCCGACGAGATTGAAAAATATCCCTGGGCCGGACACCTGGGAATCAAACTGGCGCATAAACTCATCCCCATCATCCAAAACAGCCGGACCACGCTTATTTTCATCAATACCCGCGGGATGAGCGAAACCTGGTACCAGACCCTGCTTACGGTTTGCCCGGATCGCGCGGGCTCGATCGCCCTGCATCATGGTTCGAGCGACCGGGAACTGCGGAGCTGGATCGAGGAGAACCTGCATACCGGTAATCTCAAAGCAGTTGTATGCACCGCCAGCCTGGACCTGGGGGTGGACTTCCGCCCGGTGGAAACCGTGATCCAGGTGGGCTCTCCAAAAGGGGTGGCCCGCTTTCTTCAGCGGGCCGGCCGGAGTGGTCACCAGCCAGATGCGGTCAGCAAGATCTATTTTCTCCCCACGCATTCGCTCGAACTCCTGGAAGCCGCGGCCTTAAAATCGGCAATGGATGAAGAGATGATCGAAAGCCGCCCCCCCATGTTGCTTTGCTATGATGTATTGCTCCAGTTCATGAACACCCTTGCCGTCGGTGGCGGGTTTGAACCCGAATCCCTGTTCGGGGAAGTGACCGGTACCTTTTGTTACCGCGACCTGTCGCGGGATGAGTGGGCCCGTTTGCTGCACTTTGCCACCGAAGGGGGAGCCGCAATGCAGCAATACGATGAATTCAGGAAAGTGGAACTGGAAGACGGTCTCTGTAAAATAAACAGCCGGCGCGCAGCCATGCGGCACAGGCTCCATATCGGCACTATCGTGAGCGATGCCATGATGCAGGTGAAGTTTATCGGGGGAGGATATGTGGGGGTGATCGAAGAGTACTTTATCTCCCGGCTGGATCCGGGAGATGTTTTCACCCTGGCAGGCCGAAACCTGGAATTTGTCATGATCAAGGACATGACCGCGCTGGTCCGGAAATCGGAAAAGAAAAAATCGATCGTCCCCAGCTGGACCGGCGGCCGGATGCCGCTGAGTGCCAACCTGGGTAAAAAGCTCCGTGAAACCCTCGCCCGCTCAACTGCCGGAATCCCGGGGATGGAAGAACTGGAAAGACTTCAACCCCTGATGAACCTGCAGCAGGAATTATCTCATGTCCCGAAGGAAAATGAATTGCTGATCGAGCAGATTCAGACGGAAGACGGGTATCACCTGTTTGTTTACCCTTTTGAAGGGAGACTCGTGCACGAGGCCATGGCAGCCATCCTCGCTTACCGGCTCAGCCGGATCCGTCCCATCAGTTTCTCCTTTGCCATGAACGATTATGGTTTTGAACTGCTGAGTGACCAGCCGATACCGGTCGACGACACCAACGTGTATGAACTTTTCTCACCCGAAAACCTGCTGACCGATATCCAGCGAAGCGTCAACAGCACTGAAATGGCACGCCGGAAATTCCGGGATGTGGCAGTGATCGGCGGCTTGATCTTCCAGGGTATGCCAGGGGAAAAGAAAAAAGCCCGTCACCTGCAATCCTCCGCCTCCCTCCTGTTCAGCGTTTTCAGTGAATACGACTCAGGCAACCTCCTGCTCAGGCAATCCTACCAGGAAGTGCTGGACCAGCAAATGGAAGAGACCCGTCTCCGGGACATGCTGGAACGGATCCAGCAATCGCATGTGATCCTGCGTTTCCCGGAACGACTGACTCCTTTTTGTTTTCCAATTAAAGTGGACAGTATGCGCGAAGATCTTTCTTCTGAAAGACTCGAGGACCGGGTCCGGAAAATGCAGCGTCAGATGGAAAACCTCCGCTGACAAATTTGACCGGGACCGCGGTTCCCGTGGCCTATATTTGCGTTTAGCCTGTGCAAAATCCCGTTGCCCATATTATTTCCGGTCAAACATTCTGGGTTTATCCCGAAAGATGCCTGTGGTGGGAGGAGGAAAATACGCTGATCGTAGCTGACACCCACCTGGGAAAAACGGGTCATTTCCGGAAGTCGGGGATTGCGGTCCCGCAGGATATTTACAAGGCTGATCTGCAGCGGCTGATGACAATGATCACCCGTTGCCAAGCCGAACGGTTGCTGATCGTTGGTGATTTTTCCCACAGCCGGTTCAACCGGGAACTGGACCTGTTTATGAAATGGCGCCGGGATCTTCCCGGTCTGCAGATCGACCTTATCCGGGGAAATCATGATATCCTCGAAGAAGACTGGTACACCGATGCAGCTATCCGGGTGCATGAGGAGCGGCTGATGATCAACGGTTTCAATTTCAGACACGACCCGCAAGACAAAGTTCCCCCTGAAACCGAACCTGTACGGTATAGTTTTACCGCGCATGTGCACCCGGGTATCATTCTCAGGGGAACCGCAAGGCAAACTTTGAAATTTCCCTGTTTTTATTTTGCCCGGGACTACTGTATTCTTCCGGCGTTCAGCCGGTTTACAGGCACATATACAGTGCGGCCGGAAAAGGGGGAAACAGTTTACGCCATCTCAGCAAACGAACTGATCAGGATCGGTTAACGATGGCGGCGAAGCTGGTTGTAATCGAGGAAATAAATAAACCGAAGGGTCACTTCGTTTCCATGACGCAGGTTAAAAGTGCCGCCAAGATTCCGGAGATAATTATTTTTTCCGCTTACCTGCACCACTTCATCATCACCCAGCCAGTTCTTGTATCCCAGGATAAACCGGCTTCCCAGCCTGAAATCCCAGGTCAAAAACGCATCCAGGTTAAAGACATTGGTATTTGGGTAGCTGGTGGTGCCGGGTCGGTCGATCGTATATCCGTTGACATCCACATTGGCAAAACGGTTGAAATCAACCCGGCTTAGGTAGTGGCGGGCCCGGAGTGTAAGGTTTATCCGCGGGGTAAAATTATAAATACCCGTGAGAACGGACGTAATATCCCGGAAATTCACAAAAGCCACGATCGGTTCATTGTTGAGTTCCCGTCCCGCGGCAATGATAAAATCGGTCTCGGCCTCATGCTGGTGCGAGAAATCCAGCGTGAACCGGTTGCTGAAACGAAAGAGGAATCCGCCACTGACTGAATGGTAGTGTTTGTTCGGTGCCGAATTAAAAAAATTGGATAAGAGGATGGAAAACCGGGCAAACAGTCTTTTCCGGCTGTCCGAACTTCCACTCGCGCTGAGGGAGCCATATGAGGGCCGCCTTACAAAACGCCGGTAAGTCAGGGGATCGCCAAGGATAAAATAATCATGATCGGTGGGGTAATAGCTGGCATTCAGGGTTACATCCCAGAAATTCCGAAATATCCAGAACGCGGTTCCCTGGATATAAGATTTGTTATAGGCGCCGGGTTTATACATCCTTGCGTAATATCCGGTCAGCCTGTAACTGTATTGGAGAAATGAACGGGTGGGTGTAAAATGATTAAACCCGATCGTGGCGTTGGTGGTAACCTGGTTTTCAGCCTGCAGAAAACCCAGGTCCCGTGGATCATATCGGGCCGACAGAACGGATTGCTGCAGGGAGTATTGCCAGTTGCCGCTCACTTTTGCAAAGCGGAGAGTGGCATTGTACCCGTCGTTGTTATTATCGGAGAAAATCCGGCTGTATCGGGCGGTTCCTTTCCAGTTATACATATTCTGCCTGTCAAACAGGCTAAAGTCAAAAGCGGATACATTCGCATCCCTCGCCGACCCGCTCCGCATCACATTGGTGTTGGTAAAAGTTACCGAGGAACGTCCCTGGAGGGCTTGGTCGAGTACAATAATATTATAATTGGCAAGTGGTTCTGTTTCGATCAGGGTATCCCGGTCCGTTAACCGGTTGTGAAGTGTGGCACGCATCGGGGAAGTAACCGCATTGAATATCCCGATCCCCAGTTTTTTTCGGGTCCGTCCCGAAAATTTGGTGGCATTAAACAGTTGGGTCACCGATGGGTTCTTGACGATTTTCCATTCGGGATTGACTTCTGCAAAATACCGGGTACTTAAATATTTGGAGGGTATGGCGCCTACCCGCCTGGAATAAAAAAGACCCGCCTTATTGAAGAGTTCCGTTCCCTCGGTAAAAAACTGCCGGTTTTCCTGGAACCGGATTTCAAACGGGGAGAGATTATTCACTACGTTATCTGAAATGACCTGACCAAAGTCCGGGATCAGGGTGGCATCAAGCGTAAAACTTTCATTGAGTCCGTACTTCACATCCAGTCCGCCCGAACCAAGCCAGGAATTTGTAAATGAATTTCCCAGGTCGGGAGAACGCCGGAAACCGGTGGAAACATAGGGAGAAAAACTAAGCCGGAGTGGCGGCAGGAGATTTTCCAGCCCGGTCAACCGGCCAAACTGATTCACAAATCCGTTAACCTGTGGGTCTACCCGGTTCCAATAGCAGGTTTCATTGGTTCGGCGGATCTGCCTGGAGAACTGAATACCCCATTCCTGAATGTCTTTTTTTGCAAACCGGAGGGAGATATAAGGGATTCGCATTTCAACGGTCCACCCGTCTGCGTGTATTTTTACCTTGCTTTCCCAAACCGCGTCCCATGTCTTGTCACCGAGGTCGCCAAAACCGCTGCTACTTCCTAGATTGGGCCCCAGTCTTGCGTCGGACTGAACATTGGCTGAGGTAACCAGGAATTGGAAACCATTCTGTTTGTCCCGATAAGTATCAAAAAAAACTGAAAAATAGTCAACATCTTTCTGGCCCTCATCGTCACGTGCAGTGATTTGCCTTCGCACGAGGCTTGGATCATCATACAGGTAGGCCCCGATATAGATTGCTTCATCATCGTAAATAACACGAACCAGGCTGGCCTGGGAAGCCGGCTGGCCGGCGGAAGGATAGGTCTGGATAAACCCCGTAGCCCCGGTTCCCCGGGACCAAACAGAATCAGCAAGATCACCATCAATTTTTGGTGCCTGCGTCACTTTAACCGCCTGTATGGATTTCTCCTGCGCATAAAGGGAAGAGCAGGCAAGGAACAGGGGTAAACAGATCGTTTTTCTAAGGGTCATTAGCCGACATTAGTCACACACAAATATAACAGACAAATGCCAAGGCTTAAACGTTGCCGGACAAATAATAACCAGTTCGCAATAAATTGGGAACCAATTAATTCATTCTTTTCTTCAGGGTACTTACCTGCTCCTGAAGATCGGATACAATAGTCGATATCTGGTTCATGTCCCACCGTTGCTGGCTGCTGATTTTTGAAATCACCATCTGGGCCTGCCACATTTCCAGGATCTCTTCCGAATTGACGGTATAGGAATGATAGGCGGGATTGTCACTTACCAGGGTGAGTTTGTTTTTCTGACGGCCGTTCTTTTGCACGCGCTTATACACTACTCCTTCATTCCGGGAAACCACGATGCAGGGAATGTTGTTTTTAATTTCCTCCAGGTTTTCGACTTTTTCACCAACGATGACAGAACCGCTTGGGGTCGGGAGCATGGAATCCCCGATGATCTCAAAAGCCCTGTAATTACCCCCGGTGAGCATGGGCAGGGTGAATGTATTCAGTTCATCTATAAACTCAGGATCTGCATACCCGGCCAGGTAACCGGCCGCCGCTTTTACCGGAACAAAGGGAATATCCGTTCTGCCTCCGGACAATTTCATGGCCCGGCGCTTGGCGAGATAATTACCCTTGTTCTCACTGAGATCTTTTCGGAGAATATCATCCAGCGTAAGTTTGAAGATATCACAAACCGTTTCCAGCACATCAATGCGGGGTTCGGCGCGTTCTTCCTCGTAGGCGCCAAGAAGGGACCGTTTGATCCGCAACTTTTGCGCAAATTCCTCCTGCGTCCAGCCGCGGAGTTTGCGCAGGTATTTAAGGTTTTGATTGGAAACCGACATAATTACCTAATTTATTTAGTCGAAAATACTAATTAAATTAGATTTTACAAAAAAATCCTGAACTTTTTAGCTTCTTCCCCAACTTACAAATCAGGAGCCGTTCATGCTCCATACAAGCTCTCGGAGCAGGTCCTGTCAATTTTACCAGATCCGTTTTCGCCCCATTACGGCGACGACCCCTTCCCTGCATTTTTTGGCTAAGCCGGAAAAAACAAAGATTTTTGTCTGTATGGCATCAAAAGCTAAAACCACTCCTAAGAAAAAAACCGCCCCGGCCCGAAAAGCCTCCGTAAAAAAAGAACCGCCTGTTATCCTGATCACCAATGATGACGGGGTATCCGCACCGGGGATTCGCAATCTCGTGGAAGCGGTGAAAGACATGGGCCGGATTTATGTGGTGGCGCCCGACAAACCGCAATCGGGCATGGGCCATGCGATCACGATCGGTCAGCCCCTGCGGCTTCATAAGATCAATGCGATCGAAAATGTGGAAACCTGGTCATGCACCGGCACCCCGGTGGATTGTGTTAAACTGGCGGTTGACAAAGTGCTGCATCGCAAACCCGATCTCTGTCTGAGCGGGATCAACCACGGAGCCAACCACAGTATCAATGTGATTTATTCCGGAACCATGTCGGCCGCCATGGAAGCGGCGATCGAAAGTATTCCCTCCGCCGGTTTTTCCCTGCTCGATCACGATATCGAAGCGGATTTTTCCGGAGCGCGGAAATATGTACGGATCATCGTGGAAAAAATGCTTGCGTCTCCGATGGAAAAACACACTTTGCTGAACGTGAACATTCCTTCGGTCCCCGTTGAATTGCTCAAAGGGTTCCGAATCTGCCGGCAGGCCTACGCCAAATACGAGGAGGATTTTATCGAACGAAACGATCCGCATGGCCGGCATTATTACTGGCTTACCGGCGAATTTGTGAATTTTGATAAAGGCAAAGACACGGATGTATGGGCGCTGGCCAACAATTATGTGAGCGTTGTTCCGGTGCAATTCGATCTCACCAATTACGTTTTAAAAACGCAACTGGAAAAAACCTGGCAATCATGATACTGACTAGGGACAACATCAAACTCGGACTGGTTCTCGGACTGATAGGCCCCGTCATCGGACTTGTGGTGATCTATTTTATCAAATTTCCCTCGTATGGTTTTGCCGAATTCCTGGATTATTTTATTCATGACAACAGGCTGATCACCTCAGTGGGCACGCTTTCGCTTCTCGCCAATGCCCTGCTCTTCGCCATTTATGTAAACGCAGACAAATACCAGACCTTCAAAGGCATCTTTATCGTCACACTGATATACGGCATCGCCATCCTGGTGCTGAAAATCTTTAATTAACCATTCCCCGGAATGAAGTACTATATCATCGCTGGTGAGGCATCCGGTGATCTCCACGGGGGCAACCTGGTGCGGGAACTGCTGAAAAATGATCCGCAGGCAGAAGTCCGTTGCTGGGGCGGTGACCGGATGCAGGCTGCCGGCGGAGAACTGGTAAAACATTACCGCGACCTGGCATTTATGGGTTTTGCCGAAGTACTGCTGAACCTCCGAACCATTTTACGCAACCTGAAATTTTGCAAGGAGGATATTCTTCAATACCGCCCTGATGCGCTTGTCCTGATTGATTACCCCGGGTTTAACCTGCGGATCGCGGAATGGGCGCACAGGCAAGGACTGAAAGTCATCTACTATATCTCTCCGCAGGTTTGGGCCTGGAAAGAGAACCGGGTAAAAAAGATGAAGAAGTGCATAGACAAGATGCTGGTGATACTGCCGTTTGAAAAAGCATATTTCAAAAATAAATGGGACTGGGAAGTTGAATACGTTGGGCATCCCCTGGTGGATGTGATCGACCGTTTTAAAAGGGAGGCCGCTGCCGGCCCCGGGGCAATGGGAAAACAGATCGCGTTATTACCGGGCAGCCGGAAACAGGAGATCCTGAAAAAACTGCCCGTGATGCTTGAAGTCACCCGGTCATATCCGGATTACCGTTTCGTGGTGGCAAAGGCGCCGGGTGTGGATGAAAGTTTTTACGACGAAATGCTGAAGCCCTATGCCAATGTATCCTGGGTGGCTAACCGTACCTATGAACTGCTTTCACAGGCAGAAGCGGCCCTGGTCACATCGGGTACCGCCACGCTTGAAACCGCCCTGTTCGGAGTCCCTGAAGTGGTTTGCTACAAGGGGTCCTGGCTAAGCTACCAGATCGGGAAAAGACTGGTCAAAGTCAAGTATATCTCACTGGTCAACCTGATCATGGATAAAGCGGTGGTCCGGGAATTGATCCAGGATGATCTGAATACAGCATCCCTCCGGATAGCACTGGACGAGTTGCTGAATGATGAGAAAAAGCGAGCCGGAATGGCCGCTGATTACCGGGTCCTGAAAGATATGCTGCAGGCGGAAGGGGATGCCTCGGCGCGGGCGGCCGTTTTGATAACCCGTTTTTTAAGTAAGTAACTTGATCGCCAGGATGATCAGGCAAAGAATAAAGATCAGCAGGCTGATCCGGTTGATCCCGTGCATGTACCCGATCCATTTACTTTTCGGACGGTTCGGATCCTTTTTCCTGATATACAGGTATTCGGCTAATTGGTTCCAGACTCCCATGATACAAAGTTACTTTGGAAAGATAACAGGTCCCTCCCGAGGAAGGTTCATAATCCGGTCATTTATTTCCCTTTTTCCGTTTGATAAGAACCCCGAATCCCCCTATTTTTGCAGCCCGTTGGGGGTTTAGCTCAGCTGGCTAGAGCGTTTGCATGGCATGCAAAAGGTCACCGGTTCGACTCCGGTAACCTCCACATTAATTCAAGCTCGCTTTTTACAGTGAGCTTTTTTTTTGCAAAGACCAACCTGTATTTGCATGTTCCTAAAGCTTTCAGGGAAATGGTTACTCCTGCCGGCAGGCAGGGACTCGGCTCAGTTAACTTCCACAGAAACCCGCTGTCAATGCGGATTTTTTATAACCGGACGTTTTCATTGCGGTCTCCGGTAGGAGATCCGCAATATATGAAAGCTTGTTGAATGGAGAATTTTCGCCGAACATAAACGACTTTGTCATGTAACTTCCTGCAACAGAAAAGACCGGGTACCCGGTCTTTTCTTATTCGCATGAATGTTCGGTACGTTATTTTTTGACTTCTTTCGTTTTTTTATCGCCAAAATTGAAGAACACGCCAACAGAGAAAACCCTGTTTTTAATTTCTGTGTCTGGTTCGTCGGCAATGTTTGACATACCAAACGTGTAACGGCCCTGCAGGCCAAACCCATTGCTGAACTGGTAGCCGAGGCCTAAGTTGATACCTACGTCTGTTCCTTTGAAATTTTCCTTTACATCTTCCTCACTAGAGGTGCTTCCATCGCTCTCTTTTGCTTTTGCGGTCAGAAGGAATCCAATCTGCGGGCCGACTTCCGCAATAAAACCGCTGTTTCTGTATTGAAGCATGAGCGGGAGGTTCAGGTAGCCTAAATTCAGGTTGAACTCGTATGTTGTATTCAGAATCGTTTCCCTGTACTCAAAACCCTGCTTGGCTGAATAAAGAAGTTCCGGCTGAAAGGCGAAATTTTCGCCGAGAGGTACATTCACGGTACCGCCAAAATAGAAGCCTGTATTCGATTTCTTACCACTTACTTCATCTGCATCTTTGCCGCCCAGGGTGGCAAAGTTGACACCGCCTTTGAGGCCGAAACTGACTTGGGCGAGTGCAAAATGGCAGGTTAATGCAAAGGCTGCGAGGAAAAGGATTTTTTTCATAATCATGGATTGAGGTTAATGAAAATATTTTAATCAGCGCAAATGTAAAGTGGAGATATATTACAAGAATATGATTTTAATTGGCATGAAAATTTCAATTAATTATCAATTGATTGTAACAAATTATTGCAACCATTCTGGCGGCTTGTTAAAGCCGGATACCGTTTGGCACCGGGAGCCATCTGAAGCGATACCCGCAACCTTCCTGAAAGTAAACTGGTAAAAGCCCGCTCAGGAATGGTCCATATTTCCGTATTATCCAGGTTACGAGGCATTCCATATATTTATAAAGTCCGGATAAAGATTGAAAATTATTTTTGGGTGAGGGACTGGAACTGAAATATGAAATCATGCACAACAAGGCTCTTAAAATACATACAAAAGACAATGTGATCGTGGCGCTCACCGATTTGAAAAAAGGTGAACACATCGAGTGCGAAGGCCAGACTTTTGTGCTGCAGGAAAACATCCTGGCCAAACATAAATTTTTCACCACAGACCTGAGCCCGGGTGATAAAATCATCATGTACGGAGTATTAGTGGGTCAGGCGCAAAAAGCGGTGACCCGGGGCAGCTGGATGAATACAGAGAATACAAAACATGCGGCTGAGCCGTATGAATACCGGAAGAAAGAACTTACCTGGACAGCACCCGATGTTTCCAAATTCGCGGGCAGAACCTTTATGGGTTATCACCGGAGCGATGGCCGGGTGGGCACTGCCAATTACTGGCTGTTTATACCAACGGTATTCTGCGAGAACCGGAACCTGGATGTGATCCGGGAAGCCATGCACACTGAACTCGGATACGCGGTAACGGACAAATACAAAGCTTACACCCACCAGCTGATCGAAGCCTATCAAAAAGGAGAATCGCTAGATGAAATCAACCTGTCACTATCACCTGCCGGTCACTCCCCTGATCGTATTTTCAAACATGTGGATGGCATAAAATTCCTGAACCACCAGGGTGGCTGCGGGGGCACGCGGCAGGACGCCGGTATACTCGGTAAACTGCTGGCCTCCTATGCCAACCATCCGAATGTAGCCGGGGTTACCGTGCTGAGCCTGGGTTGCCAGCACCTGCAAACCCAGGATTTCCAGTGGGAACTAAAACAATTAAACCCGGATTTTGACAAACCCCTCTATATTTTCGAACAGCAGCAATCACAGAGTGAAGAACAACTCATTTCCGAAGCGATCAGGAAAACATTTGAAGGGCTCATTGAGATCAACAAAATCGAGCGGCAACCCGCTACCCTGGATAAATTATGTATCGGAGTTAAATGCGGGGGCAGCGACGGATTTAGCGGAATCAGCGCCAACCCGGCGGTAGGACACCTGAGCGACCTGGTAGTTGCACTCGGAGGAAAAATTCTGCTGGCGGAATTCCCCGAATTGTGCGGTGCCGAGCAAAACCTGATCGACCGGACACCGGATGAAGCCACCGCAAGGAAATTCATCCGGCTGATGCGCACCTACAACGAGCAGGCAGAGAAAGTGGGCAGTGGTTTTCACATGAATCCTTCCCCGGGGAATATCCGGGACGGGTTGATCACCGACGCGATTAAGAGTAATGGTGCGGCATTGAAAGGAGGCACATCACCGGTAGTGGATGTGCTGGACTATGCCGAACCGGCAACAAAACCGGGACTGAGCCTGGTGTGCACGCCCGGAAATGATGTAGAAGCCACCACAGGCAAGGCCGCCAGCGGCGCCACGCTGATCCTGTTTACCACCGGGCTGGGCACACCCACGGGAAACCCGGTTTGCCCCACTATTAAAGTTTCTACCAACAGTAACCTGGCAAAACGCATGAATGACATTATCGATATTGATTGTGGGCCGGTGATCGAAGGAGAAAAAACCATCGAACAGATGGGCGAGGCCATCCTGGAATATTGTATCCGGGCTGCCAGCGGGGAAGTGAAACCCAAGGCGGTATTGCTGAACCAGGATGATTTTATTCCCTGGAAGCGGGGCGTATCATTGTAATACAGCGTGTCGCCGCAAAGAACATTAATCACCCCAGATATTATCCTTTCCCTCAAGCCAGAGTTTCACGAGATCCGTGGTCACCGATTTTGGCCGCTCCAGCGGGAAACCCAGGGCCCGGTCCCAGCAAAGACTGGCCAATACTCCAAGCGCGCGGCTGACGGCAAACAAAACGGTATAAAACTCAAACTCCTTCATCCCGTAGTGGACAAGTAACGCACCGCTGTGCGCATCCACATTAGGCCAGGGGTTTTTGATCTTACCAAGGGATTGCAGGATCGGGGGCACTGCCTCATATATATTCCAAACGGTTTGTACCAGCGGGTCGTCCGGCATATGTTTCTTTCCAAACTCCATCTGGGCCGTAAACCGGGGATCAGTTTTCCTCAATACGGCATGTCCGTAACCCGGAACCACCTTACCCTCACTGAGTGTCTTTTTCACGTATTCGGCAATCTGTTCCTTTGTGGGCAACTCGGTATTAAGCTCCTCCTGCATCTCAAAGATCCATTTGATCACTTCCTGGTTGGCGAGACCATGCAAAGGGCCGGCCAGCCCGTTCATCCCTGAGGCATAACTGAGATAGGGATCCGCCAGCGCCGATCCCACCAGGTGGGTGGTATGCGCTGATACATTTCCGCCTTCGTGATCCGCATGGATCGTCATATAAAGACGCATCAACTCCTTGAAACTCTCATGCTCAAACCCCATCATATGGGCCATGTTGCCGGCCCAGTCGAGCAGACCATTTGGCTGGATATGATCGCCTCCCCTGTATTTCCGGCGATAGATGTACGCCGCCACCCGTGGAAGCCGGGCTATCAGGTCCATCGTATCATCGAATACCACTTCCCAATATTGTTTTTTATTCATCCCGGCCGCGTATTTCTTGGCAAACTGGCTTTCGGTCTGAAGAGCCATCACCGCGGTCACAAACTGTGTCATCGGGTGGGAATTGATCGGGAGAGCCTCGATGGTATTGAACACATGGGTGGGTACGTGGCTTCTCCGCTGCCATACGGAAGTAATATGATGTACATCTTCCTCGGAAGGGAGCTCCCCGACCAGCATCAGGTAAAAAAGCCCTTCGGGCAGGGGCTCAGATCCCCCGGGAGCATGTGCAAGTTTTTCCCGCAACTGCGGGATCGAATACCCCCGGAACCGGATCCCGTCCTGCGCATCCAGCAGGGAGGTTTCAGTGATCAGACCAGTAATCCCCCGCATCCCCTGGTAAACCTGGGAAAGCTGGACCTCCCCGATCACCTTGTTTCCATGCTGTTTCAGCATTTCCTTAATCTCGGCGGAAACTTTCTCCGCTTTGTCTCTGAACCTTTCTTTTATAATGCCCATATGCCGCTTTTTTAAGTTAATTCATGTTCCTCAGGGAGCACAAAATTACAGAAAAAGCCCCGGGCTGAAGCTGAAATTGTAACCAAAAAAGTGTGATATCGGTCAGTATCTACATTCCGGGCTCATTGCATGATTGTAAACGGAACCCAAGCGCAGGTAAGCCATTATTTGGGAGTTTTCCGGTATAACCAGAAAGCCACCCCGGCAAATACGATATTGGGAAGCCAGGCCGCCAGGAACGGGTGAAAATTACCCTTTGTTGCAAAAACAGTGGAAAAACGATCTGATACGATAAACAAAGCTGCGATCACGATCCCAAGGGCCAGGTGCATCCCACTGCCCCCACGGGTTTTCCGGCTTGCTATCACGGCTCCGATCAGGGTAAGCAGAAGCACCGCAGCAGGTGTTGCCGTCCGGCGATACCTTTCCACTTTAAGTGTATTTAACCCTTCTGTACCCCTGGCCTCTTCCCGGTTGATAAATGTTGCCAGTTCGGGTGTGGTAAGTTTGTCTTTCAGATAATAATCCTTCCTCAATTCATCGGGTTTGAGGGGAATGCCCAACAGGTAGGTCTGGTGGTGGGTGACCCGTTCCCCCATACTGTCCACGGTTCTTTCCATGGCGTTTGTCAGCTTCCATTTCCCGGTGGCCGTGTCCCATTTCATCGTTTCTGCACGGAGGTTATAATAAACCCTGTTATCACGTACCCGTTCCATAAAAAATGTCCGGGCCGACTTACTGGTGGTATCAAAGTCCTTGATCCCGATAAAAGTGCTGCTGTCGATCCGCAGGTAATAACAATTATAGCAACCGCCGTATGAAGGGTTTTTGGTGGGATCGTTCTTATCGATATATGTGCTCTGGAAATTGCTCCGAATGGAATTGGCCCGGGGTATCCAGTATCGGCTCCCTACCCAGAGAAGGCCGGCAAGCAGTACACCGCCCACCAGGTACGGCCGGAGGAAGCGGTTATAACTGATCCCCCCCGCCAGGATCGCGATGATCTCGGAACGAAGCGCCATCCGGCTGGTAAAAAAGATCACTGCGATAAATACAAAGAGGGGAAAAAGCAGGCTCCAGATCCAGGGGACAAAACCGAGATAATAGTTTTTTATTATCCCCATTGTCCCCAGGTTGGCCTTTACAAAATCATCGGCTTTCTCACTGCTGTCGACCGCCACTGCCACGACGGTGAACAGCAAAAGACAAAAGAAAAAAGTGACGAAAAGCTTTTTGAGTATATAGAGGTCCAGTTTCCGCATCGCCTGCAAAGGAAAAGAATTATCATGTAAAGAACGGTGAAATATGGGTTGTTCCCGGCCCGGTATTAACATTTCTGCCGCCTTCTTTCAGGCTAAACTTCGGACTTTTGGTTAAATTCCGTTCATCAAAAAAAATCAACATGAAGAAGATCATGATCCTTGTCCTGTTATTTTCAGCCTTCCGTGCAGGAGCCCAGGACAGTACCCGGGTGGAGCAATATTGCCGGCTTATTACATTTAACAAACTGTTATCTGCCAGAGTGAATATCGATGTCGACTTTGGAGATGAAAGAAAATTTTTCCGCGACAACCGCCTGCGTGATGAAGTTTCCGGCCGGTTGAAAAAATTCAATACCGTGGTCGACGCCCTGAATTATATGGGGGGTCAGGGCTGGACCCTGGTCAATGCGTTTCCCGTTTATGACGGCACGAACAGCACCTTTCACTATTATTTCAAAAAATATTTTTCCAGGGAAGAATTACAATAAAGTATCAGCCTGTCATAAGCGGGTTTGCAACCTGGTGACCATAGCTGCTTTCCAGTTCGAAAAATCCCCGGTCTGTATATGTTTGCGGGCTTCCGTTACAAGCCAGATATAAAAGGCCAGGTTGTGGATACTGGCGATGGTATACCCGAGAAATTCCTTTGCCTTCATCAGGTGACGGAGATAGGCCTTGCTGTAATAATGGCTTACCGGACAGTCAAATCCATCATCGATCGGGGAAAAATCAAATTCCCATTTTTTGTTATCGATATTGATGACCCCGTTCGTGGTAAAAAGCATGGCATTCCGCCCGTTGCGGGTGGGCATCACGCAATCGAACATATCGATCCCCAGGCCGATGCATTCCAGGATATTCCAGGGTGTGCCGACACCCATCAGGTAGCGGGGTTTATCCGCCGGAAGGTGTTCGCAACACCAACCGCAGATATCATACATCACGGGCTCGGGTTCCCCCACGCTTAAACCACCAATGGCATTTCCGGACGCGTTCTTCGAAGCAACAAAATCACAGGATTCCTTTCTCAGGTCCTTGAAGGTTCCGCCTTGCACGATCGGGAAAAGATTCTGGGTATACCCGTATTTCGGCTCCGTCGATTCAAACCGGCTGATACACCGGTCTAGCCAGCGATGGGTGAGTTCCATACTCTTTTGGGCATACTCCCGTTCGCTTCCGCCCGGTGGGCATTCGTCAAATGCCATGATAATATCTCCCCCGATCGTCCGCTGAATATCCATCACATTTTCGGGAGTGAAAAGGTGCCTGCTTCCGTCAATATGGGATTGGAAAGTCACTCCTTCCTCTTCGATCTTACGGGTCCCGGCCAGGGAGAAAACCTGGTACCCCCCGCTGTCGGTCAGGATGGGCCGGTTCCACCCGTTAAACCGGTGAAGCCCGCCCGCCTTTTCCAGCACATCCAACCCGGGACGCAGATATAAATGGTAGGTATTACCCAGAATGATCTGTGCTTTTACATCATCGGTTAGTTGCTGCTGGGTGACGGCCTTAACGCTTCCTGCAGTACCGACAGGCATAAATATGGGAGTTTGTATCTCCCCGTGGTCTGTAGATATGATACCGGCCCTTGCCTTAGAGCCTTTATCCTGCCCGGTCAAATGAAAAGAAAGCGACGCCATGGGGCGCAAGATAAATCTAATTGATCGCTCTGTGTATGGGATTATAAGGTTTTGAAACTATTCCAGCAGCTGTTCAAACCGGATAATGCTCCCGTCCCGGGCGATCCCTTCAAGTACAAATCGCAGTCTTCGACTGCGGTCATTGTTATAAAAACGGATCTCCGCTTCGCCATTCTCCACCGGTACATAGGGCCTCCAAAAAACGGTTTTGCGGTAATCCTTTTCCACCTTGATGGTGTCCTGGCTATAGTCAGGCTCGGGCAACTCCCGGGTTATGGGATAACCCCTGATGGTATCTTCGATCAGCTGAAACCTTTCCTTTTCCCAATAACCTTCGTCACCGGGTTTCTTTAAAAAAATAATGATGGCCGGTGGGAACCCGCGTTCAAAACCGAGCATGGGAATAAATTTGATCAGGGCAACCTGGTCCGGGAATACCGAGTTCAGCATATCCCGGTCAACCCGCGAATTGCCAAGATAGAATACGGTAATCATGGTTTCACCTCCCGTACCCCGCCCGTAACAAAAAAGCTGTTTGGTTCCCCTTACAAATCGAAGCGTTACACCCCGCATCTGCTGCCCGATGTAGGAAAACAGGTCGACTGCGGTGGCACTTCTCGGATCATTAAGCACATCCAGGGATTCACTGGTGGCGAAATACCCGCTGAACTGCGATTTACCGGCATATTTATTTTCCAGGTCTTCGAGTCTTTTCCTTGCCAACAGGTTATTATCGGCTTTAACCACCACTTCAGGGAGAGTGATTACTTTCTGATCAAAGACCAGGGTGTCCGGCGCGACTGTTTCGGTACTGATGACCGGAACGGGGTCTGCAGGAATCATACTCCGGGCCTCCTGCTGAAATGCATCAAGAAATTGTTTCTCCTGGTTTGATACAGGAAGGGTTAACCGGAAGTCATGTATGAGTTCCTCTGTCGAATTTCCCGGGAGCCTGCAATGCACAAATGCTTCCCCGTAAACGATCAGCCCATTCAGTACAAATCTTCCATCGGCGTCAGTCTTCAGTTTATACAATTCGTTGCCGGTATAGGCTGAACGGATACCCACCAGCAATTCTTTCTCTACCAGTGGCTTTTTTCCCTTTTTAACGCTGCCATTTAACTGCAGGTATTGCGGGTGACCGGATGGGATACCGGTATACCCGGCGCTAAAGGAAATCAAACCAATTGGAAGCGTTTGAACAGCCAGGTCAACCGCTTCACGGTTTCCAGGGTCTTTTAAAAAAGCGGTTTTCCTGAAGGGCATATCAATGAAGGCAGGCAGCATTCCCGGAATTTCCTCTCCTTTGCTAATATCCGCATCCGTAATGCTTACCGATACATACCGAATACTGCTATCCCGAACCCGGAGACGTATCTGGTTCTCCTCTCTTTCTGCCAGGCCTTTTTTCAGAAACTCGATCTGCAAGTCATTGTCAAAGCTGTGTCTTGCAATGAATACCTGCCGGCGGGCAACGGGTCTTTCATCCGCATCAAGGACCCTCAATTCGGCCAGGCCGGTATGGTAGTCTTTCAAGGGAATAAAATAAGAGAACCTGCTGACAGCAGACATGTTCGCTGTAATGAGATATACCGGTTCTCCGTTTATCATCAACTGGATCCTGGGGCTTTGCAATCGTTTTTCCCGGGTACCGCCATTGTCAAGATCAAAGAAAAGTGTATCGGGGCTTTGCCTGAGATGCACCGCAATCCCGTTGAATACAGGGTAAGGCAATGTTATTTTTCCCGTACGGCCGCCCTGTTGATATTCACATGTATAAATTTCCCCGGCCAATGCGGTAAAAGAACAGGATCCCAACCCGTTAAAAACCGGGTTAAGGACTGCTATCGTATCCCCGTTGCTGCTTCTGATGATTCCCCGGGTAATTCCGGGAACCTGGTAAACCAGGTGATTGATGGCATTATACACCAGTTGTCCTCCTTCAGGAAAGAACTGAGGCTCGGCATCTGTGGGCAGGGTGGCCGCTTCGCCCCCTCCGGTGACGGCTTTAATAAACTGGTCCGGTTGTTCCCAACTCGCCGTGATATCCGTATAAGCCCTGAGAAAAACAGGACCCTTGTCAACGGATGCGGGGATGCGGATCGATCCGGATGCCGTTCCATCAATAACCGGTAAGCATATTCCCTCCAGTTTCTGAAAGCCGGCATCCCATAATTCTATAAAAAAATTAGTGCTTTCGATGGAATCGACAGCTGAAAAAACAAAGCCTTTGAAATATATGGTCTCGCCTGCCTGGTATTCCCGGCGGTCGGTTTGCACGTAAACTTTCTCGCCTGTGCCCTGTGAAACAGCCTGGCAGACAAAAAAAATACTCAGCAGGACAAAAAGAACGGTTTTACATTTCATAGCATCTCACATAGTGAATCCATAAGCCTTACCTGGTTCAAACCGACCGCACCCAGGGTCCGCCCGGTAAAACAGGTAACGAAAATTAAGAAATAAAACCAGGCCTGTAAAGATTTTTGAGAATTGTTATAAGGGGGGATGGAAACGCCCGGGAAAGGATCCCTTGCGGAAAAAGAACATATTACTGTCATCAGTTTCCTGTGGAAAGCTTTTGGTTAACCGTTATTGCCCGTTGGCTATTGCCATTTATCTTCGCCGCCATGCCACCGATCCACTGGGAATTCGTTCTCTTCTGTGCCTTTGCGGCCGTAACAGCCGTGCAGCTTTTTTACTACCTTTTTTTCTTTTCCCGGGTGGCCCGCTTTAAACCCCGACCCAAAACCCAGTCTCAGCAACACCCGGTTTCCGTGATTATCTGTGCCCGCGATGAAGATGAGAACCTGGCCCGGAACCTGCCCGGGGTGCTGGTGCAACGATATGGAAGCAGTCATGAAGTGGTGGTGGTAAATGATAACTCGGTGGATGATTCCAAATATATCCTACAGGAGCTCAAAAGAACATTCAAATCACTCAATGTCGTTGAACTCACCCAGGAGGCCAAACTGATCTCGGGGAAGAAATACCCCCTGTCGATCGGTATCCGCGAAGCCGAACATGAAGTGCTTTTGCTGACCGATGCGGATTGTGTACCCGCCAGCGAACACTGGATCGAAAAAATGCAGGACGGATACGCACCAGGGATTGAAATTGTACTCGGTTATGGGGCCTATCACAAGAAAAAAGGATTGTTGAACAAACTGATCCGATTTGAAACCTTTCATACCGCACTCCAATATCTTTCCTATGCCCTGGCCGGGATTCCCTACATGGGGGTGGGCAGGAATCTTTCTTACCGGAAAGACCTGTTCCTGCGAAACAAAGGTTTTTCATCCATCAATCATATTCCCAGCGGCGACGATGACCTTTTTGTGAATAAAGCAGCCACAAAAACCAACACGGCCGTGGTCATAGATCCGGAAGCCGTGACGCGTTCCATTCCCAAGACCACCTGGCGGAGCTGGTTAAGACAAAAGTCGAGACATTATACCACGGCCAAATACTACAAACCTCGACACAAATTTCTCCTGGGTTTATATTTCAGCACCCAATTCATGTATTATCCGCTGTTGGTCGCCACGCTCATCCTCTTCGACTGGCGATTGACCCTGGGAGTATTCGGACTCCGGTTGATCACCCAGGGGATCATTCTCTGGAAGAGCATGAAGAAAATGGGGGAAAAGGATCTCTGGCCCGGATTCCTGTTCTTCGATATGTGGATGTTCTTCTACTATCTCATATTTGCTCCTGCACTTTGGCGTAAGCCGCAGAATAAGTGGTAGGGATTTAATGCCAATAACGGGAAAGAGTAGATGGCTCATGGTCACTGGTGCTTGGGCTGCGGCAGATGGTTCATACCCGGCTCCAATAGAAAAAAGAAATTAAGACTCTGGTGGATTAAACATTAAAAAGAGTATAATCGCACTACGGACAACACGCTATATTTATGCATGTTTTGACTTTCCCATGGACATCCTACTGAAATATTTTTCCGAATTCACCGATACCCAGCTCCGGCAGTTCCGGGAACTGGAACCCCTGTACCGGGAATGGAATGAAAAGATCAACATCATCTCCCGCAAGGATATCGACCACCTTTATGAGCGACATGTACTTCATTCCCTGAGTATCGCCGCTGCCTTTGAACCGGAGCCGGGAAGCCAGGTCCTGGATATCGGTACTGGAGGCGGGTTCCCTGGCATTCCCCTGGCTATTTTTTTTCCCGAAGTGAATTTTTACCTGGTAGACAGTATTGCAAAAAAACTAAAGGTGGTGGATGCGGTCGCCGAAGGCATTGGTTTGAAAAATATTCAAACCCGGCATACACGGGCGGAAGAAATCCGGGACCGGAAATTCGATTTGGTGGTTTCCCGGGCCGTTGCCCCCCTGGGCGAACTCTGGAAATGGGCCAGGCCTTTATTGAAAAAGACAAAACCTGCCCCCGCTTCGGGGTCCGGGGGGGGAACACAACTCCACCAGGGGCTGATCTGTCTGAAAGGGGGCGACCTGGCGAAAGAGATTCAGGAAAGCGGCACCCGTCCCAGGATCATGGAAATAAAGGAATTGTTTGACGAACCTTTTTTTACGGAAAAATACCTGCTTTATGTTCCGAAATAATTTTACCGGAATGTGGTATTGCAGGTATTCGCATGAAATATCATTTTTGCATTAATGAAAGAGATATCCGTTTGCATTGTCGATGATAACCGGGAGTTGCGGAATGCGCTGGAGGAGATCATTTCAATGTCAGAAGGATATACATGTACGGGTACGATGGGGACTGCAGAAGATGCCATCCGGCAGTTGCCGCAATTGCAACCGGACGTCGTGTTGATGGATATCAACCTGGGCAGTGCGGAGAGCGGGATCGATGTGGTTCGTACGCTCAAACCCAGAATCCCCGGAACCAATTTTATGATGTGTACGGTGTACGAGGAAAATGAAAAGATTTTCGAGGCACTGAGTGCGGGTGCCAGCGGATATATCCTGAAAAAAACCGATCCTCCCCGGATGCTCGAAGCCATCCGGGAACTCTACGAAGGAGGTGCACCCATGAGTAGCCAGATCGCCAGGAAAGTGGTTGCCGCTTTCCAGTTAAAAAACCAGGTCAGGACTCCGGAACCCGATACGGAAGAACTGGGCACACTGACCAACCGCGAAAAAGAGATCCTTGAACTCTTATCAAAAGGCCTGATGTATAAGGAAATAGCGGCCCAGATCTTCCTGAGCCCTGAAACGGTTCGTAAACACGTTTATCATATTTACGAAAAACTGCATGTTTCCAACCGGGTAGCCGCCATCAACAAATTTTACGGCCGATAAACCCATTCCGGGTATAAAAAATACCACTAAAGTGGTATTGTTCCGGTTTGGCATTCCCGTTATTTTTGGTAATCAGTCAAGTTTTAAAGACCCTGACCATTAACCATTAACCTTTTCTGATCTCATACGCCTTTACCCTTAAGGTGGCAAGCAAGTGAGGGGTCTTGATTGAAAACCGTCAGAAAGTCCCCCCCGATCGGATCGGGGGGATTTTTTTGCTATTACCACTTAAGTTCCAGCCGGTTGTTCTTTCTTTCAATATCCGCCATTCGCAGCGAAGGATCGATCTCCACCAGGCTGAACTCTGCGAGTTTTCGGGTCGATTCCACCACATAAGTGCTGCCTGTCCATTTCCACGGCTCGTACACTTTGTGTGAAACGGATGCATCTTCAAGCGGCTTTTCCCCGTACATCAGGTCCAGCGGAACGTAATGGATTTCCTTTTCACCATTTTTATATGTGAGCTGGATATCCACCGGCATCGGCATCAAACCCACCCGAAGTATTCGGATTTTGGTACGCCCCCCTTCTTCCCAGATGCTGTCGATCGCGTAATCAATGGTCTTTGTGGAATTGATCCAGTATTCCTTGTACCAGTCAAGTTTCATATCACTCACTTTTTCAGCAACCCGGATAAAATCGGAGGCGTTCGGATGTTTGAATCTCCATTGCCTGTAATATTCAAGCAGGATCCGGTCGCGAACCGGGGCACCGACGATATAGCCCAACTGCTCCATGAAAACACCCCCCTTGTTGTAAACTGCGGCACCATA
Organism: Chitinophagaceae bacterium; assembly: GCA_049421765.1. Classification (GTDB taxonomy): domain Bacteria; phylum Bacteroidota; class Bacteroidia; order Chitinophagales; family Chitinophagaceae; genus JJ008. The sequence continues at coordinate 24,424 of JBMSNP010000001.1, forward strand.
GGCCGAATTATAATTGAAGTGATCCGCATGTGTTGTCAGCGGTTCTTCTTTTCCGCTCTTGGCCAACCCGATATATCCGCGATAAGTTCCGTCATAAGCAAACCCCTTGCTGTTGTCCAGGAAGGCCGTAACCCGGTCTTCCGCATAGGTAGTAAAGCCCTCATCCATCCAGCCATACAACGATTCATTGGTACCAAGCATCCCGTAATACCAGTTGTGGAGCCACTCGTGAAGCCAGGCCCCGGGGCCGATACAAAGCGTGGCCATCGGGTATTCCATACCGCCGTCCCCGCCGTGAATGAATGAGAATTGTTTATACGGGTATTCCCCAAAAGTTTTTTCGATAAACGGAAGGGCCCGCTCCGCATCATCCAGCACTTTTTCCCATTCCGCTGCGGACGCATTGGTCGGCTTATATAGAAGATGAAACACCAGGTCATCCCGGACTTTCCGGGTCCGGTGCACAAATCCCGGGTCAGCAGCCCAGGCGAAATCGTGTACGTTGGGTGCGAGGAAACGCCAGGTCAGTTTTTCGCCAGCCGGTCTGCGGACCGTTGCACCTGCATCCTCATACCCATACCCCACCTGGTTGGGATTTTGCAGGTAACCGGTACCACCGAGAACATAGCTGCGGTCGATTGAGATGCTGACATCAAAATCGCCCCAAACACCATAGAATTCCCGCCCTACATACGGAGTCGGGTGCCATCCCTCGTAATCATATTCACACAGTTTGGGATACCACTGGGTCATCGAATAACGAACTTTAGAAGTGGGATTGTCACGCCCGCTGCGCCGTACCTGCAGGGGTACCTGTGCTTCAAATTCCATATCAAAAACCACCCTGCTCCTGGGCAGAATGGGTTTATCCAGGTTAACCTCAAGAATGGTTTCACGCATGGTGTAAGACTGTGACTTCCCGTTCATCCTGAGGGAGAGAATTTTCTGGTACCCGATTTCATCCGGTTTAAGATTCAGGATCCGGTCCTTCACCCGCGGATCCCAGTCCGGCCGTCCACCCCCTCCATTTACCGATCCCTGTCTCCGGCTTCTCACATCCATCATGCTCCCGGGCTGAAATGCATTGAAGTAAAGATGGTAAAATACCCGGGTGAGTGTATCCGGTGAATTGTTCCAGTATTCAAGCTTTTGCTTGCCGGTGAACTGGTTGTTTTGCACGTTCATGTCAATATTCATCGTGTATTTTACCCGTTGCTGCCAGCGGTCGGGTTGGGCAAATAGGGCTACAGAATACGAAAACAAGATCAGGGTCATCAGGAATTTCATCATGTATATTCTTTTGAATTGGTAAATTTCGGGAAACAAGTGTTATGGTTAAAACAAAATTGATTGACGGGTTTCCCTTTGTATCCTACAGCAAAGAAACCTATGATGATAAAGAAATGATAAAAAGAAGCAGGATATTTTATGAGTGGATGGAAAAAAGAAGAACGGTCCGTGATTTTTCGGACCAGCCGGTTCCGAAGGAAGTGATCCGGGACATAATCCGGACTGCTTCGACGGCTCCGAGCGGGGCACACAAACAACCCTGGACATTTTGCGTCGTTTCCGACCCCGTCCTCAAAAAGCAGATCCGCGAAGAAGCCGAAAAAGAAGAATATGAAAGTTATAACGGCCGGATGCCTGAAGCCTGGCTGGCCGATCTCCGGCCGCTCCAGACAGACTGGCGAAAACCTTTTCTCGAAACAGCCCCATACCTGTTGGTGGTATTTAAAAAAAGTTATGAAAAGCTTCCCGACGGCCGGAAAGGGAATGTTTACTACGCAACGGAAAGCTGTGGTCTTGCCTGTGGCTTTTTACTGGCCGCGATTCACCAGGCAGGGCTGGTAGCGCTAACGCATACTCCCTCTCCGATGAATTTCCTGGCCAATGTGCTCAACCGGCCGGAAAATGAAAAACCCTTTTTGCTGATCCCGGTAGGTTACCCCGCCGGAGAATGCTGGGTACCGGACCTGAAAAGAAAAGAGCTGGAAGAAATATCAGCCTGGTATTAATTTTTTCCTGCCACCACGATCACGATCTCACCTTTTACGGTCTTGTTACGGAAATGATCGCTGACCTCACGGATCGTTCCGCGTACATTTTCCTCAAATTTTTTGGTCAGCTCCCGGCTCACCGAACACAACCTGTTCTCCCCGAAATAACCGGCCATTTCATCCAGGGTTTTGACCAAACGGAGCGGGGACTCATAGAATATCAGGGTCCGTTCCTCCCCGGCCAGTTGTTTCAACAACGATTGCCTGCCTTTCTTGGGAGGCAAAAAGCCCTCAAAGCAAAACCGGTTAGAGGGAATACCGCTGTTTACAAGGGCCGGAACAAAAGCGGTCGGTCCCGGCAGGGATTCTACCGGCAAACCGGTACGAATACATTCCCGCACCAGCAGGAACGCCGGATCTGAAATCCCGGGTGTGCCGGCATCCGTGATCAGGGCCATGTTTTTCCCTTCCCGAAGCTGGTTTACGATATGCTGCAGGACCTTGTGTTCGTTATGCTGGTGATAGGGCGTAAGCGGCTTATCAATCCCGAAATGATTAAGCAGATGGGAACTGGTGCGGGTATCTTCGGCGAGGACCAGGTCGACCGATTTTAACACATCAATCGCCCGTAACGTGATATCCTGGAGATTGCCGATGGGTGTGGGAACAAGGTAAAGCATGCTGATTAGTTAATCGCGCAGGACTCGGGATACAGGCTGGAATGGATAGGTCCAGTTCAGGATATCTTATTCCGGCGAACTTAATTAACGGTCACTTCAAAGTACTCCATGACCGGGTTGCTCAGCAATTTCCGGCTGGCTTCCTCAGCAACGGCTTTTGCCTTTTCTGCAGAGTCTGCTTCCACCTGCAGGGTGATGTTTTTGCCGATCCGCACATCTTCCACGCCGGCTAGACCGAGGTTTGCAAGTCCGCCCATGACCGCTTTGCCCTGCGGGTCTAGCAATTCCTTGAGCGGCATAACTTTTATCTGCACCGTATATGTCATGCTGTATTTTTTTGGAATAGCAAAGATAAGATAACATAAGCCAGCACCACTACCGGGATGGACAGCCACTTAAGGACAAGAAAACCCGCCACGGCCAGCAGGATGAGCAGGTATTGGGATAAATTATTCTTTATGCTGTAATCCCTGAATTTAAGTGCCATAAGTGGAAGAGTGGATACCATCAGCCAGGAAAGAGCTGCAACCACCCCGTACAGGAACCATTTATTGAGCAGCAGCTCCTGGGCCCAGGCCACATTTACATTCCAGTATATCATTGGGAAGGAGGCAACAAAAATACCGGCGGCAGGAACCGGCATTCCCCTGAAATGATGTGTTTGTTTTGTATCCAGGTTGAAACGGGCCAACCGCCAGGCTGCGGCACAGGGAACACCGAAAGCAGGAATCAGCCATATCATCGAAGCATCCAGCGAATTGCTTTCCCTGGCCAGGCTCAACCGGAGAAACTGGTAAAGGATCATACCCGGGGCAACCCCGAAACTTACCACATCCGCCAGGGAATCGAGTTGCTTTCCCATTTCCGAGTTGGCCTTTAAAAGCCGGGCAATAAATCCATCCAGGAAATCCACAACGGCCGCCAGGCCGATAAACAGAGATGCAAGCCAGATCTTTTCGGGGATATCGATCCAGGTGACACCTTCGCCATCCCCGGTAATGGCGATCCCGTTTTGAAGGGTGAATACGATCGCCAGGCAGCCAAACACCAGGTTCAGGAGTGTAAAAAGGTTGGGAATTTGTTTCATGCCGGGAAAGGGCAGTTTGTGATGATGGTTTCTTTTTTTTCGTTTCGCGTTTGAAGTTTATCGGATATTGTTCCAGTATCTCAGAATACAAATATTACTAGCCCCTTATCATATCCTCTTATCATTACCGTCAAACTTCAAACAATAAACTATTTCTTCATTAGAGACTCGATCTCCTCCACGGTGATCGGAATATTCTTCATCAGGTCTTTGTGCCCGTTGCGGGTAATCCAGATATCGTTTTCGATCCGCACACCCATTTTTTCTTCTTCAATATAGATTCCGGGTTCAACGGTGAATACCATACCTGCTTTGATGGGTTCGGTACGAGTTCCCAGGTCGTGTACATCCAATCCCAGGTGATGGGAGATGCCATGATAAAGGTATTTGCGATAGGCCCGGTTTTCGGGATCCTCGTTTTTGACATCGGACTTTCTAAGCAGTCCGATCTTCAGAAACTGCTGGGTGGCTTCCTCTCCCATTTTCTCCGTATAATCCACGATGGTGATCCCGGGCTTCAGCAGGCTTTTCCCGTAGTCGTGCAGATGCAGACAGGCATTGTAAACGGTTTTTTGGCGCCGGGTGAATTTGCCATTCACCGGAACGGTCCGGGTCAGGTCGGCCGCGTAAAATCCGTATTCCGCGCCAAAGTCCATCAGGATCAGTTCTCCGTCGAAGCATTCCTGGTCATTGCTAACATAATGAAGGGTTCGTGCACGGTCGCCGCCGGCGATAATGCTGCCATATGCTTCGCCGTTGGCACGCTGGCTCAGAAACGAATGGATGATCTCCGCTTCGATCTCATATTCCATGACACCCGGACGGATGAATTTCAACAACCGCCTGAATGTATTCTCGGTAATATCGATAGCCTTTTGCATCACTTCCACCTCCAGCGGGGTTTTGATGGCCCGGAGCTCCTTCATCAGTTTTGCTGCGCGCATATAATGATGGAGTGGATACCGGCTGCGGATCTCATCGATAAAACGGTATTCGCGGGTACGGAGCAGGCTGGCCTTCCGGTCATTTTCATTGCTGTCGAGGTAAATATTATCAGCCAGGTGGATCCAGGTTTGCAGAAGACTGTCCAGGCTGTCGAGCCATACGATTGTACGGATCCCGCTGATCGCCTGGGCTTCATGTACACGCAACCGTTTCCCATCCCATTTTTCCTTTATTTCATTGGGTCTTACCAGTACCAGCACTTCCCGGTACTTCGGGTCGGGGTTGTCGGGAAACAAAATGACCATACTGTCTTCCTGGGAGATCCCGCTGAGCCAGAACAAATCCGTGTTCTGTCTGAACCGGTAAATGGCATCCCCGTTGGAGGGCACCTCATCATTGCTTACAAAAATTGCTATTGAGTTGCGGTGCATCTTTCCAACAAACCGCTCCCGGTTTTTGATGAATATTTCGGGGTTGAGGGGTAGATATTTCATATTTTCTGGTTCAGGTTAAGAAATGAAAGGACGATTGTCCTGGAGACCGTTAAAGATAACAAGCAAACTTCTTTGCCAATTATTGTTTATCACAAACCGGGGAAAACAGTACTGAATTAAAAGATTTCCAATACAATATACCTATTTTTTAATGCCATATAATTAACCCGCCCCGGGTTTTTCTGTTAACCAATGGAGTAATGGGAATTTTAGTTCAAATTTAATGTGTGAATCTAACACTTGATTGTTTATGATTCTCTTTGTCACTTACCTTTGTGCCTTCAACAAAATTCGATTGCTATATGTCAGTTCCCGTTGTCAATCTCCCTACGAAAAAACTGCTTCAACTTGCCCTGAAAAATACCGAATCCATTCATTACCAACTCTCCCCGGAAGAGCTTGTACAGGACACGATCCGCATAGGAGAAGGAACCCTGAACGATACCGGTGCGCTGGTAATCCGAACCGGCGAATTCACGGGTCGCTCGCCAAAGGATAAGTTTACCGTAAAAGATGAGCTCACAGCCGACACCATTCACTGGAATGAATTCAACATCCCGATCGAACCCAAATACTTTGACATCATTTATAAAAAGGCCATTGATTTCCTGGACAAATTGCCCGAAATCTGGATCAGGGATTGTTATGCCTGCGCGGATCCGCGTTACCGGCTCAACGTAAGGTGCATCAATGAAAAACCCTGGAACAATTTATTTGCCTATAATATGTTTTTGCGGCCGACAGAGCAGGAACTGGAAAATTTCGAACCCGACTGGCAGGTGATTTCCGTTCCCGGTCTCCGGCTTGACCCGAAAGAATGCGGAACCCGGCAACACAATGCGGCAGTGGTTTCATTCAAACACAAAATGATTGTGATCGCGGGAAGCGGGTATACAGGTGAAACCAAAAAAGGGATCTTCACCATTCTCAATTATATCCTCCCACATGAAAAAAACGTGCTGAGCATGCATTGCAGCGCCAACGTGGGCAAAGACGGCGATACCGCAATTTTCTTCGGCCTCAGCGGTACAGGGAAAACAACCCTTAGCGCGGACCCCAACCGGAAACTTATCGGAGATGATGAACACGGCTGGACCGCGGATAACGTGTTCAATTTTGAAGGCGGTTGTTATGCCAAGACCATCCACCTGACAGAAGAGAAAGAGCCGGAAATCTACCATGCTATCCGGCCCGGGGCCCTGGTGGAAAATGTCACTTTCTTCCCCGGTACCAACCGGATCAATTTTGAAGACGCTGCCATCACTGAAAATACCCGTGTTTCCTACCCGCTGCCCTTTATCAGCAATGCCCTGGAACCTTCCATTGGGAACCTGCCCCGAAACATATTCTTCCTGACCTGCGACGCCTACGGTATTTTGCCTCCCATATCCAGGCTTACACCAGGGCAGGCCATGTACCAGTTTATTTCCGGCTATACAGCCAAGGTAGCCGGTACAGAAGCGGATGTAAAAGAACCCAAGCCCACTTTCAGCGCCTGTTTCGGAGCTCCTTTCCTCCCCCTGCACCCGGGTAAATATGCTTCCATGCTGGGTCAGAAAATGCAGGAAAACAAAGTAAACGTCTGGCTTCTCAATACCGGGTGGACCGGCGGACCTTACGGGGAGGGCCATCGTATGAAACTAAAATATACCCGGGCCATGATCACGGCTGCCCTGGAAGGTGAACTGGATCAGGTGGAATATGAAACACATCCCGTATTCGGGATGTCCATGCCTGTTTCCTGCCCCGGTGTACCCGTCGAGGTCCTGAACCCACGTAATACCTGGGCCGACCCCAAAGCGTATGATGAAAAAGCCAGCTACCTGGCCGGTCTTTTCGTCAAGAATTTTGAAAAGTATGCCAACGGGGTGACAGAAGAGATACTTGCAGCTGCACCGAAACCCTGATAATACAAGGATTCATAAAATAAAAACCCCGTCCGGCAGACACGAACGGGGTTTTGTTATTTTTTAACGTCTGGGGTTGCAGCGATTAAAATTTTTCAGCCGACTTCACGTTGAATATACCGGTAATGAAAAAAGCAGCCCTGATACTGGCTTTCCTGATCCCCGTCTGGCTTCCGGCACAGGACCCCAGCGAGGAACTTATCGGATGGAGCGGCAGCCGCAGGCTCACCTGGGCGGATTACCAGGCACGTCCCGTAGAAAACAGCGATGCCGCCGCGTCCACCACCACCTATCTGATGGTTTCCTATCATTTCAGCGAAGGTGATTTCAGCTTCCGTATCGAATCCAAATTTTCCAAGACCCGTTCCTGGGGATTGCATAAAACCCCCTATATCCTCGCACATGAACAGGGTCATTTTGATATCGCGGAAATATTCGCCCGGAAATTTTACAAGCGGTTGAAGGAATACCGCTTTAACAGGAGGACCTACCGGCAGGATCTGGAAAAGATCTACCAGGATATCCTGGATGAGAAAGAGAAAATACAAAATGAATATGACCGGCAGACAAACCACAGCATCAACCGTGAACAACAGATGATATGGCTCCGGAAAATTGAGCGCTGGCTGAAGGAATATGAAGACTATGCCGGCTACCAGGATTAGAAAAGTCCGTAGAGTTCAGCATCGACTTTCCGGATGATCTCGCCAAAATCCTCGTTCTTCTCCGCGAATTTGTTTTTATCAACATCGATGACCAGCAACTTTCCCTCTTTGTATTCACTGATCCACTTGCTGTAGTATTCATTCAGCTTTTTGAGGTAATCAAGACGGATATTCTCTTCGTATTCACGACCCCTTTTCTGGATCTGTCCCACCAGGGTGGGCACCGAGGCCTGCAGGTAGATCAGCAGATCCGGCGGCTGGACAAGGGTTTTCAGGGTTTGGAAGAAATGAAAATAATTGTCAAAATCCCGCTTGCTCATCAAGCCCATATCATGCAGGTTGGGGGCGAAAATATTGGCGTCCTCGTAAATAGTCCGGTCCTGGATCACCGTTTCCGTTCCCTGCTGGATATCTACCAGCTGTTTCAGCCGGCTATTGAGAAAATAGATCTGGAGGTTGAAACTCCAGCGGGGCATATCCTCATAGAAATCCATCAGGTACGGGTTATGATCCACATCCTCAAAATGGGGAATCCATTTGTAATGCTTGCTCAGCATCTCAGTGAGGGTGGTTTTACCTGCGCCGATATTACCTGCTATCGCGATATGTTTGGGTTTGAATTTAGATTTTGCCATGGCTTGTGAAACAATAGGTCAAATTTGCAATTTCATTTTCCGTTCAGGAACTTTTCCGGGCCGCCAGGATCAGGCAGATCAAAGCAACCGGTAAGGGAATCCACCAGAATTCCAGCAGTTCGGTTAAACGTGATGATCGGTTCCCCATCAGCTTCATTGCCAGAGCGGCAATGAGAGCAAGTATCCCGATCGTGGTCAGTATTTTTTTATTCATACATAACAGTTTTATGCACCGGTTCGCAGGAAAATAAAAGTAGTGTAATTTACAATACGGGGACGGGTGGTTTAAAAATAATTCAGCCCGATCGCCTCCCGTACGAGATTCATTGTTGCCTGCGCACTGACCCGGGCCTTTTCGGCCCCCTGTTCCATGACCTTTTTAAGGTACAACTGATCATTCCGGATCGATTCGGCTTTCTCCCGGATCGGCGTGATAAACTGTACCATATCCTCTGCCAGCTGTTTTTTCATATCCCCGTACCGGATACTGCAATCGTCATAAGCCGACTCAAACTGTGAAACGATCTCGGGCCGGCTGACCAGTTTCATCAGTCCGAATATATTTTCGATATAATCCGGTTTCGGTGAACGGGGAGCCGTTGGACCGCTGTCTGTCTTGGCCTTCATCACTTTCTTACGGATCAGATCATCCGTGTCTGAAAGGTACAGGGTGGCATACTGGTTTTCACTTTTACTCATTTTGCCGGCGCCATCAAGACTGGGAACCTTGATCAGCTCCTCCCCGAAATTAAAGGCCTGTGGTTCGGGAAAAACCTCACCGTAGCGATGGTTGAAACGGTTGACAAAATTCCGGGCCATTTCCAGGTGTTGCTCCTGGTCCTTGCCTACGGGTACAAACCGCGCCCGGTGAAGGATGATGTCGGCCGTCATGAGAACAGGGTAAGTAAGCAGTCCTGCGTTCACGTTATCGGGTTGCAGCCGGGCTTTGTCCTTGAACGTGGTTGTTTTTTCAAGCTCTCCCATATAGGCCAGCATATTCAGGTAGAGGTAGAGTTCGGCGGTTTCTGGTACATGGCTCTGGCAATAAAGGGCGGCCTGGTCGGGGTTTAGCCCGCTGGCGATATTCTCGGCCAATACACGGTATACATTTTCTTTCAACTCCCGGGTATCCGGGTGGGTCGTCAGCGAGTGCAGGTCGGCTACCATAAAGTAACAGTCATATTCCTGCTGCATCCGCACATAATTCCGCACCGCCCCGAAATAATTCCCCAGGTGGAGAAATCCCGTCGGACGGATGCCGCTCATTACAATCGGTTTATTCCCTCGCATAAGGCGGCGAAGATAATAAATTCATCACAGGCGACCTGTCCCCGGCCACAAAGGGGTCACTGTGCCCGACTCGGCGTGCAACACGTATCTTTGCCGGATGGAAGTAACAGGTGCTTTGGTGGAAAAACTTGCCCGGCTGTCCCGACTCCGGTTCAGCGAGCAGGAAGGAGAAGAAATAAAAAACGATCTGCAGCGAATGATCCTTTTCGTGGAAAAGCTGAATGAGCTTGACCTGGAAGCCGTTGAACCCCTTACCCATATGTCCGATAAAGTAAATATGCTTCGGGCCGATGAAGTAAAAGATTCGGTTACACGCGAGGATGCACTGAAGAACGCCCCGATGCATGATGATCAGTATTTTCTTGTCCCAAAAGCCATTCATCACCCCCAATCTTAGGTTTCCAAAACCGGCCGGGTATAAAACGGGCTGCATATGAACAGCATCATCCATCTCGAAAATATCTGCAAAAGCTATTATATGGGGAAACAGGAACTGCGTGTACTCAATGGCATTTCCCTGGATATTTCCCGGAATGAATACGTGGCACTGATGGGACCTTCGGGGTCGGGCAAAAGCACGCTGATGAATGTGATCGGGTGTCTTGACACCCCCACTTCCGGTCGGTATGTGCTCAATGAAAACGACGTAAGTGAAATGAAGGAAAACGACCTGGCCGAGATCAGGAACCAGGAAATCGGGTTTGTATTCCAGCAGTTCAACCTTCTTCCCCGGCTCACAGCCCTTGAAAATGTTGCCCTCCCCCTGGTTTATGCCGGGATGGGAAAAAAACAAAGGAACGAAAAAGCCATGCAGGTGCTGGAAATGGTAAACCTGACCGACAGAAGCCACCATAAACCCAATGAACTATCGGGAGGACAGTGCCAGCGGGTAGCCATCGCCCGTGCACTGGTTAACAATCCCGCCCTTATCCTTGCCGATGAACCTACCGGGAACCTGGATACCAGGACCTCGTACGAGATCATGGCAATCTTTGACAGTATCTATAAGAAAGGGAATACACTGATTGTGGTGACCCATGAAGAAGATATCGCTAAACATGCCCGCCGGGTAATCCGGCTCAGGGACGGCGTCGTTGAAACCGATATGAAAAATGAAAACGCCATCATTTACCCTTAAAAAACGGATATGTCTGTTAAAATCTATACCAAAACCGGCGATAAAGGAACGACATCACTGATCGGGGGAACAAAGGTTCCCAAATCACACCGGCGAATCGAAGCATACGGAACGGTGGATGAACTCAATGCCTTTATCGGGCTTTGCCGCGACCACCTGCTGGCAGATCAGATTCCCCAGGTGCTCCGGGAAGTGCAGGACCGGTTGTTCACGATCGGATCGGCCCTGGCCTGCGACCCCGAAAAAGAGCCCCGCCTGAAAATACCCGACCTTACCGAAACGGATACCCTACTTCTGGAAACGGAGATCGATAAAATGAACGAAACCCTCCCCCCGATGAAATCCTTTATTTTACCCGGGGGACATGTCACGGTATCCACCCTTCACGTTGCACGTTGCGTCTGCCGCAGGGCGGAGCGCTGTATTGTGAGACTGCAAAAGAAAAATGAAGAGATCGAACCGTTGATCATACGGTACCTCAACCGCCTCAGTGATTATCTGTTTGTGTTGGGACGTTATGCGGCACACCACCTGCATGCAGAGGAAATACCCTGGAAACCCCGGGTCTGATCCACGAACTTAACCGGGCTGGACAATCTTCCCGTCAATCATCTGAAGTACACGGTCACTCAAACGGGCCAGCTCCTCGTTGTGGGTTACGATCAGGAAAGTCTGGCTGAAACGATCGCGGAGTTCAAAGAAAAGACGATGGAGTTCCTTGGCGTTGACTGTATCGAGGTTTCCGCTTGGCTCATCGGCAAACACGATATCAGGATTGTTGATGAGCGCCCGGGCCACTGCCACCCGTTGTTGCTCCCCACCGGAAAGCTGGTTGGGTTTATTTTCCATTCTTCCGGAAAGGCCTAGCAAATCGAGCAGCCTTTCTGCCTCGGTTTTCACCTCCCCCTTTTTCCGTCCCCCCAACCAGCCAGGAATACACACATTCTCCAGCGCGGTAAACTCGGGAAGGAGATGATGGAACTGAAATACAAAACCGATATGCCGGTTGCGGAAAGCCGCCAGTTTTTTCCCGTTAAGCAAACTGATCACAGTGTCATTCATTCGCACTTCTCCCTGATCGGCCCTGTCGAGTGTGCCCAGGATATGCAGGAGGGTGCTTTTGCCAGATCCGGAAGGGCCCACAATGGAAACCACTTCGCCCCTGTTAACAGAAAGATCAACCCCTCGCAGGACCTCAATTTCGCCGTAACGCTTATGTAAGTTTTTGCCGGATAACATAAGAAAACGAAAGAATCAGTTTAATTTAAACCTCCAACAACAACGGTTACCTTTAAAAAATTAGCGGGAAAGTCGGCCCCCTGTTTTTTTACCGCATCAAGGTTAACAACGATTTTGGGCTTACCATCAACCATCTTGAAAGCAACGCCGGCTCCCATCCTTACACAATATTCCTCTTCAGCGGCAAAGATCAGGTTTTGATTTCTTTCTGCCATGGAAGAGACCTCCTGGTAATCATCCTTCCAGTTTGCACCGATATAAAGGAGTTTAAAACCCTCAACATCATCCGTAGAATTCATTTTTTCCGCATCAAATGACCTTCCATTGATCCGGGTCTCTGAAAGGGCGTTTAATTCAAGGAGCATCTCATCCGTGGTAACACCGATTTTTACAGGATCCCCGTATCTGCCTGTATTCCGGTCCATCGCAGCAATCTTCAGCATCAGTTTGGCCTGCATGGATACAGGCAATTCCTGGCCAAAAGCAGGTGAGCCGTACACAATCAGCATAAATCCGATCAAAAAAATCAGGGCTCCCGTTTTCCTCATCTGCATCATACAAAGGGGATTCTATATCTAACTATTACAAGTATATGAACTTTAATTTACAATCCGGATTTTCACCTGCAGTCGAAAAATTAACAAAAAGGGAATAAAGATATCCGAACCAGGGTTGTTACAGGCCCTTATTGATTATTTATTACACAATTCCCGGTTAATGCAAAAGGGGCAAACAGATGCTCCTCCCGGAAACCTTCAAATTACCGTGTACAACTAAGGATTTGGAAAATTCGTTATTACAACTACATTTGCGGAAAAATTGGGGGACCGACCTGGCTCGCCGACCCTCCAAAACCTTGTTCTAAAAAATTAAACACTGAGAGAATGTTCTGGACCTTAGAATTAGCCTCGTACCTCGAAGACGCCCCCTGGCCGGCCACCAAAGATGAACTGATCGACTATTCCATCCGGAGCGGTGCCCCGATTGAAGTGGTTGAGAATCTGCAGGAACTGGAAGATGAAGGTGATGTGTATGAGACCATCGAAGATATCTGGCCTGATTACCCGACACAGGATGATTTCCTGTTCAATGAGGATGAGTATTGAGTTTGGGAAGCCCTTCCATGACACGTTTTAATAGTAAAAGCCTCCGGACCGGAGGCTTTTACTATTATTAGAGATTGCTTTATTGTAGATGCTCAGCCCATCTTGTCGATCACGCCGGCGGTTACCCCGGTAAAACTGAATCCCCCGTCATGGAACAGGTTTTGCATGGTTACGTAACGGGTCAGGTCGCTGAACATCATCACACAGTAATTTGCGCAGTCTTCTGCAGTGGCATTTCCGAGCGGGCTCATGGCCTCCGCATAATTGATAAACCCGTCAAACCCCTTCACTCCGCTTCCCGCTGTGGTGCGCGTGGGAGATTGTGAAATGGTGTTCACCCGCACTTTCTTTTTGGCCCCGTAATGATACCCAAAACTCCGGGTCACACTTTCAAGCAGGGCCTTGGCATCGGCCATTTCATTATAATCCGGGAATACCCGCTGGGCCGCTATATAGGTTAACGCCACCACACTCCCCCAGTCGTTCAGCGCATCCATATCCCAGGCCGTACGAAGTACCCGGTGCAGGCTCATCGCAGAAATATCAAGTGTTTTCTGGTTCCATTCATAGTTCATTTCTGTGTAGTGCTTTCCTTTTCTCACGTTCAGACTCATCCCGATAGAATGAAGGATGAAGTCGATCTTACCGCCAAAATGTTCAGCCGATTTTTCAAACAGGTTTTTCAGGTCTTCCATATTGGTCACATCTGCCCCTACAACAGGCGCATTTCCACAGGCTTCGGCCAGTTTGTTGATCTCCCCCATTCGCAGGGCCACCGGGGCGTTGGACAAAACGATCTGCGCCCCCTCTTCATGGCAGCGAAGCGCCGTTTTCCAAGCAATGGAGCGCTCGTCAAGAGCACCGAAAATGATCCCTTTCTTTCCTTTCAATAAGTTGTATGACATATCAGTTGCTTTAGTCGCGGTAAAAATAGGAACTTACGGAATACTTCGAAACAAAACGTACCCTTAACCTTCCGTGATCCGGCTACCGGTTTAAAATCTCCCTCAGGCACCCGGGAATATCAGTTTGATCAGCAGCACCAGTAAAAAAGTATAAACAAAAACAAGTGCCAGCATGGCCCCTGTCCACCCCAAAAAGCGGGCCCCGGACTCCCGGGGTCGCAGCTGTTTATGCAGGTATCCGGAAATCGGGTACACAGGCAAGAGGCAGAGAATAATGAGCCCCAGGATAAGTATGGATTTCCATTTTTCCAAGATGACTGAATCCGCAAATTAACGGCATTGGAGCCGGAAATGACTTCCCCCTTTCCTTTATCTTCGCAACAATAAAAAAGCAGACCGGAACATGACGATCTCATATAAATGGCTGAGTGAATACCTGCCGGTACCCGTGGAACCTGAAAGGCTGGGGCGAATCCTTACATCGATCGGACTTGAAGTGGAAAGCATGCATCCATACGAAGAGGTTAAAGGAAGCCTCAAAGGACTACTGATCGGGGAAGTGTTGCAAACGGAAAAACATCCCAATGCCGACAAACTGACCCTGACCCGGGTCAATATCGGTGCTGGGGATCCGCTCCAGATCGTTTGCGGGGCCCCGAATGTGGCTGCCGGACAGAAAGTGGTGGTGGCCCCGGTTGGCACAACCATCTACCCTACAGGCGGCGAGCCGCTTACCATGAAGATCGCGAAGATCCGGAGCGTGGAAAGCCATGGTATGATATGCGCAGAAGATGAGATCGGGCTTGGCGAATCACACGAAGGCATCCTGGTTCTGCCCACGGACGCCCCGGTAGGATCTCCGGCAGCCGATTATTTCAAACCTTCTGAAGATATCATTTACGAGATCGGACTGACCCCGAACCGGATGGATGCGATGAGCCATTGGGGCGTGGCCCGGGATGTGTGCGCCTACCTGAGCCACCATGACAAAAAAGATCTGAAACCCAGGTTCCCCGGAAATCAGGGATTCCGTGTGGATAGCAATTCCTTCCCCATCCGGGTGCATGTGGAGAACGAAAAAGCATGTCCCCGTTATTCTGGGATCAGCATCTCACAGGTGACGATCAAAGAATCCCCGGTCTGGCTCCAGCAAAAACTGAAAGCGATCGGGCTTCGCCCCATCAATAACATTGTCGACATCACCAATTTTATCCAACATGAAACCGGCCAGCCGCTCCATGCCTTTGATGCGGACCTGATCAGCGGGAAAGAGATCGTTGTAAAAAACCTTCCTGAAGGCACCCCTTTTGTAACGCTCGATGAAAAAGAGCGTAAACTGAGTGCCGAAGACCTGATGATCTGCGACGCGAAAGAAGGCATGTGTATTGCCGGAGTATTTGGCGGACTACACAGCGGGGTCACCGCATCTACCCGAAATATTTTTATTGAAAGCGCCTGTTTTGATCCTGTTATTACCCGCAAAACTTCTTTCCGGCACGGGTTGCGTACCGATGCCGCGGCCCGGTTTGAAAAAGGTACCGATATTTCCGCAACCGTACTGGTGCTTAAACGGGCTGCAGCGCTGGTGAAAGAGATCTGCGGTGGCGAGATCTCTTCAGAAATCACAGACATCTACCCAGGCGCAAAAGCACGAACCGAAGTAGCTGTTAAATGGCATTATATCAAAAAACTCAGCGGGAAGAATTACCATCCCGATGCAGTTAAAGACATACTTACCAGCCTTGGTTTTGAACTACTGAAAGAAGGCATCGATGAGATTCGTGTAGCCGTACCCAGTCACAAACCCGACATCCACCTCCCGGCTGATATTGTGGAAGAAATCCTCCGGATCGACGGGCTTGACAATATCGATATTCCCGGGGCCATCACCATTACCCCTTCCATAGAAGAAAATTATGCGGGAGAAACATACCGGGAAAAAGTAGCAGCCTGCCTGGTCGGTTTTGGATTTAATGAAATGCTCACCAATTCCATCACCAACGCCGCCTATTTTTCCGAAGAAGAACAGCAGGGAATGGTGAAAATGATCAACAGCCTGAGCGCAGAACTGAACATCCTCCGGCCCTCACTCTTTGAAACCGCGCTGGAAGTGGTGGAGAGGAACCTGAATCATAAAAACCATACCCTCCGGCTGTTTGAATTCGGAAAAGCCTATGCCCAGACGGCCCCGGGTAAATACCGGGAAGAGGAACAACTCTGCCTGGTGATCACCGGCCAAAAACAGGAAGACAGCTGGCAGCAAAAAAACCTCGCCTCAGATTTTTACCAGCTGAAAGGGGTGGTGGAAGCCCTCCTGAAGGTGACAGGGGTGGAAATGGAGCGACCGGCCATGCAGGAAATCCCCAAACTGGTAAATCATATTGTATACTCATCAGGAGGAGAGCCTGTTGCAGGACTGGGTGAGGTAAAAAAAGCCATCCTGGAAAAATTCGGGATCCGTCAACCTGTATTCTTTGCTGGAATTAACTGGAGCCTGTTGGCCGGCCTTGCGGGAAAACGAACCCCGGCGATCCGGGAACTCCCCCGTTACCCGGCAGTACAACGAGACCTGGCCCTGGTGGTTCCCCGGGAAATGAGCTGGGGTGAGGTGGAAGAAACCGTTCAAAAGATCCGGATAGGAAAGCTCCGGGATATCCGGCTCTTTGATATATTCGAGAGTGAAAAACTGGGATCAGATAAAAAGTCCATGGCCGTTAACTTTACATTCCTTGACGAGGAGAAAACCCTCACCGATAAGGAGATCGACGGCTGGATGACCAGGATCATGACCACCCTGGAAAAAGACCTACGGGCAGAAATCAGGAAATGAACCAAACTGAACAACATCTTAAACGCATCCAGGATAAACTTCAAACCCTGCTGAAGCAGTTCTCCGTGCTCCAGAAAGAGAATAGCCGCCTGAGGACCGAGCTTCAGTCGGCCCTTGGAAAACTGGATGCCCAGCAAAAAAATGTCGAGGAACTGAAACAACAGGTCGGTGTCCTGAAATTAAGCAATGGAGAGATGAACGAAGCCGACCGGAAAGAGTTTGAAAAGAAGATCAACGGTTACCTGAAAGAGATCGACCGTTGTATTGCCATGCTGGGTTCCTAACACTCATACCCTTTTCACCAGATCCATCCGCATCTCCTGATCACCCTGGGTCATCTCCAGGGTATATGTCCCGTAGGGAAGATCGTTCAATCCATCCCAGGTCAGCTCTTGCCGTTCCCGTTCAACGGTTCTTTCTATCGTGCGGCAAATACTTCCCCTGTCATCCCGGAGGATTCCGCGAAAGCTATCCCCCTTGGGAATATCAAGCTGCAGCTTCAGGGCATCAATAAATACGGAAGACTTAACTTTGACAAACATGGCAAACGTTTAAATCGTTTTCTCAGGGGAAGAGTGTCCGTAATTTCCGGGTGGATAGGGGCTTGTGGGGATAAGGGAACCGAAAATAGCAAATGCAAACTGAAAACCACAATTTATGAGCGAATTAATTGCAATTTCCGCACTGGTTGGAGACCGAACCTACCGGATCAAGATCCAGCCGGAGGATGAGGAAGTGGTGCGGAAAACCCTTAAAACCATCAATGACAAGATCCTGGAGTTCAAGACCCATTTTGCGGGAAAAGACATGCAGGACTATATCGGTATGGTATTGATCTGGTATGCAACGGAACAAAATGCCGGCACCGCGGCAGGACTGGAAAAGGAGAATATATCTGAGCAGCTTCGCGGAATCGAAAAATTGCTGGACAGTCACCTGGCCACCGGATAAAATACCTGGATAATTTAAAAGCCCCGCTAGCGGGGCTTTTAAATTATATAACTGAAAGCTGTTAATTAGAAACTTTTCTTCCCTTCGATTGCTTCGCCCAGTTTTATTTCGAGATCCTCCCCGCGAAGGTTCTTGGCGATGATTTTTCCGTCCGGGTCGATCAGCAGGTTTTGGGGAATGGCTTTGATACCATATTGTTTAGCCACTTCATTGTCCCAGAACTTAAGGTCGCTGACATGTGTCCATTCCAGTTTGTCGTCGTGGATGGCTTTCATCCATTTCTCCTTTTGCCCCGGGCGGTCCAGGGAAACCCCGACAATATGGAATTTACGATCCTTGAACTTGTTGAAGACCCGCACCACATTCGGGTTCTCTGCACGGCAAGGGCCGCACCAGCTGGCCCAGAAATCAACCAGTACATATCTTCCTTTGAAAGAAGACAGCATGACCGGGTTCCCGAGGGTATCATTCTGGGTAAAATCCATGGCCATCCGGCCTATACCGGTTTTCCGGGCGATCTCAATATTTTCTTTCATGGCAACTGCAGAAGGATATTTCCGGGTTTCTTCCGAAAGCGCATTGTAAAGGGGATCCACTTTTTCCGGATTGATATCCCATCCCGCGTATTGCTGGAGCGCATAGAGCGCCAACGGGGAATTCGGGTTGTTCCGGACATACTCACCGTATACTTTTTCCTTCCGCTCATCTGAAATGGCATCGATCTCTTTTTCCACCCGATCCATCCCTGCCTGGTCTTTTGCCCGATTGTATTCAGAGTACTTGGCATAAAGCGGCTCGAGCCTGGTTTCATATGGCTTGTTCTGAAGTAGGATCTTGGCATACTCTGTATGAACAGGCGAACCTTTTACTTGCACATTGCTGAATGAATCCACGGAACTGACCCGGATCTTACCGGGTTGAATCGCGATGGTAGCGAGGTCCCGGGCACTGCGCATGGCCACTTTCTTACCGGCTGCGTCATCCATATATTTTACCCGAAGACGGGACATGGTGGGTTCTTCAAGGGTACCGGAAAATTCATATTTCCCTCCCTGCACTTTCATGCTATCAGTCTTCCATTCACCCTGGGTGCGGTATTGCAGGAATACCCATTCAGGTGTATAGGCGATTTTTTTGATTTTCCCTTTAATCCGGAAAGGTTTTCCGTTTTCCTGGGCCGAGGCCAGCAAGGGCAAAAGACCGATCATGGCAAGAATTAAGCGCATAATTAATAATTTAGGTATGCAAGAATACATAATCAGGAGCAAATCGGGCATTTTGAGATCCGTTTTAGTCCAGAATTACACCAGCGGCAAGCCCGGAAAGGGCATTTCATCCGTAAGCAGCTGTTTTGTATCTTCGCTGATTACACCCCCCCGGGGGATTTTTTAGAATTTCAGAAAAGTGCATTCCGGGACCTGAAACCCGGTATAAGCCATTATGAAACAATTAAACATTAACATTCATGGATCCGAATATACTCTCTGCCATTATTGGCATTGGCGCCCTCATAGCAGGCATTTTAGCGGGTAAGCTGATCTTTGCCAAGAGCACCCGCAAGAAAATAGAAGAAGCTGAAATCCAGTCCCAAACCATTCTGAAAGAGGCCGAACTCCGGTCCGAGACCATCCGTAAGGAAAAAGAGCTCGAGGCCAAGGAGAAGTTTGTGCAGATGAAGTCCTCCCACGACAAGGAACTTTTTGAAAAGAACAGGAAGATCAACGACGCCGAAAACCGAATCCGTCAGAAAGAACAGACCATAAATCAGAAAGAGGGTAATCTCGATAAACACATCAAGGAGAACGAGGCGATCAAGGAAAACCTGAACCGCCAGATCGAACTCGTCAACATCAAACGCACCGAACTGGAAAAACACCAGGAAGAACATATCCGCCGCCTGGAAAAGATCGCGAACCTTTCGGCCGAAGATGCCCGTGCCCAGCTGGTGGAAAGCCTTAAAAATGAAGCCCAGACCCGGGCCCTTGGTCTGCAGCAGGAGATCATTGAAGAGGCCAAGCAAAAAGCCGCTAAGGAAGCCCGGAAAATAATTATCCAGACCATCCAGCGGACGGCTGCCGAACAAGCCATCGAAAACTCCATCACGGTATTTAACCTCGAAAGCGATGAAATAAAAGGCCAGATCATCGGCCGTGAAGGCCGGAATATCCGGGCTATTGAAGCCGCTACCGGGGTTGACCTGATTGTCGATGATACCCCTGAAGCCATCATTCTTTCCTCTTTTGACCCGCTCCGCCGGGAAATTGCCCGCCTGAGTCTGCAAAGACTGGTGGCCGATGGCCGTATCCATCCGGCCCGGATTGAAGAAGTTGTTGAGAAAACCAGAAAACAGATAGAAGAACAAGTAATGGAGATCGGTGAACGGACCGTTATCGAACTTGGCATCCATGGACTGCATAAAGAACTGATCCGGATGGTGGGCCGTATGCGTTTCCGCTCCTCTTACGGACAAAATCTCCTGATGCATAGTCGGGAAACAGCCAATCTCTGCGCCACCATGGCTGCGGAACTGGGAATGAACCCCAAACTTGCCAAACGGGCCGGTTTATTACACGATATCGGAAAAGTGCCGGATGAAGAAAGTGAACTGAGCCATGCACTCCTGGGCGCCAAACTGGCCGAAAAATATGGGGAAAACCCGGCTGTGGTAAACGCGATTGGCGCACACCACGACGAGATGGAAATGCAATATGTAATCTCTCCCATTGTCCAGGCCTGCGACGCCATCAGCGGAGCCCGTCCCGGAGCCCGGAGAGAAATCATGCAGCAATACCTGCAACGCATCAAGGACCTGGAATCCCTTGCCATGGCCTATACCGGTGTGGAAAAAGCGTATGCAATCCAGGCCGGCCGTGAGCTGAGGGTTATCGTAGAAGCCGACAAAGTGAGCGACCAGGAATCTGACAGGCTGTCTTTTGAGATCGCCCAGAAAATACAGACCGAAATGACCTTCCCGGGGCAGATCAAAGTGACCGTGATCCGGGAGAAAAGGGCTGTAAATGTGGCGCGTTAACAATTTGGCGGATTTCTGATTGACTAAATTGATAATTATATAATCAAATTCTTTTAAGTACTTGATTATCAATAATTTGAAATTTTATTACCCCTAATCAGCCATCCCCCAGCCATGGAAACCAGGGGCAAAAAAAGATCCCCAATAAACCACTGATTCAGCATAGTATTTAATCAATTTCCCCTACCTTTGCCGTCCTAAATTTTGGGTTATGAACACGAACGCCGTCGCATACGTACATGAGCAACTGACCGGTAAAAAAGAATTTCCGGCCTTTAAACCGGGAGATAATATCACTGTGAACTACAAGATCATCGAGGGAAATAAAGAAAGAATTCAGTCTTTCAAAGGCGATGTGATCAAAAAGCAGGGAACAGGCCATACGGCCAGTTTTACAGTTCGCAAGATCTCCGACGGAGTTGGCGTTGAAAGGGTGTTCCCTTATTATTCGCCCAATATTGATTCCATTGTGCTCAATAAGACAGGGCACGTACGCCGGGCCAAATTGTTTTACCAGCGTACCCGCAGCGGTAAAAGCGCGCGGATCCGTGAAAAGAGAATGGTATCTGAAAGCACTGACAACTGATCTGCCTGAATATTATTGGAAACCCCGGTCTTTGAACCGGGTTTTTTTATCCCTTTCGTACCTGAAACATATATTCCGTCCGGTTTTTACATACTTATTATCTTTGGAGTCTAATTAAAAAAATATGAAGCCTTACTTATTAGCATTTGGGACGAATGAAATGATCATTATCGTGATCGTGGTGTTGCTGTTATTCGGGGGCCGTAAAATCCCTGAACTGATGCGCGGCCTGGGTAAAGGAGTCCGGGAATTCAATGATGCGAAAAACAATGTCCGGAAAGAAATTGAAGAGAGTGCCAGTGATGTAAAGAACTCTCCCAATTCCTGATCCCCCACCTGTTTTCGTCAACACAAAAGCGTTTTATTATTGTTTTCTTTCAACTCCGTTGAACAGTACCACACCCGGTTGCGGGATGGATCGATATCCTGTGCGGAGGTGGTACAACATTACCTGCAGCAGATCGAGAATACCCGGCATCTGAACGCATTCACTGAAGTCTTTTCGGAAGAGGCGGTTCGCCGGGCAAAAGAGCTCGATCTTTCCCGGCAACACGGAAATCCGACCGGCAAATTGCACGGCGTAGTCATCGGCATCAAGGATGTGATCTGTTACCGGGATCACCGGATAACCGCCGCATCCCGGATCCTTGGCAATTTTATTTCCCTTTACTCCGCCACCGCGGTGGAACGTTTGCTGGCTGAAGAGGCCATCATTATAGGCCAGCTTAACTGCGATGAATTTGCAATGGGGTCTACCAATGAAAATTCCGCCTACGGCAGGGTTCTGAATGCACTCGATGAAACCCGCGTACCAGGCGGATCTTCCGGCGGATCAGCTGTTGCTGTACAGGCCGGGCTTTGCATGCTTTCACTCGGCAGTGACACGGGCGGCTCTGTCAGGCAACCGGCTGATTTCTGCGGGATCATCGGGTTAAAACCTTCCTATGGAAGAATTTCCCGACACGGACTGATCGCATACGCATCTTCATTTGACCAGATCGGCATTTTCGGTACGCGTATAGAAGATGTGGCACTGGTTCTGGAAGTCATGGCGGGTCCTGATGAATTTGACAGCACGGCTTCCAAAACTGAAGTCCCGCCCTACTCAGCACTCCTTTCATCCGATAAAAAATTCCGTTTTGCCTGGCTCGATCATTCCCTCGATCATCCAAGCCTCGATCCGGAAATTGCCGTCGCGATCCGGCAAACAATTTCCCGCCTGAAGAATGATGGGCATGTCGCTGAGCCGGTGGAGTTTGACCTGCTCGATCATTTGGTCCCCGCCTATTATGTGTTAACCACGGCCGAAGCATCTTCCAACCTCGCCCGGTATGACGGTGTGCGATTTGGTGTCCGTACAGACAAAGAGCTGACTGACCTGACCGAATTCTACAAGGAAACCCGCTCGGCAGGTTTTGGCAAAGAAGTAAAACGACGGATCATGCTAGGCACGTTTGTGCTCAGCGCCGGGTATTATGATGCCTACTTTACCCGGGCCCAGAAGGTCAGGCGCTTGCTCAGGGACCGGATCGATGCCATCTTCAACAATTATGATTTCATTATCATGCCCACATCCCCCGTTACAGCTTTCCGTGCCGGTGAAAAAACGGATGACCCGATAGCGATGTATCTCGCTGATATTTACACTGTAACGGCAAACCTTGCCGGGTGTCCCGCCATTTCCCTTCCCCTTTACACACATAGCAACGGGATGCCCTTCGGTCTCCAGGTTATGTCGGCCCGTTTTGATGAAGTATCTTTGTTACAGGCTTCGGCCCGGCTGATGCAGTTCTGACCGGCCAGCACATGAAAACAAAGAAGATTTGAAAAAAATCTATTACATAGCAACATTTTGTTTATTTCTATCCCTGGCGCAATCCGCATATTCCCGGATCGGTGAACAGGACAAAATTTCCGGATCGCCCGTAACAGATACTGCCATTAAAGAACAACCTGATGCTCCTGTTTCCGCCCAACCCTTGCTGGACCCAAAAGCAGGATTCAAAGAGATATTAAAGACCGCCATGGCTGGTGATGGAGTCACTGGAGCCCGGCTCAACCCGATGGCAGTTTCATTTGTCGAAAATTATATTGCCAGGAACCGGAAAGGCTACGAGTCCATGAAGGTCTGGGGTGAACCCTACCTGAACCTGATGGACCAGGTGCTTCAGGAACACGGAATCCCGAAAGAACTGAAATACCTAGCCGTTATCGAGTCGGGGCTTAAAGCAAATGCCCTGTCGCCGGCAGGTGCACTGGGGCCCTGGAATTTCATGCCGGCAACGGCCCGTAATTACGGGTTGGTTGTAGGCAGATCAAGGGATGAACGAATGGATTATTTCAAGAGTACACACGCGGCCGCCCGGATGCTGACGGACCTATATTCCCGCTTTAACGATTGGCTGCTTGTGATCGCTGCCTATAACGGGGGGCCTGGAAATGTTGAAAAAGCCATTCGTAAAAGCGGGGGAAGCCGGGATTTCTGGACACTTCAGTACTACTTGCCGGGTGAGTCCATGAATCACGTAAAAAAATTCATAGCCACTCACTATATTTTTGAAGGCGAAGGCGGGATCACCACGATAACACGCGACGAAACGCGGGATCTGCTGAATCGTGCCGCCCGTCTTTCAGAAGATGAAATGAACCGGTCTGCAGTGTACCTGATAACAGGTCGGTTCAACGCCGGAGTAATCATGAAACATGTTGAAATGGAAAAAGAGGATTTTGAAAGGTACAATCCCAATTTCAGCAATGAGATCGCGGATGCAGGGAAATATAATCTCCGGTTACCCGTTCAGAAAATGAATATATTCATCTCGAAAAGATACCAGATCCTGGACGAAAGCATGGTCCAGCTCCTGCAAACGTCCGCCGGGCAATAACTGCTGATCATCATCCTTTCAGGACAGCCTGTATCGCTTCCGCCTTCATCAGGCATTCTTCCCATTCTGTTTCCGCACGACTATACCAGGTGATTCCGGAGCCGGCCTGAAAAGAAAGGTATCCGGAACCCGCATCGTACATGATGCTTCGGATGACCACATTGAAATCAAAATCTCCTCCCGGCTGGATATACCCCAGTGCCCCCGAGAAAATACCCCGGCGGGTCTTTTCATATTCTTCGGTCAGCTCCATCACACGTTTTTTCGGCGCACCTGTCATCGAACCCATGGGAAATGTCGCCCGGATGATATCTGTAAAATTCAGCTCCGGGTTCAGTTCCCCGCTGACAGTGGAGATCATCTGGTGAACCTGTGGAAAAGAATAGATCCCGAAAAGTTCATCCACCTTTACGGTACCCTCCTGGCAGATCCGGGAAAGATCGTTTCGGACAAGGTCCACTACCATGACATTCTCCGAACGATCCTTTGCACTGTTTCCCAGGGCCCGGCGGCTTTCATCATCGAGTTTTCCGTCCTGCCGGTTTCTACGGGAAGTACCCTTGATGGGTTGTGAAAGGATCCGGTTTCCCTTGCGGTTCAGGAATCGTTCCGGGCTGGCACAAATCAGCCAGTTATCATCAGCCCGGTAAAGCGCTGAAAAAGGATTGGGAGAAACTGTACTGAGTTTCCGGTAAACGGAAACTGGGTCAATCCGGGTGTTTTCCGAAAAGAATTCCTGGCAAAAATTGATCTCATAGCAATCTCCCCGCCGGATATGTTCCTTCAGCTTTTCAATCACCCTGATGTACTCATCCCGGGTAAACCGGTGGCTGATTCGGATGGCCGGATGGGGATGAGCGTGAGTTTTGGTCTGACTCATGATATCCCGGTACACAGAATCCGGATCGCCGCCCTCTATCGACAATGTATTTCCGGAAAGCCTGACCAACCATTCGGGCTCAAAGAAATAAAGATCAGGGAAACGGGTTTGATCGGGGTGATCTGACCGAAGTGATTCGATCTCATTTTTGAGATCATAGGCCAGGTGACCAAACAACCAGCTTTTTTGTTCATTCATAAAATCCTGCAGCTGTGACAAAGCCGGGCTTCGGTTCACCCGGATTGTTCTCCGCGCACCGGCGGCAACCAGGCATTCCTCCGTATGCGGCGATATCTGGTATTGGTGGTTATCCAGAAAACAAAAAGTGCTGAACTGTTGTACCCAGCTCAGCACTTTTTCCTTTGCCTGTTCAAAATCAGAGATATGATAGTTGCAGGTAGTACCGGTTGCCTGATTCAGTGCGTTGTCAGAATCCATGCTTATCAATAATCATCATCCTCTTCATCATCATAATCCTTATCGTTGAAGAGGTCCTTGAATTCATCATCGAGTTTGAAATCATCATCTTCCTCGAATGTTGACTTCTTTCCACCGCCCGCTTTTTTCCCCTTGGAAGGAGGCACATCAAACTCCTCAAAGTCCGGGTCCCACTCCTCCTCTTCTTCCGGTTTTTCCCAGTCATCGGGTCCGTCATCTACTTCATCATCATCCTCGTCATCCTCCGATTTCTTCCGGGTGGAGGCGGTTGCCTTGCCAGCCTTTTTGAGAGGTGTGGTGTTCTCTTCTTCCTCTTCAAAATCATCATCATCCTCTTCCTCATTGCGCGCGGGTTTGGACGACGTTTTGGGTGCCGGCTTTTTTCCGGAATCGGAATTTGTTTTTCCGGAAGCTTTCTTTCCTTTTTCTGGTTTTATTGCCATGGTCTTACAGGATTGCACTGTAAAATTTCGGCGAAGTTTTTAATTCGCCAAATTTTTAAAATTATTTTTTTTACCTCCCCCCGCACTGGGAAAAATACCCGAAACAGGCATTATACGACCTGTATGATCTGCTCCCGCCCGGGTCCGTTGGAAATAAAATGTATATTAACTCCCAGGTATTCGTTTATGAAATCCACATAGGTGCGGGTCGTGGATGGCAGGTCTGCATATTGCTTGATGACACTGGTATCCGTATGCCAACCTTTGAAAGCCCGGTATACCGGTTCCGGCTTCGTCCGGTCCATCTGGAAGGGTATCTCGGCTGTTTCAATTCCGTTTACCCGGTAAGCTGTGCATACCTGTAATTCTTCAAATGCATCAAGAACATCGGCCTTGGTCATCACGATCTTTGTCACCCCGTTGATCATACAGGCGAAATTCAGGGCCACCAGGTCGATCCAGCCGCAACGGCGCGGCCGTCCGGTTGTGGCACCGAATTCATTCCCGGTTTTCCGTAAAGCTTCCCCGGTTTCGTTTTCCAGCTCAGTGGGAAAAGGACCTCCGCCCACACGGGTGCAATAAGCCTTGGTTACGCCAATCACATCCCGGATATGATGAGGTGCGATTCCAAGCCCGCTGCATACACCGGCGGAAATGGTACTGGAGGATGTCACATAAGGAAAAGTGCCAAAATCAATATCAAGCATGCTTCCCTGTGCCCCTTCGGCAAGGATCCGTTTGCCTGATTTTATCTGGCTGTTGATAAAATATTCCCCGTTTACGATATTCAGTTGCTTCAGGAACTCTGCCGTTTCAAAAAACTCTTCCTCCCAGGCGGAAATATCTTCCTGGAAATTAAAATTATCGAGTAAACGTTGGTGCTTGAGGCGGAGTTTGATATATGAAGTTGTAAAATTTTTATCCAGCAGGTCGCCCACCCGCAAGCCGTTCCGGCCGGTTTTATCCATGTAAGTCGGCCCGATCCCTTTCAGGGTAGATCCGATCTTCTGGTTCCCTTTGGACAATTCGGCCGCTTTATCAAGCGCGCGGTGCGTGGGAAGGATCAGGTGGGTTCGCTCGGAAATAAAAAGATTTTTCCGAAGGTCGATCCCGAATCCCGCGACTGTATCACATTCCCTTTTCAGTGTCACCGGGTCAAGTACAACCCCGTTCCCGATGAGGTTTATGATGCCTGGATGAAACACCCCGGAAGGTATCTGGTGCAGGACCACTTTCTTGTCATTTACATAAAGGGTGTGGCCGGCGTTTGGTCCTCCCTGGAAACGGGCCACGAGGTCATAATCCTTTGCAAAATAGTCTACGATTTTCCCCTTGCCTTCGTCGCCCCACTGGAGTCCGAGTATTACATCTACCATATTCAGAAATTCAAATTTTTCGCTTCCTTGGGTGGAAACGGCAGGCAAAAATAAGGCATCACTCCCTGCCTTTTTATTAATTCATGCCCTTGCCTGCAATATTTATACACCTTTCCCAAACAGGCGCAAAAAAAAGAGCCGCAGGGGCTCCTTTTTTAAGTGATATGCGTTTAATTATCAGCGGATCAGGGTAACCGTTCCGCGGTGACTGATCACTTTATTATTTTTATCGATCGCCTGGGCCATCCATACATACACGCCCGAAGGCTGGTCCACACCCTGCAATTTCCCGTCCCAACCCTGGTACAATGTATTGGAGGAGAATACAAGCTGTCCCCAGCGATTGAATACCCGGAAATAATTGATGGCTTTGATTCCCACGGGGAATGGATAGAACCGGTCATTTTTCCCGTCTCCGTTCGGGGTGAAGCCGGTTGGTACATATATTTCCGGACCCTTATACACCTGCAGCCTTACATAGGCTTCCCCGATACAACCTGCCTGGCTGCGGGCGGTCACTTTATAGATCAGGCTGTCACCCACGTTTCCTGCTGTAAGCACCGGGTTGTAAATATTGGGATTACTCAGGTTTAGAGAGGGTGTCCAACTGAAAAGATTTGCTGCAGGCACGGTCGATACCGCCCGGATTTCAAACTGGTCACCCGGATAGGCGATTGTATCAGCGGGATATGTATATATCTTGATCGGCGGGGTAACATCCACGGTAACCGTATCTGTAACCAGTGAAGGACACCCGTTCACATCTGCGACAATAGACATGGTATAAGTGATCGTTTGCGCCGCATTTGCGATGGGGTTGGCAACTGATGTGTTATTCAGGTAGGTAGCGGGGGTCCATGAATATTGTACTCCTCCCGATCCCTGCAATTGGTAACTCTGACCGTAACAAATGAAACCGGTGGGCCCCGCATCCGGAACAGGCGCCGGGTACACATTCACCATCACGGTATCAATTATGCTGCACAGATCCAGGGTGGCGGTTACAATGTACTCAGTGGTGACAACCGGGTTGGCAACCGGGTTGGCAATGGCTGTATTGCTCAATCCGGCGGCAGGTGTCCAGGAATAACTGGTTGCGTTTGACACAAGGTTCAACTGGGTGGAGCTGCCCTCGCAGATTGCCTGGTCGGTTTGCGGGGTAAACGTAAGGTTGTTATTTAAAGTAACGACGACAGGGAACGTATAGCTGCAACCCAGGTTATCCCGGACAGTTACCGAATAATTTCCCGCAACCACGTTGAATAAATTTGAAGTCTGGAAATTGATTCCGTCTATCGAATACTCATAGCTGGTATTGCCCCCCGTGGCTGTTATCGTGATCGTACCATCATTGCCTCCATTACAGGAGGCGCTTGTCATGGCGGCACTGGCATTCAACACGGCGGGCTCAACTGGGTTTGCAGTTACCGTGGTGGTGCACAGATTCGCATCCCGGACCAGGATCGTATAGCTTCCTGCGGTCAGCCCTCCAAAGGTGGATCCGCTCTGCCAGGTGATGCCGTTGTCGATTGAATATTCATATGGTGTGATCCCGCCACCCGCAGTGATGGTGATCGATCCGTCGTTCCCCCCGTTACATGTTACATTCACGAAAGAACTTGAAGCAGACAGAACAGCCGGTTCCCCGACCAAAACCGTTTGCTGACCAAGGCAACCGTTGCTTTCGCGGTAATATACCGTATAGGAACCGGCCGGCAGTCCTGAAAAAATATTGCCCGGTTGCCAGTTGATATTATCCAATGAATATTCGTATGGCGGGGTACCTATTACGGGAACCGTTACAGTGATGATACCGGTGCTGCCTCCGTTACACAACACATCTGTCGTAGTTACCGTTGTGGTGAGTACAGGACCAGCATTCACTGTAACCGGCAGGCTGTTCGAAATACAGCCTGCCGCGTCGGAGACGACCACCGTATGATTACCCGCAGAAACATTTGTAAACTGGTAGGGCACCGCTCCCGATTGCGGAGCGCCTCCATCCAGGCTGAATGTAAAGGGTGCCGTTCCACCCACCGGTGTCACCGTGATCGTCCCATTGCTGGCACCACTGCAGGTGGTGGCCCCTGGTATCAGGTTGGCCGTGAGTACCGGGCCCGATGCCACAGTTACCGGGATCAGGATATTACAACCCAAATTATCGGTGATTAAAATATTATGAGCCCCGGCTGCCACTCCGGTAAAAGTAAACGGACTGGGACCGCTTTGTGGTGTACCCCCATCGATCGACCAGGTAAACGGAAGTGTGCCTGTTGTAGCTGTGACCACAATCGTACCATTATTCACACCCGGACAGGAAGTGGCAGTGGGAGCGGCGTTCCCGCTGACTCCGGGTCCGATCGCGACGTTCACATTTACCAGTATACTGCACCCGATATTATCCCTGATGATCACATTATGATTGCCGGATGATACTCCGGTAAATGTATATGGACTGGCCCCGCTTTGCGGAGCGCCTCCGTCGAGCGACCAGGTAAACGGAGCTACCCCTGTCAGGGCGGTTACCGTAATGGTACCGTTATTTACCCCGGGACAGGCAGTGGGTGTGGAAGACGCATTACCCGAAACACCGGTGCCAAAACCCACTGTGGCCGGTACCAGGATGCTGCAGTTATTTGCATCCCGGATCGTGATATTATGCGATCCGGAGGAAACATTGGTAAATGTATACGGACTGGGGCCGCTTTGCGGGGCACCTCCGTCGAGCGACCAGGTAAACGGAGCAGTCCCTGAAAGCGCGGTTACGGTGATCGTTCCCGAACTCACCCCGGGACAGGCAGTCGGCGTGGTGGTTGCCGATCCGCTTACACCTGGTCCAACCGTCACAATAACCGTTTTCGGTCCGGAGTTACAACCGGTACCTGAGTCATAAACTATTACTGTGTGTGTGCCGGATGAAACATTTGTAAATGTAAACGGAATGGTTCCGGCTACAGGTGCCCCTCCATCAAGGGAGAATGTATACGGCCCGGTACCCCCGGCTGAAGTGATGGTTATCGTGCCGTTATTGACACCTGGACAGGCGGTGGGGGTACTGGCTGTGGTAGCGGCTATGAAACCAGTAACAGAAATCGTGACGGGCATATTCATGGTACAAGTCGCTCCATTGTCACGGATATAAACGGTATAGTTTCCTGCTGCCAGACCTGAAAAAATATTACTGCTTTGCCAGGTTACTCCGTCCAGTGAATATTCATATGGAGCAGTGCCCCCGGAAACCCCGGTTACCGTAATTGAACCATCGGGTGTACCGCAACTGGCCGGGGTGGGTGTTACGGTGGCGGCGAGCGGATTCAACCGGTTCACGCGAACGGTGTCGCTGCCAAAAATCTCCACCGCAGGATCATCGATTTTCTGGTATACGGGTCTTACAATATATGTGGTTGTTGCCCCCGCGGGCGGGCATATATTTGGAAAGGAAGCTTCAAGAACCCCGTTTGTCAAAGGAGAAGTGGTGCCGGTTGCGATTAGAGTTCCCACATTATCATATAACTCCACTCTTTTTAAAAGTGAGGCTCCTGTATTGGGAACAAAACGCCAGGTTTCGTTCATGCCAACTGATCCCCAGGGGGGGTCACTCATTTTCCTGTTAGGGGCTGTCATACCCTGTGTTCGTGAAAAGTCCTGGATACCCACCATGGCCTTTCCGCCGTTCCATGCATTGCAGATTTGCTTGTCGAATATTTTTACTTCTATTATCCCCGTTGACTCGTACAGGATGATCTGGTGGGTATTTTCAATTAAGCTGTTACAAGCTGCGCTGAAAAGGGGAACTTTAAAAAAGCTCAGGATCCATCTTCTTGTCGGAGCCACCCCCCATTCCTGGTACTGGATCCGTTTCAAAGGGGAAGTTCCAACCGAAGGGTCGAGGTCATGGTACGGACCCATGACCAGGGCCCGGTCATATGCCGTATTGGGAAGATCGCCAAGATTGTTCCAGTGTGATGAAGCACCAGCCCTGGTGATGTCAAAACTCAGGTACCCGTTTGTACTTGCCACCAGGCTGTTATAGGTAGCCCCGTAGAACAGAAAAGGGAAGTTCAGGTTGATCACACTGCTGTAGCGGTCATCAATAATCAGGTTTGTGGAAGTACCTGCCGGATCATCCGGGCGTTTATAAACAGAAAAGCAGCCAGGAATCGTACTGCCGGGATTCAAACTATATGAATTGCTGGATGCCCTGATGTCGGGGATGGGAGCCTTCAGGGTAAAACAAAGATTGGGAGGACAACCCGGTAAAATGGTGTCGCGGGTACAATTAAAGGAGAAAACCTGTGCGTATGCCGGATCAAATGCAAAAAGAAAAATTCCTGTAAAAACCAGCAGCTTTATCCATTTAAGTTTCATAAGCACTTACGGCATAGGTTATCGCGAAAGCTAAACAAGATAGACAAAATATTCCGTTTCCCGTAGGTATGAAAGGTGTCTAAACTCTTTGAGAAAAGGCATTGAGAATCAGGAAGGAATGTCCTCCATATCATACCGCTCAACCGACTCAATACCCGGTAGATTCAGCAAACTTTGGACCAGTGTGTCCAATTCCTCCTTGTCGTGTACATAGAGTTTGATATTCCCTTCAAAAAGACCTTCCTTGGCCTCGATGGTAAGCGCGGCAATATTGATCTTGAGTTCCCCGGATATCAGGTTGGTGATCTTATTCACCACTCCCACGTCATCCATCCCCACAATTTTGACCCCGGTCAGGAAAGAGATTTCTTTGTTCTTTGCCCACTTTGTCTTCACGACCCGATGCCCGTAATTGGCCAGCAGTTTTGCTGCATTGGGGCAGTTGGTACGGTGAATGGTCAACCCTTTACCGGTGGTTACAAACCCAAACACGTCATCCCCGGGGATCGGTTTGCAGCAGTTGGCCAGGTTGTAAACGATCTTATCACTGCTTTCTCCGAAAATGATGAGTTCCGCGTCCTTTTTACCGGTAGTCAGACCCGGGATATACTCTGGTTTTTCCTGCTGGAGCCTGATCGGCTTGGGTGCCTCGATCCGGTCACCGTTTACCTTGAAATCTTTCAGGTCCCGCAGATCGATATTCTTGATGGCCACCTGGTAGAACAGGTCGAGATTGGACGGCAGCTTGTACCAATGTACCAATTCATCGATATTGTACTGGGTAAACGAGGCCCCGACACCTTCCAGTTTGCGCTGCAATGTATATTTACCCTCCTCGGCCACTTTTCTTTTCTCTTCCTTGAGGGCATCCCGGATCCTGCCTTTCGCTTTGGAGGTAACAACAAACCCCAGCCAGTCTTCGGAAGCCTTTTGCTTACTGCTTGTAATGATCTCCACCTGGTCGCCGCTGTGCAATTTGTGACTGATCGGAACCAGCTTATGATTTACTTTGGCGCCGATGGTCTTTACGCCGATGGCGCTGTGAATGGCAAAGGCGAAATCAAGTGCGGTGGAGCCCACCGGAAGCATCTTGATATCGCCTTTGGGGGTATAGATATAGATTTCTTCAGCCAGGAAACTGGTTTTGAAATCCTGCAGAAAATCGATGCTGTCGGTTTCCTGGTTGCTGATCACTTCACGGATCTGGTGAAACCATTTATCGAAGCGGCTTTCATCATCCTTTCCTTCCTTGTACTTCCAGTGTGCGGCCAGCCCCTTTTCGGCGATCTCGTTCATCCTGCGTGTGCGGATCTGCACTTCCACCCATTTCCCCTGCGGGCCCATCACCGTCGTATGCAATGCCTCATACCCATTGGCCTTGGGATTACTCAGCCAGTCACGCAGGCGCTCCGGGGAAGGATTGTATTCATCGGTTATAAGGGAATATACTTTCCAGCAATCCTCCTTCTCCTTTTCAGGCGGTGAATCGATGATGATCCGGATGGCAAAAAGGTCATAAACCTCTTCAAAGTCCACCCCTTTCTTCTTCATCTTATTGGATATCGAATGGATACTCTTGGGACGTCCGAATATCTCGGCATGAAGATTTGATTTCTCAATCTTGTCGCGGATCGGGCGTATGAATTCATTGATATATCTCGAACGTTCCTTCTTTGTTTCCGCCAGTTTACGGGCAATCCCCTTGTACACTTCCGGCTCCATGTATTTCATGGCCAGGTCTTCCATTTCTGTCTTGATATTGTAAAGACCCATACGGTGTGCCAGTGGCGCATATACATAAACCGTTTCTGAAGAGATCTTGAGCTGCTTGTCCCTTTTCATGCTGTCGAGCGTGCGCATGTTGTGCAGGCGGTCAGCCAGTTTGATCAGGATCACACGCGGGTCATCGGTTAAAGTGAGCAGGATCTTCTTGAAATTTTCGGCTTGCTGAGATGCGTTCACATCGATCACATTGGAAATCTTGGTAAGCCCGTCCACGATGCGGGTGATCTCGTTGCCGAATTCACGTTCGATATCTTCCAGCGACACATCGGTGTCCTCCACCGTATCGTGCATCAGCGCACAGATGGTGGACCGTACACCCAACCCGATCTCCTCCACGCAGATCTTGGCAACAGCGATCGGATGCAGGATATAGGGTTCCCCGCTTTTCCGGCGCATGGTTTTGTGGGCTTCGGCAGCCATTTCAAAAGCGGTCCGGATCAGGTTTTTATCGCCCGGCTTGAGTTTTGCCTTCAGGACCTTGAGAAGGGAACGGTATTCCCTGAGAATGAGCTTTTTCTCCTCCTCGTCGTTCAGGTTGTATTTGGGTATTTGGGCGGTTGTTTCCATAAAAGGTTACCTACGAATTTAGTGAAAATCAGCGGTTTTTTGACTGTAATTTGTACTACCTTTGCAGGCCAAAAAAGCCCGAAGGGGGTTGCTTTTTACCTGTATGTTCAATGCCCGCAACCTGAACCCCCGTTCGACGCTGTTTTTTCCGGATGTGGTGGAATTGGTAGACACGTCAGACTTAGGATCTGATGCCGCAAGGTGTGGGGGTTCGAGTCCCTCCATCCGGACTAGAAAAAGGTTCGAGGAGTTCGAGAGGTTCAATGAGTTCAATAAGTTCTTGTAGTTTATATGAACTTTTATAACCAACCTCTTGAACCTCTTGAACCTCTAAAAACTTTTGAACCTTCAAATTCCCAATATGGCTACAGTAACCAAAGAAAATATCGGTCTCCTGCACGAGAAGCTGACCGTGAAACTCGAAAAGACCGACTATCTCCCTTCCTTTGAAAAAGCATTGAAAGAGTACGGCAAAAAAGCCAATATCCCCGGATTCCGCAAAGGGATGGTTCCGGCCGGGCTGATCAAGAAAATGTACGGGCCTTCCCTGTTTACAGATGAGGTGCTGAAATCGGTGGACCGGGAACTGGTCAGTTACCTGCAAACCGACCAGCTGGATATTTTTGCGCAGCCCCTGCCGCTTGAATCCGATTTCAGACAACTGGATGTCAATAACCCGCTGGACTACACTTTTCATTTCGAGATCGGGATGAAACCCGTTATCCTGCTCCCGGATCTGGCCCAGGCTAAGATCACCCGATATGTGGTTGCCGTTACCGACGAGATGATCGATAACGAGATTTCCCGCCTGCAGAACCGCTATGGCAACATGAAAGACGAGGAAACGGTAAATACGGAAGAAAATGTGTTGAATGTGAATTTCACCGAAACAGATGATTCCGGTAATGAGATCCCGGACGGGATAAAAAAAGACAATTCCCTGCTTGTAAAATATTTTGCCGAAAAATTCCGGAAAAACTGGATGGGCAGTAAAACCGGCGATTCCCAGTCCGCCTCGCTGAAAACCGCATTTGACGAAAAAGAAAGGGAATGGATCATCGGCGATCTCGGATTAAAGGATGATCCGGGTGCAGCCGACCGGCATTTCAAGATCGAGATTACCAAGGTTGGGCTGCTTGAAAAAAAGGAATTGAATGAAGATTTCTTCAACCAGTTGTATCCCAACCAAAGTGTTGTTACGGAAGCTGACTTCCGGGGAAAGATCCGGGACGAGATCCAGGCATACTGGAACGGTCAGGCCAATAACCAGATCCACGACCAGGTCTTTCACCAGTTTGTGGATCATACGCCGATTGAATTCCCGGAAGGCTTTCTAAAAAAATGGGTGAAAACCCAGGGTGAAACGCCGAAGACGGATGAAGAAGTCGAAGCGGAATTCCCCAAATTCCTCAGCCAGCTTAAATGGACGCTGATCTCTGATAAGATCGTCCAGGATAACGCGATCCAGGTATCTCCCGATGAGATCCGGAACTTCGCGAAGCAGCAGCTTTTCAGTTACATGGGTGGCGCCAACCTGAGCGACGATCAGCCCTGGGTTTCCGACTATGTCGAAAAAATGATGAAAGACCGGAAATACGTGGAAGAATCCTACAACCGCATCCAGACGCAAAAAATATTTGAATGGGCGGCAGGACAGGTTAAACCCGAAGAAAAGGTGATCAGTGCAGAGGAATTCACTTCCATGGTGGAAGCCCATCAGCATCATCATCATTGATCTCTGCTAACCGCATTCATACAGGCAAGGTTCCGGCATTCCGGAACCTTGTTTTTTATGCCAAATCGTCCTGCCGGTGGCAAATCATGTCACTGATTTTGTGGTTTTGGCATTTGGACGGATATTTGATGAAATGCAGGTACCGCGTTTGGCATAACGTGATTACCCGGCTTTGTCCGGCCATGTTGAATCCTTAACGCAAAACATTAAATCCTTTCTTACATGAGTTTTAATTCCGAATTTGAGAAATACGCGGTCAAGCACCGCGGGATCTCCAGCAACACCTTACACGGGTATGCTTCACAACTGGTTACGGGGATGACCCCCAATATTATCGAGGAGCGTTCGCTGAATGTGGCTGTCATGGATGTATACAGCCGCCTGATGATGGACCGGATCATCTTCCTGGGTTACCCGATCAACGATGAGATCGCCAATATTGTTACGGCCCAGCTTCTTTTCCTGGATTCGACCGACCGGACCCGTGACATCAACATGTACATCAACAGCCCGGGCGGTAGCGTATATTCCGGACTGGGGGTATATGATACCATGCAGTATGTAAGCCCGGACATCGCCACAATCTGTATCGGGGTAGCGGCCTCGATGGCCTGTGTGCTGCTGGGCGCCGGCACAAAGGGAAAACGGGCGGCTCTGAAACATTCCCGGATCATGATGCACCAGCCCAGCGGGGCCATTGGTGGCCAGGCCAGTGATATCGAGATCACGGTCAAAGAGATCCGAAAACTCAAAAGAGAGTTGTACGAAGTGGTCAATATTCATACCGGCAAACCCCTCGAACAGATCGAAAAAGACTTTGACCGCGACAATTGGATGACGGCCTCCGAAGCCAAGGAATATGGCCTGGTGGACGAAGTGCTGCTGGTAAACCCCAAAAAGCAGAAAAAGGATTCGTAAAATGGCAGCTATCGCGTCTGCCTATTCAATACAATGCACGCAGAAAAAAAAAGCATATGAACAGTAAACAATTCGTATACGATTACCGGATGGAAGATGAAGAGGAAGAAAAACAACCCAAGAGCGACCTGGGAATGTTCAGCAAAAAACTGGAAAAGTATTTTTTTGAGAAACGCGCCGTCTATCTCTGGGGAGTGGTGGATGATAAAAGCGCAAAGGACGTGGTGAGCAAGTTACTGCTGCTCGATGCCGATAAACCCGGCGAAGAGATCAAATTTTATATCAACAGCCCGGGAGGTGTGGTCACCAGCGGCATGGTGATCTATGATACCATGCAGATGATCAGCAGCCCGGTGAGCACCATCTGTATGGGGCTTGCCGCTTCCATGGGGAGCATCCTGCTGAGCGGCGGTGTCAAGGGCCGGCGTTATATTTTCCCGCATGGGGAAGTCATGATTCACCAGCCTTCGTTGGGTGGATATATCCAGGGTGTTAGTACCGACCTGGAGATCCAGGCCGAACAGACCCGGAAAGTAAAAGAGATTGGAGCCGCAATCCTGGCCCTCAACTGCGGAAAAACCATGGACCAGATCATGAAGGATTTCGACCGTGACTACTGGATGAATGCCAAGCAGGCCGTGGAATACGGAATCGCAGACCAGATAATTGAACAACTCTAACCCCTTATCTTCGAACCGGTTAAATCGGGAAAGCAAATTAAAGACCATCCTTCCGGGATGGTTTTATAATTTTGCCTGTAACGCGATCGTTTATTAACCGTCCTTACAAAAACAAAATATGGCAAAAAATCCCCTTCATTGTTCATTTTGCGGCCGCAGCCGGGACGAGGTCAAGATCCTGATTGCCGGCCAGGATGGCCATATCTGTGAGAATTGCGTAGAGCATGCCCGGGAGATTATCGAACAGGAATTGCTGGTAAAAGACGAAAAGGGAACAGCCGCTTTTAAGCTCACGGTTAAAAAACCCGTGGAGATCAAGAAATTCCTGGATGAGTATGCCATTGGCCAGGATGAGGCCAAAAAGGTACTGGCCGTGGCCGTATACAATCATTATAAAAGACTCCAGCAAAAACCTGCTGACCCGAATAACGGACAGGAAATAGAGATTGAAAAGAGCAATATCATCATGGTGGGGGAAACGGGTACGGGAAAGACACTCCTTGCCAAAAGTATCGCCCGTATGCTGAATGTGCCCTTTGCCATCGTGGATGCCACGGTATTTACCGAAGCCGGGTATGTGGGTGAAGATGTGGAAAGCATTCTCACCAGGCTTCTCCAGGTTTGCAATTATGATGTGGCGGCAGCGGAAAGAGGGATTGTTTATATCGACGAGATCGATAAGATCGCCCGCAAAGGCGACAACCCCTCCATTACCCGGGATGTCAGCGGAGAAGGGGTACAACAAGGGATGCTTAAGTTGCTTGAAGGCACGGATGTACTGGTACCCCCGCAAGGTGGCCGAAAACACCCTGAACAAAAACTCATTAAGATCAATACGCAACATATCCTTTTTATCTGTGGGGGAGCGTTTGACGGAATCGACAAGATCATTGCCCGCCGGGTCCAGACAAATACGATCGGCTTTAATGTTGACAAGGAATTGCAGGAGAACATGAAGAAAAACCTGCTCCGGTACGTAAATGCAACAGACCTGAAAACCTTCGGTCTGATCCCCGAACTCCTGGGCCGTCTCCCGGTGGTGACCCATCTCGACCCGCTTGATGCAGCCACCCTGCGGGCCATCCTTACAGAGCCCAGGAACGCCCTCGTTAAGCAATACACCAAACTATTTGAACTCGAAGGTATCCGGCTGACCATTGAAGAAGATGTGTTGGATTTCATGGTGGAAAAGGCAATGGAATATAAACTGGGCGCCCGGGGACTTCGCAGCATCTGCGAAGGGATCCTGATCGATGCCATGTATGAACTGCCTTCCAGCAATGAGACCAGCTTTAACCTCGACCTTGAATATGCACAGCGAAAGTTTGACAAGAGCAAACTCAGTTTGCTGAAAGTAGCGTGAGGGAGGTTGGGGGTTGAGTAGTTTAGAAGTTGAGTAGTTGAGAAGTTTAGAGATTAATAAACACTTGCTCTCATTTGAACTACAACCTCATTTCAACGATTAAGCCCCTCAATCAAAAAAACTCTAAAACCCTCCACATTCCCCATGAACGAACTCATCAACAAGCTCATCACCGAAGCCGGTTTAACGGAAGAACAGGCACGCCAGGCCATTGCTTCCATAAAAAATTATGTAGTGGAAAAATTCCCGATGCTTGAGGGTGCGGTGAATAATGTATTTGGCGGGGACAATTGATCATTGCTGATAAACTGAACCCCGCCCCGGCGGCAGCAGCAGCCGGATAAGATTACCCGTTAACGGATGGTCCCGCATTTGCGGCCCCGGGGGCTGTTGGCCGCCTGGTATGGCGTAAAGCTGCGGTGACAGCTCTCCAGGATCACGATGACTAGGAACAGAATAAACAGGATTCTGGCTTTCATTGTTAGCAGATTATTAAGGCATGAAAATAATCTCTCCCGGATAAAAAAAGGGTATAAAACCCCTACTGAAAATTGCTTTTTTGCAGATGTGTTTTACCTGCTTTCACCAACGTGATTCTACGAAAAAAACATCCCGGCTAAAGCCGGGATGCATCTAATGGGTACTTTCTTATTGGTTTTTCCTTGCCCCGGACCGGGAAACCGGAAGCGGGGCCGTCCTTTTCTCTTTAAGGGCGATCAGCTGCATCCGCCCTGGTTGCCACAGTTGAGGCATTTGTAACAGGTAC
The DNA here is from genome assembly GCA_049421765.1 of Chitinophagaceae bacterium. Taxonomy (GTDB): domain Bacteria; phylum Bacteroidota; class Bacteroidia; order Chitinophagales; family Chitinophagaceae; genus JJ008. The sequence goes on from JBMSNP010000001.1 coordinate 64,114, forward strand.
CGCTGCGCATCATAATATGACCGCATACGTTACAGGCCGGAGCATCACTCTGCATGCCTTTTGTGGCCGCGTTCATGGAATCCATTCCATTGTCGGTCCGTACAGGCTGTGCCGCCCGCTGGTTTTTTACCGGTTGTGGAGCAATCGTGCCCGAGGTGGGGAGTACCCGTACACTTGATTTTTCCGGCTCCGCGTATTCCAGCGGATTGGAAGGGACCTCATCCCAGTCATCCGCCCCGGTATTCATCACTTCGGGCTTGTCCAGCACATGTACCAGGTCCGTGCGACCGAGGTACTCGTACCCGAGCACGCGGAATATAAAGTCCACGATGGATGTGGTCGATTTGATGTTCGGGTGTTCCACAAAACCGGAGGGGTCGAAGCGGGTGAAAGCGAACTTATCCACGAATTCCTCCAACGGTACGCCATATTGCAATCCGATGGATATCGAGATCGCGAAACAGTTCATCATGCTCCGCATGGTGGCACCTTCCTTGGCCATATCGATAAAGATCTCTCCCAGTGTTCCGTCTCCATATTCACCGGTCCGCAGGAAGATGGCCTGGCCGTTGATCTTTGCCTTTTGGGTAAAGCCACGGCGTTTGGCGGGCAGGGCCCTCCTTTCGACAATACTGGCGAGCTTGCGTTTTAATTTGGTATCGGGAGAGGCCTGTACCCTTTTCTGGACTTCCTCAAGCAATTCCTCAACCGTCAGTTTACCCAGGTCCACTATGTTGCTGCCATTATCCCCGGTGGAAAGATCCTGATCGCCTGTTTGCTCCGCCGCAACTGCGGATTGGCTGTCTTCCGATTTCTTTTTCTTATCGGATTTGTTACTAAGCGGCTGCGAAAGTTTGGAACCGTCCCGGTAGAGGGCATTGGCCTTTAACCCCAGCTTCCAGCTCAGGTGGTAGGCTTCGGCTATTTCTTCCACTTTGGCTTCATGAGGCAGGTTGATGGTTTTGGAGATGGCGCCGCTGATAAAGGGTTGTACGGCTCCCATCATGCGGATATGACCATGGGCATGTATATACCGCTGACCGCGGATTCCGCATTTGTTGGCACAGTCAAAAACGGGCAGGTGTTCTTCTTTCAGACCCGGGGCACCCTCCAGCATCATGGTTCCGCACACATAGTCATTGGTGGCAGCGATCTGCTCATCGGTGAACCCGAGCGCTTCGAGGAGGCTCCATTCGGGATCGTTGTATTCGGCCGGGGTAAAGCCCAGGCGTTGCAGGCATTCTTCCCCCAGCGTGTATTTGTTGAAAACAAATCCAATTTCAAACGCGGTGAGCGCAGCGGCATCCAGGCGCTTGATTTCATCCGCGATGAATCCCTTTTCACTCAGCGTCTGGTGGTTGATAAAAGGAGCTCCGGCAAAGGAAGCCGAGCCGGTGGCATACTTGATGATTTTTTCCGATTCCTGCTCCGTATAACCAAGGTGCTTCAGGGCCAGCGGCACCGACTGGTTGATGATTTTAAAATACCCGCCCCCGCTCAGCTTCTTGAATTTTACCAGGGCAAAATCAGGCTCCACGCCCGTGGTATCACAATCCATGACCAAGCCGATCGTACCGGTGGGTGCGATCACTGTTGCCTGGGCATTGCGATACCCGTATTTCTCGCCCATCTCTACGGCTTCATCCCAGGCCTTGCAGGCGGCTTTCAAAAGGTAATCGGGGCAGTATTTGGCATGAATCCCCTGGGGCTTCAGACTCAGTCCCTCGTATTCGTCCGCATCATAAGCGGCGAGGCGGTGATTCCGCATCACACGCATCATATGTTCTTTGTTCTCTTCGTACCGGGGGAATGCACCCAGCACACGGGCCATTTCGGCTGAGGTTTTATAAGCCACCCCAGTCATGATCGCAGTAATGGCTCCCGCAATCCCGCGGGCCTCTTCGCTGTCGTAAGGAATTCCGCTCACCATCAGCATGGTGCCGAGATTGGCATAGCCAAGACCCAGCGTACGGTATTCGTAGCTCAGCTGTGCCACTTCTTTTGAGGGGAACTGTGCCATGAGCACGGATACTTCCAGCACCACCGTCCAGAGCCGGCAGTTGTACTCATATCCTTCCACGTCAAAGGCATTCTTCTCCGCGTCATAAAATTTCATCAGGTTGGCGGAAGCCAGGTTACAGGCTGTATTATCCAGGAACATGTATTCCGAGCAGGGATTGGAGGCCCGGATCTCTCCCCCTTCGGGGCAGGTATGCCATTCATTGATGGTTGTATTGTACTGGGTACCCGGATCGGCGCAGCGCCATGCTGCATACGCGATCTGGTTCCAGAGTTCCCGCGACGGGACTTTTTTCATCACCCTGCCATCCATACGGCCTTTCAATTCCCAGTCCTCGCCTTTTTCCAGTTTCTCAAAAAAGGAGTTGGGGATCCGGATGGAATTGTTGGAATTCTGCCCGCTTACTGTCCGGTAGGCTTCATCCTCGTAACCGGAAGAATAGCCGGCAGCGATCAGGGCTCCTACTTTTTTCTCCTCCTCCACTTTCCAGTTGATGAATTGCACAATTTCGGGATGGTCAAGATCGAGACAAACCATTTTGGCTGCCCGGCGGGTGGTGCCGCCCGATTTGATGGCTCCGGCTGCACGATCGCCGATCTTCAGAAAACTCATAAGCCCGGAGGAACTGCCCCCGCCACTCAGCTTCTCACCTTCGCCGCGGAGGTTAGAGTAATTGGTGCCCACCCCTGATCCGTATTTGAATATCCGTGCTTCGCGGACCCAGAGGTCCATGATTCCGCCTTCATTAACAAGGTCGTCTTCCACGCTGAGGATAAAACAGGCATGGGGCTGGGGACGCTCGTAAGCGTTTTCGGATTTCTTGAGCTGTCCGTCAGCCGGGTCCACATAATAATGCCCCTGCGGCTTGCCGGTGATCCCATAACTCTCATGCAGGCCCGTATTAAACCACTGGGGGGAATTGGGAACACACATCTGGTTCAGGATGGAATAAACAAGCTCTTCGTAAAAAACCTGAGCGTCTTTCTCTGTTGCGAAATAACCATATCGCTCTCCCCACGCTCTCCAGCAGTTGGCCATGCGGTGTGCCACCTGCTTTACAGAAGTTTCCCGTCCCAGGCTGCCATCAGGCTGGGGTACCCCGGCCTTCCGGAAATATTTTTGGGCAAGAATATCGGTAGCGATCTGGCTCCATTGTTTAGGTACTTCCACATTATTCATCTCAAACACCACTTCTCCGGAGGGGTTCCGGATGATGGAAGTACGGTAATCATACTCAAACATATCGAATACATTCACGTCGTCCCGGGTAAAGCGACGAGAAAACTGCAGACCGCCCCTGGCGGAAGCTCTGGTTTTGGTAGCCATAACTAAAAATGATTTCTCGGGTTAATAACTGATAACGTCCATGACGAAAATATTTTTAAGTATCTGCAATTCATAGCCTGAGATATTCACATTCTGTGGATAAGGACTAGCCTGTACCCCCGGATGCAGGCCTGTATTGCATCTCGGCATTTCTGCACACCCCTTAAATATTTTTAGGGTAAAAAATTTTTGGAAAATTAAGCCCAGTATAGTAAAAAAATTAAAGGCTCTTTGCAGGTTACCTGAAACGCAAAACAGACAAGGGTTTTTGCAACCCTCTCGTCTGAAACACTTGATTTTACTGGTATTTCAGCGCATGGATCGGCCGAAACTCTTGACAGGCAAGCATTACAAAATTTTTACATATTCCGGGGGGTCGGGACGCCTTCCAAAGCCGTTAAATTTCGTTTATACGGCCCGTAAGAAACAGGGGTGGACGTATGCAGTTCAGGTGACTCTTTGTTCCTAGCAGTAAAGTGCCGGTACTGTCTCACCGGCACGTTGAGTTTTGATTTCTGTTTTGATACTGCTGTTACAGCGGTTGAACGCTGTGTATTTCAATTCTCAAATCAAGTGGGCAATACGGGAAGTTTTTTGCATTTTTGCAAGGATCAACCTGCACCGGATGAAATCAGCCATTTATAATGATTTAAGGGAAAGAAAGCGGCAGGGCCGTAAATCTTTCGCGGTCCTGATCGATCCGGACAAGGTAAACCCGCATATCCTGGACGACCTGATTGAACGAACGGTTTCGGCCCGGGTGGATTACCTGCTGGTCGGGGGAAGCCTGGTGATTTCAAATCATCTTGATGAATGCGTTCAGCACATCAAACAACGTTGTGACATCCCCGTCATTCTTTTCCCCGGCAGCCCCTCGCAGGTCAGTAAATATGCTGATGCCCTTTTATACTTGTCCCTGATCTCGGGACGCAACCCGGAACTCCTGATCGGGCAGCATGTCGTTTCCGCCCCGTTTGTAAGACAAAGCGGACTCGAGATCATGCCAACCGGCTATATCGTGATTGACGGGGGTGCTCCCACAACCGTGTCCTATATCAGCAATGCGGCCCCGGTACCGGCCGACAAAAATGAGATTGCCATGTGCACCGCGATGGCCGGGGAAATGTTGGGCATGAAACTCATTTACATGGATGCGGGGAGCGGAGCCAAACGACCCATCACGGAAAACATGATTCAGTCTGTTGCCGACCAGATCGAAGCCCCCCTCATCGTCGGGGGCGGGATCATCCATCCCGAGAAGGCCTATCTCAACTGCAAGGCCGGGGCGGATGTGATCGTGGTGGGAAATGCCATTGAAAAAGATACCTCACTCATCCGGGAAATGTGTGATGCGGTACATAGTGTGCCCGTAATTTCCTAACGTAATTCATCCGTCTTTACCCGAGACGGTGTTTTTTTCCCGGTGATAATGCTTTGTGCACTCAGCCCGATCGCTTTGATAACGGCCGCCATATTCTCCATATCAAGCGTCTCAATTTCATCCCCTGGTTTATGATAGAAGGGCTCCACATCCATTTTGGAAGTGGAGATCGTATGGGCGGGCACGCCCTTCCGCGCGAAAGTCGCGTTGTCGGACCGGTAAAAAAGCTGCTGGGTCGGATAGGGATCGGGGTAAAATGTAAATCCCGAGCCCTCCAGGTCGTGTGAGAGGATTTCACCCATATCGGTCTTTTCATAGCCGGTGATATAGGCCGAATTCTTTCCCCATTTACTGTCGGTTCCGATCATCTCAATATTAAACATGGCCATTACCTGATCAGAATTGAACTGTTGGGAGAAATAGCGGGAGCCTAGCCCCCCGGATTCTTCCCCGGTAAACGCAGCGAACACCAGGGTACGTTCGTTGTTATTCATGGCCTTAAAATACCGGGCCAGCAGGATCACAGCAGTAATCCCGGCAGCATCGTCGTTGGCCCCGTTATAAATCGAATCACCGTTCACTGGCCGGCCAACCCCGATGTGATCATAATGACCCGAAAAGATCACAAATTCGTTTTTCAGACTTTTCCCGGGCAATACACCCACCACGTTTGCCATCTTTTGTCCTTTAACCTCTTGTTTGTTACGCACGAGTGAAAATTCCTGCCGGAAACTACCATTATTGGCCAAAGGCTCCAGGCCGGCCGCTTTAAATTCAGAAGCGATAAAATCGGCCGCTTGCTCGATCTCCGGGGTAAATATTTTACGTCCCCTCATTTCGTCAGAAGCCAGGGTCCGGAGGATCCGCCCGGCTTCTTCGGGCCGGAATACCTCTTCCGCCTGCTGTGCCCATAAAAAAGAGGTTGCCGCTACCAGCAACCCCGTCAGAAAGATTCTTTTCATACCGGGTTCTGTCTGTATTGAATAGTTATGATTGGAACAACCTGTCTGCTGACAGACGGGTAAGATTTAATGAATCCCTTTTCAACTCGCTTGGCAAATTGCAATATCACCTGCTCAGAGGCTCATCATTTCCTTAAACTTCACGGTTTGTCTCCTGCTTACCTCAATTTTCTCGCCACCTTTCAGTTCCAGCAGCAATCCCCCGTTGAAATAAGGTTCAATTTTCTCGATCATCCGAAGATTAACAATGTGTTTGCGATTGGCGCGGAAAAATGTTTTTTCATCCAGTCTTTCTTCCAGCGCATTGAGTGATTTCAGGATCAGGGGCTTGTTGCTTCCGAAAAATACTTTTGCATAGTTTCCGACGCTTTCAAACAACCGGATATCGCTTAGCTTCACAAACCAGCAGCGCTCCCCGTCCTTCACAAAAACCTGGTCATTTTCGGTAAGCAGGCTGTTGTTGGTGAACCCGGCTTCGGGCCGCGACTCCCTCAATTCTCCCAGATTCAGTTTCTGGACAGCATCGGCCAGTCTTTTGGGCTCGATGGGTTTGAGCAGGTAGTCAAGCGCATTCACTTCAAACGCCTTCAGGGCAAATTCGTCATAGGCTGTGGTAAAGATTACATGGGGCGCCTTTTCCAGTTCAGACAACATATCAAAACCGGTCTTTCCCGGCATCTGGATATCCAGGAATATCAGGTCGGGTTGCTGGCTTTCGATCTTCGCGATTCCTTCTTCTGCATTGGCGGCTTCATCCACCACCTCCACTTCAGGAAAGTCCTCAAGCAGCCTTTTCAGTTCTGCCCTGGCCAGGCGTTCATCGTCAATGATTATTGCTTTCATGCTATTTGGTTTTGTGAATATTCCGTGAACAGGCTGCCCTTCTCTCAACGGGTTTATCCCTTCTCTACCGGTATGAGTACCCGGGCTTCGACCAGCGATCCGTTGACCTGGCGGATATCGAACCGGGCCTTTTGCCCGTACAGCAGGTTCAGGCGGTTGGTTGTACTGGAGATCCCGAATCCCTCCGCATTCAGGGCACCGTTGAGTTGCCCGGTATTCTGCACCACCAGTTCATGATAGTTATCCTTGAAGTCGGAGATCACTTTCACCAGTCCGCCGCTGATCTGTTTGCTGATCCCGTGTTTGATCGCATTTTCCACGAGGGTCTGGAGCATCATCGGGGGCACTGGTTGATCCAGGGTTTCTTCATCGATCTGGTATTCTACCTTGAGCCGGTCTTCAAACCGCATATTCTCAAGGGCGAGATAGTCCTTTACAATATTCAACTCCTGTTCAAGGGTCACATTTTCCATTTTTTCAGATTGCATGCTGCTGCGGAGAATATTGCTCAACTCGGTGACCGCCCGCCGTGCACGCTGCGGATTCTCATCCACCAGGGCCCGGATGCTGTTGAGTGAGTTGAAAATAAAATGCGGATTTATATGGGCCTTGATGGTCTGCAGTTCCAGTTCCTTTACCAGGGATTCCAGCCGGAGGGTATCCAGTTGCTGTTTCCTGCTTTTAGTAACATAGTGATACATGAAATAGATCAGGTTCCAGATAAAAAAGAGGATGAAGAAGGAAAACCCGCTACTGAGAATAAGCACCAGCTTGCTCACCCAATAACTGACCGGAGGTTTTACAAGCAGATCCTTTTCATCGGAACTAAGCAGCCCCGTGCGGCTGACGCTTTCAAGCCGAAGAAAGGAAGCCAGCAGGGCCAGAACCAGGGTCAGCCCCAAAAAAATAATCACTTGTTTTTTCAGGTTCTTTTGCAGGATACTGAACCGGATGATCACTTCCCGCATGATATGCGAAAACATCACTCCGATAAACAGAAAAACCGCCAGACGGCGGAAATAATCGGAACTTAGTTTGTCGAACGAAAACGCAAAAAAGATATTGATCAGGGCAAAACTTCCCCATCCGATGAGCTGGAATAACCAGTACCTTACCCATTTCTGACTCAGAGACATAACCAAAACTAACCATTTCTTATTCAGGTCAGCCCTGTAAATATACCAGTGGCGGATAAGTTTTACAAGTGGACCGAAAATCCCCCCCCGGGGGGGCTTTAAAGCCTGCAAACCAGAACTTTCTTTCGACAATTTTGTTATTTAATCTTTCCCGAAAAAGGGTGGACGGAATACGTTAATTTTACTACGCTTAAAACAGCTTGCATGGATATTATCCCGGGTCCTTTGTTAAGGACAATTGATTCTCCCGCTGATCTGAAAAAACTTCCCCGTGAAAAACTACACCAGGTTTGTGACGAACTCAGGCAGTATATCATTGATGTGGTGAGTGTACACGGGGGCCATTTTGGGGCCAGCCTGGGGGTTGTAGAACTAACCACTGCCCTTCATTATGTGTATGACACCCCTTACGACCAGCTGGTTTGGGATGTGGGACACCAGGCATACGGACATAAGATCCTGACCGGTCGCCGGGACAATTTCCCCTCAAACAGGAAATACGGTGGACTGAGCGGTTTTCCCAAACGAAGCGAAAGCCAATACGATACTTTCGGGGTAGGTCACTCCTCAACATCCATCTCGGCGGCCCTGGGGATGGCCATGGCTTCCAAATATAAAGGAGAAACCGACCGTAAAGTCGTGGCTGTAATCGGAGATGGAGCTATGACGGCAGGTCTCGCGTTTGAGGGCATGAATCATGCGGGAGTGGCGGACACTGACATGCTTATCATCCTGAACGATAATTGCATGGGAATCGACCCCAACGTGGGCGCCCTGAAGGAATACCTGACCGATATAACTACTTCGCCAACCTATAACAAGGTAAAGGATGATGTCTGGAAGCTGCTGGGAAAACTTCCGGTGGGAAAAAATTTCACCCGGGCCATGGGTCATAAACTTGCCGAAGGACTCAAGGGGATGGTCAGCAGCAGCGCCAATCTTTTTGAAGCATTGAATCTTCGATATTTCGGTCCCATCGACGGGCATAATGTGGCCAAACTCGTGGATACCCTTAAGGACCTCCGAAACATCCCCGGTCCCAAGATCCTGCATATCATCACCACCAAGGGAAAGGGTTATGCGTTGGCGGAAAAAGACCAGACCAAATGGCATGCACCGGGTCTGTTTGACAAGATCACAGGAGAGATCCGGAAAAAAGTTTTTGACCTGCCCCAGCCTCCCAAGTACCAGGATGTGTTCGGGCATACGTTGATCGAGCTGGCAGAGAAGAACGAAAAGATTTTTGGCATCACCCCGGCCATGCCCTCCGGCTCCTCCCTTAAATTCATGATGGAAAAAATGCCCGACCGGGCTTTTGACGTGGGAATCGCGGAACAGCATGCCGTGACCGTCAGCGCCGGAATGGCCACGCAGGGCTTGAAAGTATTTTGCAACGTTTATTCTTCCTTTATGCAGCGGGCATATGATTCCGCGGTGCATGATGTGGCTATCCAAAAGCTGCCTGTGATCTTTTGCCTCGACCGGGCCGGCGTTGTGGGCGATGACGGTCCCACCCATCATGGCTGTTACGATATTGCGTATTTCCGTTGTATTCCCAATATGATCATCAGCGCCCCGATGAACGAAGCTGAGCTTCGGAACCTGATGTACACGGCACAGCTGGAATCCACCAAACTGCCCTTTGTAATCCGCTATCCCCGCGGTGAAGGGGTGATGCCCGAATGGAAAACCGATATGAAGGACGTGGAGATTGGCCGGGGAAGGAAATTAAAAGAGGGCAAAGAGATCGCGATCCTCTCATTTGGTCACCCGGGAAATTTTGCGGCTACGGCCATCCGGGAATTGCGGAATGACGGGATCGATGCGGGACATTATGACCTCCGGTTTGTCAAACCCCTGGATGAAGAACTTCTTCACGAAGCCTGCCTGAACTATGAAAAGCTGGTGACCGTGGAAGACGGGACCATAAAGGGCGGGTTTGGATCCGCCATCCTTGAGTTCATGGCGCAACACGGGTATAAAAACGAGGTCCGGATCCTGGGGATCCCCGACCGGCTGGTTGAGCATGGCACTCCGAAAGAACTTCACCGCGAATGAGGTTATGATGCCCAGGGGATCGCTGAAACGGTTCGGGCTATGATGGGGGTGACGGTTGTACAACGATAACCATTCCTTAAAATAATTTTCAAACCGGTTGGACGACCGGTTTTTTTATTATCTTTCTTTTAGAGATCCGAAAGACTGTACGGAAAACTGTCTGCCGGCAATCCGGCAGCATCCTTACCTCAAACGGGACTTGTTCATTAGCCGGGCAAATCACTTCGCGGGCATTGGAAACCCATTGATCCTCTCATGTAAATAAACCACAAATGAAAAAGCATCGGGCTTTTTTCATCCCGGCATTCCTTGGGTTTGTCATGGGCGGACATGTTCCCCCACATAAGCATTCACATGTTTCCTCCGAAGGTCCCGGTTTCTGGACGGGTACCCTTACTCTGGAAGAGAAGTACACGGGTATTACCGGATGGGGGGAGCGGAAGATGACCGTAACATTTTCCAATGCCCAACCTACCCTCTACCGGGAAGTTGAAACCACGGATCTGAACTTCACCGACAATAAGGGAACGGGTAGTCACACTCATCACGGAGAAGAGATCATTGGAGGTAAAAAAATAAGTATAACCGATTGCCAGGGTAGCGGTCCCTCGGAACTCCATGCCGTAGTGATAAATGAAGAGGACAACGTATATGATATCGAAGCGATCGCGCCAGCCTGTACCGGAACGACCCTTTACCTTTTGGACGGAAGCAGCACCGTGTATGGCCCGGAAGAAACCAGCATCATCGTTTCCAATGAACCCCTTTTATCCCGGGATGTATTGTCCGGCTCAAAATCCGAAACCAAGGACTTGCCCGGTGATCTTGGGACCGTCACGTATAGCATGAGTTGGCACCTGACCCGGAATACAGAATATGTGAACCTGATCGTAACCCCAGAAGATTATGATGATTGGCTTCCCGAACCGGGGCAGGATGAAACGAGCAAGGGTAACGAAATAAATATTGATCTGGAATTGACGGGCGGAAATACACCATCTACAAACCGGGTCAAACATTTTGAGCTTTCCCTGGTTGGAACGTCAAGTGAACCCGGTATTGCGTTGAATATGCCCCGGGTCGTGCCGCCCGGAAACAGTCAGCCGGATCTCCGGTTTCTCCCCCAGCCCAATACCATCCTGGGACTGAGATCTCAAACTGCCACAGTAAAATCGTTGGATGGAAAAACGGGAAAAATTGCGATCGGGGCATTTGACGGGGGAGCTTATTGTGAAATGATCGCTGATGCCATTCTTGAGAACGGGAGAAAGATCCAGGGTCACCTGCTCGTTGCAGGCGGGGAAACGAATATCCTGATCCCAAAAAGGTCCCGGCAGTCTCATATCGGTGCCGCCTGGGTGAATGCCAACAACAATCCTGGTGACATCGATGATGAAGAGATTTCCCTGGGGAATCAATACAGGGGGGACGGACTCAGTGCCTATGAAGAATACCGCGGGGTGATTTCAAAGGGGGCATTCCAACGCCTGGACCCGATGAAAAAAGAACTCGGTGTTAAAATGAACAAAACCGAGCATCCCCTTTTTTCAGAAGGAATAAAAAAATTTGAGAACGCTTCTGATTTGAAGGTCATTCCCTTTTTTGAAACAGAAATCGGTGCGGACAGAATGCTGAATAAGCATTTCAAAACCGCCAATGTATATAAACAATATGCCCTGTTTCTGCAGCAAGGAGTACTAACCGGTGACCTGGGTAAAAGTTTCGGAGGACCTGCAACTCCTTTACAAGTCAGCAAAACGGTGATCGACCAGAACAGGATCAGGCTTTCATACAATGACCGTTTATCAGAAGCAAGAAGTATGAATGTGACATTAAGTTATACGGAAAATGACCTCTTTGCCACTGTAACGGCACATGAGTTGTCACATAGCGTGAATGTGCAGCATCATGGATCCCAACCATCCAATTCCATCCGGTTGGAAGTACTTGAAGGAAGACCCGTTCACATCTATGATGTCAATCGAATGGAAATCACTACCCGGCCGTACCTGATATCCGGACGAGCGGGAGAACCGGGAAACGAGCAAAGCGGAGATGTACAATGCTTCATGCTTAATAATGCGTTATACGACTGGTCTGTCAGGATAAATACAACCCCCTGGCTTTTTTACCAGGTTCCGTTGATACCATTAGGCTTGAAACTTTGCACAAGTAAGGATGGAACAGGCCTGAATAGCCTGAAAGACTCAAACGGGAATTTCATATATTTTGGAGATGCGACTAACGGGAACTGCCTCGGAAATATCAAATTGAGAAATTAACTACAAAAAAATGTCTGGCACTTTAATCAACCCCTGGTTAACACATTTCATTTCTTCGTATCTTGTTTCAAACTAACCGGATGCGGAAAACTATCGGGCTGTTGATCCTCTCCCTCCCTGTCTGGCTAAACGCACAAATAACCGTTGCCGTTAAAGCCGGTGTAAATCTTTCCGTTAACCCCACTTCTTCCGATTTCACTTCCGATCTCCGGTTCGGCTATTTTATCGGGGGATCGGTATCTCCGAAGATCAAAAAGGTCCTGGGCTATCGCTCGGAGATCATGTTATCCCGCCAGGGATACGATTACAGGTCTTCATCCAGTTCTGGTCATGTAAACCTGGATTACCTGCTACTTCCCCAGCTTTTAGTATTGAAGTTTACAAAAAAAGTCCAGTTACAATTAGGCGGTCAACTGGCCTTCCTGCTGAATGCCAGGGTCGATAGCAGCGGAGCCGGTAACGGCAGTTTGCTTGATTACCTTGACCGTTTTGATTACGGCGTTACAGGAGGTGTGGAAGTATCCCCGCTGGGTGGATTTTTCATCGGTATCCGGGCAAGCGAAGGGCTGAAAAACCTGGTTAAACCTGTTTATGAGGGACCCATTCCGGGAAATTACCCCGGATTTATCCCCAAAAACTGGCTCCGGAACCGAAATTTTCAGATTTTTACTGGCTGGAGATTTTAAATTCGGATAATTTTAACAGGCTGCCAGTATTGAGACCTTGTGGGATTTCGTCAAAAAGCTAATTTTAAGAACGAATAAACCCGGTTACATGAATTTTTCGCGCTCCCTGTTTTTGCTGCCGGCTGCCCTGTTGTCCTTCTCCTGGTTCAACGGGGCGCCCTCCAAAAAACCAGGCCACTCCATAACGGGGGCAGAATTGGAGAACCCTGCCGTACCCGGAACTGGCGGAAGCAAAAAGATCCATGAGGTCGGGAAGGATGCCAGGAAATTCGTCAAACAATACGGATTCAATACAAATATTTGTTTCCTTGTAGATATGAGTCTCCCTTCCGGGGAAAACCGCTTTTTCATCTATGACATGTCTGAGGAAAAAGTAGTTAATGCCGCCCCGGTGGCTCACGGCAGTTGTTATGAATACTTTCTAGAAGGCAGGCGGTACAGTAATACTGTAGGCAGCGGATGTACCTCCTTGGGTAAATACAAGATCGGTGCTCCTTATTATGGCACTTTTGGATATTCGTATAAGCTATACGGACTTGACAGCACGAACAGCCATGCGTATGAACGAACTGTCGTTCTGCACAGTTACCGGAGCGTTCCGGACACGGCGGTAAACCGAGAGATCTGGCAAAGTGCCGGTTGCCCGACCGTGGGAACCAAATTCCTGCAGCAGCTCAAGGGCATCATCAACCACTCCTCTCGCCCGATACTCTTATGGATCTACGGGTAATATCCCGGCTTCTGCTCATTTTACATTATTGAAGTACATAAATAACTGAACCAGCCGGGCCTCATCCTTTGGTTTGATCTTCTCATTATTGATGGCCGTGCTGAGGGCATCGCGGTATTCGGGCAATCTCCGCTCCAGCAGATCCGTATCCGGTGCCACCGGGACCAATTTTCCTCCGGGTAGACTGGCGAAATACAGGTGCGAATGATCCTTTCTTTTCCCCTCTGGTATTTCAGGGTCCTTAAACAGGTGGATGGTTTTTGACTGGCACTTTAGGAGGCTTACCGGCCCATCCACAAGTACTTCATAAAAGGTGGCGGAAGTGTTGGGTGCTATCACCGGGTAAAAACGACGGAAAACCCTGACAACAGTTTCTTCATTGAAATGCGTGAAGAACTTTACCTCAGAAACACTGTCCACAAACTCCATGATCACACTGTCCTGGAGGTAATAAAGCATGTCGTTATGTATGTCAAAAAGGAGCTGAACCTGCATGTCTGCCCGGCCACTTCTGAATTTTACATTTCCGTCAGTCCACTCCTGCCTGATAAACCTTTTTTGAAGATCTGTTTCGTCATTATCGGGACGGTTGGCCCATTTATATACTTCCATCCGGCCTGTCGCGGTACTGTTTGAACCAAAACCGCTTCCGGCAGGCTGAGCCAGGCAATATGAACCGAATAAAAGGAGAACAATCCAATATAGTTTTTTCATGTTTTCCGAGTTTATATCCCTCATCAGAATTGGAAACCTGAATTAATGGCTCTGATTAGGAGAATCCATTGTTGTTATTTGCTGCATGAAACCAACCAAAAAAAAACCGTTCCGGGCACCCCGGAACGGTCAGTAAAATAAATACCCGGGGTTTAGGCCGTTGCTACCCGGAAGCTTTTTACGAGTTGAGCATCCATGGTGATGCTGACACTCAATGACTTGCTCACCGGGCAATTCGCTTTTGCCTCTTCCGCATATTGCGGAAAATCCCTGGCTTTCAGTTTGGGAACCTTGGCCCTTACTTCGAGATGACTGCCGGTAATGACGCCTCCTTCAAGGGTTACTGTACATCGTGTTTCGATACGGCTGGGTGTAAATCCGGCAGCCCCCAGAACAAAACTAAGTTTCATCGAGAAGCAACCGGCATGCGCCGCCGCTATCAGTTCTTCGGGATTGGTAAAAGTACCGTCTTCAAAACGGCTCCTGTAGTCATAGTTTTTATTCTTGATTACACCGGACTGGGTAAGCAGTTTGCCGCTCCCCTCTTTCCCGGATCCTTTCCAGTTGGCTGTGGCTGAACGTTTCATGATTTACAATTTGGTTTTATTGTGGTTGTTGAGAATCTTCAAGTTCCGCAAGACGGCTTTCAGGATCATTGTACTCAATGATAAAGTTGTTCTTACCCTCCCCGGTCATGATCTTCAGAAATTTCTGCTGTACAAGCTCAAGCAATGAAAGAAAGAGGAAGATCGCATGCACCCGGTTCTCCGCCTCTTCAAAGATACGCTCGAAAGAAAGGGTTTGTTCTTCCCGGGCCATCGTAAGCATCCTGTCGCGACTGCTTTCCATGGTATAATTATACCGCACCACTGTATGCACCGGTTTATTCATCCGGTCGCTGTATTTCTGCATGGCCCGCTCAAAGGCGCGCATCAATTTAAAAAGGGTGATGCTTTGTATTTCCGTTCCCTCGCTGTCCTCCTCCCCGATCTCTGATAACTCTTTCTCGATATTTCCTCTTTTGACCATCAGCAGGCGGAGGGCTTCCATTTCGGCCATTTGGGCGGACGCCTCTTTAAACCGCTTATACTCCAGGATCTTGTTCACCAGTTCCTGGCGGGGGTCGATCTCATTCCCTTCGGCATCGAGCTCTTTGCGGGGCAGAAGCATCTTGGCCTTGATCCGCATAAGGGTTGAGATAAATAGGATGAATTCGCTGCTCAGCTCTATATTAAGCTCCTCACTCTGGTGGAGGAAATCAAGGAAATCATTGGTGATTTTGGTGATCGGAATATTGTAGATATCCAGTTCATCCCGTTCAATGAAAAAAAGGAGCAGGTCAAATGGACCTTCAAACTGGGGTAAACTGATCTGGTACGAAGGGTGCTGCACTGTGCTCGTTTGATGCCTAAAATAAAGTCCTGCGGCTTTCATGGCGTCCACAGGACTTTACAAATGTAAGTGAAAAGCGGTAAGCGGGATTTTCCTGCCGGGGGGTTATTTTTTCAGGGCGTCCCGGATCTCCCGGAGCAGGAGAATATCTTCAGGTGGCGAGGCGGGAGCGGCCTCTTCCTTCTTTTTCATGGAATTAAGCACCCGCAACACCATGAACAACACAAAGGCAATCAACAGGAAATTGAAAACGGCCTGGATAAATCTACCGACCGGAATCCCGCCGGCCATCATGGTCTGGAAGTAGTTTGGGTCACCCAGGATTTTACCGATTACCGGCATGATGATATCGGCAACGAGGGAGTCGACGATCTTCCCGAAAGCCCCGCCGATAATCACCGCAACGGCCAGGTCAATAACATTGCCCCGAAGTGCAAATGCACGGAATTCTTTGAGTATACCCATAAAAATTGATTTTTGATGATTACGCAGGTTCAAAAACAAGGAACAATTAACCTTGTAAATGTAAGAAAGTGCGGGGATTCCTATTTCTTCAAACCCGGAAACTGCATGTTTAAACTGGTCAGCAGCCCATGCAGCGCCGAGGCAATCAGGTACTCCTTGTACCAGTTCTGGTCGCTTGGAACGATGATCCATGGCGGGTAACAACAGCTGTTGAAACATTCGTTGTACATCTGCATATAAATATCCCAAAGCCGGGCCTCCTCAAAATCCTTTTCATTGTATTTCCACATTTTGGCCGGGTCTTTCATCCGTTCGGAGAGTCGCTCATGCTGCTCCTCCGGCGATACATGGAGGTAGAATTTAAGGATATGCGTATTGTTGTGTTCCTGGAGCAGCTGTTCAAAATCGTTGATGGCTTTCATCCGTTTACGGGCGGTCTCATCATCACACCATTTATGCACCCGCGTTATGAGGATATCTTCGTAATGCGACCGGTTGAAAACCTGGATCATGCCTTTCCCGGGGGTATGCTTGTGGATCCGCCAGAGAAAATCATGAGAAAGTTCTTCCGCGGTTGGAGCTTTATAGGACTTTACCGCCACCCCTTGCGGATTCATATTTCCCAATACATTCCGGATCACGCCGTCCTTACCGCTTCCATCCATACCCTGGATGACCACCAGGACGGAATGCTTGCTTTCTGCAAACAAGAGGTTCTGAAGATCGTCGAGCTCGTCGACCAGACGTTCGGTGGTCGCTTTTAGTTCCTTTTTGTCCGCTTCCTTCGGGGCCCTCGTGGAGAAGCTGTTTATGTCGATTGTTTCCATCGTGGGGTTTCTTCACTGCAATATACTATTTCAGCCCCTTAAAAAATAGTTAGGTCCCTTGACTGCCATTTCATGAACTTTGCGCCTCCCAATCAGATCAGGAAAATGAGCAACAAGTTTATCAGCTGGACCATTTTTATCATGCTTTGCATTATTTGGGGTAGTTCCTTTAAACTAATGAAGGACAGTACAGCCCTTCCTGCCAGCCAGATAGCTGCGCTCCGAATCTTTTCCGCGGGTCTTGTTTTTGTTCCGTTTGCGGTTTTTCATTTCCGCCGGGTCCCCCGGAACAGGTTGGGGCTTGTGATCCTGAGCGCCGTATTTGGCAACCTGCTCCCGGCTTTTTTATTTGCAGCCGCAATCACACGGCTGGATGCATCGCTCGCGGGCATACTCAATTCCCTGACTCCTATCTGTGTCGTTGTAATCGGCATCTTCTTTTTCAGACAGAAAATCAGTTCACAAAAAATCATCGGGGTGGTTACGGGTTTCATGGGTCTTGTTCTCCTGACCGTGTACCCGGTACTGAGTGGAGAGAAAAGCATCCGCTTAGATAATTTCAGCTATACCCTGCTGATCCTGCTGGCCACTTTCCTTTATGGCATCAATGTGAACCTGGTCAGTCATTATCTCAAAGGGGTGCACCCGGTTTATGCTGCTACAGTTTCACTGGCTTTTATGACCCTCCCCGCAGCGGGGATACTCTGGCAACAGGGGTTCCTTGAGCTGGATTATTCCGCTCCGCCGATCCGCCAGGCGATTGGCTCATCCATCCTTCTCGGAGTTGCAGGAAGTGCAATTGCCACAGCCTTGTTTTATATGCTTGTAAAAAGGGCGGGCGGGCTATTTGCATCCCTTGTAACATACGGGATACCCTTTATCGCCCTTTTTTGGGGGTTTCTAGACGGGGAAAGCATTACGGTGACGGAGATCCTATGCCTGTGCATTATTCTGCTGGGCGTATATATTGCGAATCGCCCCGACCGGAAATTATCGGAATCTGCTAAACGATAAATAAAGAAAAAAGGGTGTTTTACACCGACATAATCTCTTTTTCCTTTGATGCCAGGTGTTTCTCGACAGCTGCGGTATACCGGTCTGTTACACCCTGAACATCGCCTTCTGCGTCTTTTGCGGCATCCTCACTGAGTCCGTTCTTCTGAAGTTTCTTGATATGCTCGATGGCATCCCGACGGATATTCCGGATGGCCACTTTGCAATGTTCACCTTCGCCATGGCATTTCTTGACCAGCTCTTTTCTTCTCTCTTCAGTCAGGGGAGGAAGAAATAACCGGATCAGGGCTCCGTCGTTTTGTGGAGTAACCCCGATATTGGCGGCGATAATGGCCCTTTCGATGGGTTGCAGCATGTTCTTTTCCCAGGGCTGTATGCTCAGCGTCCGGGCATCCAGGGCGCTGATATTGGCTACCTGGTTAATGGGCATCGGGGATCCATAGTAGTCAACCACCAGACCGTCTAGCATCTGGGGATTCGCTTTTCCGGCCCTGATCTTTACCAATTCCGCTTCCAGGTGATTAATTGCCTTCTTCATGTGGTCTTCAGCCCCGGCAATAATGGATGCTATATCTTCTGCCATAATTCATTTTATTGGTGAATTCCTGCTTATACAGGCGGATAGCAAAGCTAATGAAACCATGCAAACCAAAAAAAACCCCGGATAACCGGGGTCCAATTAAAAAATCTCGGAATTAGTTGCTTTCCGCTGCACTGGATTCCTTGGGTAAGGTAATAATCCGGGAAGCGGGTTTGAGTTTTGCCTGACCATCAGCATCGCGTGTGACTACCAGGCGACGGGCACGGGAATTTTTATAATAAAGGAATCCCAATCCAGAAAATGCCAATATCAGGATGGTCAGGAGCAGGTAATTAGGGCCGAGACCTTTACCCAGCCAGGCCAACCCGATAAAAGCGATGTTCACAGATACACAGGTGACAGTTACCGCCATATGACCCAGTCCCCTGTCAAGCAATAAATGATGGACATGGTTCCGGTCAGGTGTGAAGGGAGACCGGCCATTGAATATCCGGATGCTGAAGACCCGAAGGGTATCCAGGAGAGGGACCATCAAAATCGCAAAACCAATCGGGACCGCGGCCGGAACCTGGAGACTCACAAAAGGCGCATCAGCCACATTGATAAATTTTATGACCAGGATGGCGTTCACCAGGCCAATCATCAGGGATCCCGAATCCCCCATAAATATCTTGGCCGGGTAATGATTAAATATCAGAAAGGCAACCAGGCTGCCCGCCATGGCAAAAGCCAATAATGCATAAGCCTGGAAATCAATTACAAAAAAGTAGCCCCCGAAAACTATCATAGTCAGCACTCCCAGACTTGCAGCCAGTCCGTCCACGCCGTCAATCAGGTTGAAAGAGTTGATGATGACAATGATGGTCAGGTAAGAAAGAGCCAGGCTGAATGCCTCGGGAAGTTCAGTGAACCCCAACACCCCATGCATGCTGTCGAGACGAATTCCTCCCAGGTGTATCAGGATGGATGCGGCAATGATCTGTCCGATGAATTTTTTTGTGGGCGACAGGATCATCAGATCATCTTTGAGACCCAGGAAAAAAATTACAAGCGCCGCAGCAAAAAAATACTGGAATTCGGGATTCAGGTAGCCCTGGATTGAAAGGAGGGAAGCCAGCAGGAAGCCTCCGAAAATACCTACACCTCCAAGTGAAGCGACAAGACGGGTATGGACTTTCCTTTCATCCGGGATGTCGTATAATTTTTTCTGTTCAGCCACCTGTAAAATGACGGGAATCGCCAGGAATGTGATAATAAAGGCTACAGAAGCTGTTAGTAAAATGTCCAGCATGTAAGCAGTTTTAATACGATACTACGTTTCGGGATTAACAGTTTGGTTCTTCATAACAACTTGAGGAATAGCGCTCTTCATACTATACCCCTGCAAAAAAGGATAATTGAATTTCTTGCAAAGTTGATTGCTCCGGATGGATTTTATATCAAAAAAGATTGCACTTTTGCTCCGCAATCCCGGATTTGAAGCGACAAGATACAAAAAGTTTAATTAGAAGCCTACTTATGAGTGAATTAACCTCTATCGCAAGCCAGGTTCGCCGAGATATCGTTCGAATGGTTCACGGGTCCTCCAGCGGGCACCCGGGCGGTTCCCTTGGATGTGCCGATTTTTTGACCGCGTTGTACTTCCGGATCATGAAGCATGATCCCGCTTTTCATATGGATGCGCGTAATGAAGACGTGTTTATTTTATCAAACGGTCATATATCCCCGCTTTTCTATTCCATCCTTGCCCGGTCGGGTTATTTTGATGTGAGTGAACTGGCCAGTTTCCGAAAACTGAACTCCCGGCTCCAGGGCCATCCCGCCACCCATGAAAAACTGCCGGGTGTAAGGATCGCTTCCGGCTCGCTCGGACAAGGTATGAGTGTGGCTGTTGGGGCAGCGCTTACAAAAAAACTTAATGGAGAAAAAAACCTGGTTTATTCCCTGCACGGAGACGGCGAACTGGATGAGGGACAGATATGGGAAGCCATTATGTTTGCTGCACACCACCAGGTAGACAACCTGATCTCCACCATTGACTGGAACGGACAGCAGATTGACGGACCGACAGACAAGGTCATGAATCTGGGGAATATCCGTGAGAAATTCGAAGTTTTTGGCTGGACAACACTTGAAATGAACGGAAATGATATGGACGATGTGGTGGCCACACTCGAAAAGGCGAAAAGCCTGACCGGACAGGGCAAACCCGTCGGTATCATGATGCATACTGCAATGGGCAAAGGAGTTGACTTTATGGAAGGCACCCATGAATGGCATGGCATAGCTCCAAATGATGAGCAACTGGCAAAAGCTCTGTCCCAATTACCAGAAACCCTCGGCGATTATTGATCAGGGTATCCCGGCGACTGTTTCATCTGACAAACTATTCACTCCGGAGTGAAAACTCCTGGCCGGCCGCTTTCCGGGAAGGAAGCCAGGATGCCACCAGGGCGATAAAGAAAACCGTTCCGCCGATCAGCAGGAAATCCATCGCCCGAAGCTTAACCGGGAAATGTGAGATCAGGAAAGATCCACCCAAAGGTACCAGGTGGTACCTGATCTGCAACCAGGCGATCAAAAGAGCGAGCAGCATCCCGATCCCGCCCCCGATTCCTGCCAGCAATAATCCTTCGCTAAGAAAAACCTTCCTGATAAATCCGCGGTTTCCACCCAGCGCATACAACACACTGATGTCTTTTTGTTTTTCGAGTACAAGCATGGTCAGGGCCCCGATCATGTTAAAAGCCGCCACGATCATGATCAGGCAGAAGATGCCATAGATCGCCCAGCGTTCCACATTCATTACCGCATACAGGCTTCTGTTTTGTTCATATTTATTTTGCACCCGATAACCTGATCCGAAAATGGCTTCAACCGATTTCCGGACCCTTTCTGTCTCCCGGGGATCCTTCAGCGCGATCTCGATGCCGCTGTATTCATCAGGGGCGAGTTTTAATGCCTTTTTTACAAACCCGATATTGGTGATCCCGTATTTGTTGTCAAAA
The DNA here is from genome assembly GCA_049421765.1 of Chitinophagaceae bacterium. Lineage (GTDB taxonomy): Bacteria > Bacteroidota > Bacteroidia > Chitinophagales > Chitinophagaceae > JJ008. The sequence continues at coordinate 85,499 of JBMSNP010000001.1, forward strand.
TCCTGCTGGATCAGAAAGGCCGCCGAGGTACGGATCGTATCGTTGCTGATATCCTCCAGCAGGTTGATCTGTTCCGTTTCATTCCGGCGGGGAAGATAGATCTTGAGGATATATATGTTTCTGTCGGCCACGATCCCCAGCGCGTTTTCCACCCCGGCGCCAAGAATAAGTTTCGGAACAGATTCATCCCCCAGTTCATAGGATCCGTTAACCAGGTGATCGGCTACACCCGTGGTATACCGGTATTCGGGATCCACCCCCTTTAAGTAAACCACTGACTGGTATTCCCCGTTCTGAACCAGGGCCTTTTCCTCAACCATCCGTGAAAAAATGCGAATCCCCTTCACCGATCTCAACTTGTCGAGCTGACCCGGGGTGACGGTCATGGTTTTTCCGGTAGCCGCGGTAATCTTGAGATCCGTATAAAAAGAAGAATAAAGCGATTTGACCAATCCTTCAAACCCGTTGAATACACTCAATACCAGGATCAGCGCCGCGGTGCCGAACATGATCGCCGCCACACTGGTCCAGGCAATGATGTTGATGGCATTGGTGGACTTTTTTGCTTTGAAATAACGCCAGGCAAAAAGAAAATGCAAGGGATCGATTGATTGTTTAACGGGTTATTGACGATGGCGCCGGTTGATTATTCCGGCTGATCCTTCTTTTCATTACTGATCTTCCGGAAGATCTCCTCCATCTTGAAAACATGATCGAGGGTGTCGTCGCGAAAGAATTTCAGCACCGGAATGCTGCGCAGCTGGTGTCGTACACGGGCGGCCAGCTCCTTTTTGATTTCATGATGGCGGTCGCCAATCCGGTGCAGGGCCGCTTCAACGTCGCGGACCTGGAAAAAACTCAGGTAAAACCGGGCCTCAAGCAAATCCGGGGTCACTTTCACCGAAGAAATGGAAACCATCCCCCCATCTATCATGTTCAATCCGAGCCGCTGAAAGATGGTATTCATCTCTTCGTTCAGGAGCCCGGCGATCTGTTTTTGTCTTTTACCTTCTTCCATACGATCCTGCCATTTAACGGTTAGGGGTCTCCCCGGGAGATTCCCATCGGGAGGCGCTGTAAATTTAGTTACTTTGCTGCTTTGCAGCAGAAGCAATTTGCATGAAACAATACGCGCGGATTTTCACCTACCTCGGAGCCTATAAGGGAAAGATATTCCTGTACTTCCTGTTTATCCTTCTGAGTATCCTTTTTTCCATTGTGTCCATGGGGATGCTGATGCCCTTCCTGCAACTGATCTTTACCGGGAAAGGGATGACCACGGACACCAATAATATGGTCATTCAGTTCATCAACAGGCAGCTGAACAACTCGCTGGATCTTTTCGGCCCCGTCAAAACTCTGGGATTTATCTGTATGCTGCTGATGGGTTTCATCATTCTGAAAAACTTCTTCCTGTACCTGTCATATGTGGTCCTGAATCCGCTGAAAAACCGGGTGGTAAACCAATTGCGGGAAGATCTCTATGAGAAAATGCTGCGGCTCCCGATCGGTTTTTTCAATGAAAAAAGGAAAGGCGACCTGATGAGCCGGATGTCAAACGACGTGGGTGAAGTGGAGGGATCGGTCGTGGGCACCCTGGAAGGGTGGATCCGCGATCCGATGACGATCATTGTAACACTGACCGTGCTTTTTCTCATCAGCGCACAAATGACTCTTTTTATCCTGATCCTGATCCCGGTTCTCGGACTGGTGATCGGACGGATCACCAAATCCCTGAAACGTCATTCGCAGGAAGTGGCCCGGAAGAGCGGGGAAACTTTCTCAATACTGGAAGAAACCCTGGGGGGACTCCGGGTGATCAAAGCATTTAATATTGAAAACCTGCTCCGGGCAAAATTTCTCAAAACCAGCGACGAACTGCTCCGGGCCAAGAACCATATCGTATACAAGAGGGACCTGGCTTCACCGCTTTCAGAAGTGATGGGTGTGTTGCTTTTCACCCTGGTATTGTATTATGGCGGCCGGCTCGTACTACGGGGAGAACTGCTTGAAGCTTCCGCCTTTCTCGGTTTCCTGGGAATATTTTACAATATCATCAATCCCGCCAAATCGCTGTCCACATCATTCAGCAATATGCGGAAAGGAGCCGCTGCCATTTCCCGGATTGAGGAAATACTTAAAACCCCCGTAACGGTGGATGACAACCCCGGGGGACGGCAGTTGACAAACTTTACTTCAAAGATTGAGTTCCGGAATGTCCGCTTTGCCTATGAAGATATCCTGATCCTCGACGATATCAACCTGACGATCGAGAAGGGAAAAACCGTGGCCCTTGTGGGTTCATCGGGAGCGGGTAAGTCAACCCTGGCCGACCTGGTTCCCCGTTTCCATGACGTAACATCCGGTGAAGTGCTGATTGATGGCGTGAATATCCGGGATTATTCCCTGCAATCAGTGCGCAGCCAGATGAGCATTGTTACACAGGAACCGATCCTATTTAATGATACGATCGCACATAATATCGCGCTTGGTCAGCCTGGAGCTACCTTGGACCAGATCATCGAAGCAGCCAAAATCGCCAATGCCCATGAATTTATTGTAAAAAAAGAGGGTGGATATGAAAGTAATACAGGCGACCGGGGCACACGGCTCAGCGGGGGCGAGCGACAAAGGCTTACGATTGCCCGGGCCGTACTGAAAAATCCCCCGATCCTGATCCTGGATGAAGCGACTTCATCCCTGGATACTGAAAGTGAAAGGCTGGTGCAGGATGCCATCAACAATATGATGCAGAACCGGACGAGTATCGTAATCGCACACCGGCTGAGTACGATCCGTCATGCGGATGAAATCATCGTTTTGCAAAAAGGAAAGATAGTGGAGCGTGGCAGCCACGAACAGTTGCTTGCACAGAATGGGTTTTACCGGAAGTTGGTGGAAATGCAGGAAGTGAGGTAGCAGTTTCACCGGTCGATCAGTTTCGGAGCACCTCCCGGGATATCACCAGTTTCTGAATCTCCGAAGTTCCCTCGCCGATGGTGCAGAGTTTGGCGTCACGGTAATATTTTTCAACCGGAAAATCCTTGGTATAGCCATAACCCCCGAAAACCTGGACGGCATCATTAGCTACTTTTACCGCCACTTCACTGGCATAATATTTTGCCATCGCGGCTTCACGGGTCATCGGAAGTTCCCTTTCCTTCAGGTCACAGGCCTGCCAGATAAGCAGTTCGGCCGCGGCGATCTCGGTCGCCATATCAGCAAGTTTGAACGAGATGCCCTGGAAATTAGAAATCGGCTGGTCAAATTGATATCGTTCCTGTGAATATTTCAACGCTGCTTCATAAGCCCCCTTTGCAATCCCAAGCGACAGGGAGGCGATCGATATCCGGCCCCCGTCCAGCACTTTCATTGCCTGTTTAAACCCTTCTCCCACTTCTCCAAGCCTGTTTCCATCCGGGATACGGCAACTTTCAAAGACCATCTCTGCCGTTTCGCTGGCCCGCATGCCCAGCTTGTTTTCTTTTTTCCCGGCGCTGAACCCGGGCGTTCCTTTTTCCACCACAAAAGCCGTAGAATTATTACGGGTCCGGGGCTCACCGGTACGGGCGATCACCACAGCCACATCCCCGCTCTTCCCGTGAGTGATCCAGTTCTTGGTTCCGTTGAGAATCCATCCATCTCCCTCCTTAACCGCCGTACAGCGCATATTGCCCGCATCACTTCCTGTATTCGCCTCCGTAAGTCCCCAGGCTCCGATCCATTCGGCCGTCGCCAGTCTTGGCAGCCATTTCTTCTTTTGTTCCTCATTTCCAAAAGACAGGATATGACCCGTGCATAAAGAATTATGTGCGGCCAGACTCAACCCGACCGAACCGCAAACTTTTGCTATTTCTTCGATGATAACTTTATATTCGAAATAGGACAAACCGGCTCCACCGTAAGCTTCGGGTACCAAAACACCCATCAGCCCGAGCTTTCCCATTTCCTTGAAAACCTGTAAGGGAAATTCCTGGCTTTCGTCCCAGACCATCATGTCCGGTTTGATATGCTGTTGTGCAAAATCCCTCGCTGTCTGGGCTACCTGCTGAGTCAGCTCTGATGACTGAAAATTCATATAATGATCTGCTTGGATGTTGATTTAATAACTGTGCCACTCCTTTCGGGGGTGGCACAGCCTTGGGCCTCCAGGGGATGGCAAGCATTTGCGGTATCCGGCCTATGGATACATAAGCAAAAACCGCAAGCAATCATTAGAGGCAGGTGCAAGTTACAGGAAATCCGATAAAACTAACAACTGTTAGTGTAAAAAATTATCACAATCCTATTTATTTAAAAGAAAGTGTCAGACCGTCATAGGACAGGTGCATATTTTCCGGGAGCTCAGACTCAATGACCTGGTGCAGTCCAAGCTGATGAGAAATGTGGGTAAAATATGCCTCGGGCACTTTCAACTCTCGGGCCATGTCAATCGCCTCCTCAAGGGTAAAATGGGAAATATGCTGTTGCCTTCGCAGGGCATTCAGAACAAGGGTTTCACTGCCCCGTATCTTGTCTTTTTCGGACTCCTCGATCCGGTTGGCGTCCGTGATATAGGTGAATTTCCCGAAGCGGAAACCCAAAACGGGCATTTTCATATGCCAGACCTGTACCGGAACGACAGGAATGTCTCCCACCAGAAAGGGGTCCGAGGCAATGGAGATCATGTTCAATTCGGGGATTCCCGGGTATTTGGTATCGCTGAATGCATAATGAAAATCGCGCCGTACCGCTTCTTCTGTCCAGGAATCCGCGTAAATATCGATGGGCCGTCGGGTGAAGAAATTAAATGCCCGGATATCATCCAACCCAGCCAGGTGATCTTTATGGGGATGAGTGAAGAGTACCGCATCAAGATGTTTCACTTTCTCCCGGAGCATCTGGTAACGGAAATCAGGGCCGGTATCCACTACCAGTGTTGTTTGAGCCGACCGGACCAGGATACTTGACCGCAACCGGTTGTCCTTCGGATCGGGAGATAAGCATACCTCACAATCACAACCGATCATGGGCACGCCGCTGCTGGTACCGGTGCCTAAAAAAGTTATGGTGATAGGCGGGCAGGTCATGAGGTAAAGTTAACAGGTAAATTCGTGAAAGAGGACGGGTGAATGAATAGCGTGGTAATACACCCCCAAAGTGGATGTTTAAAAATATCCCATGAAACAAACCATAGAGGAATTGAAAAACCACAGACAGGGGCTCAACCTATTATCGGGGACCTTCCGTTTCGAACCTGGCAACAACTTCTGCATAAAGTTTGGCAGACGAGGGAGTCAGTTCCGCAGGTTGGATATCCAGCTGGGGAATCAGTTCCAGCAGTGTATTTATCCGGCCTTCGGTTTGCAGGAATTTGTTCAGCACGACCACTTTCTTTTGCTCGAGGATACAATATCCGCTTTGGAAAGTCCCCCTTTCATAGCGGAGTACATAGCCGGCTTCCCGTGGAATCTCTTCCAGATGATCCAATGTGGTTTGCGTGTATTTCATCTAAACGAATGGTCTGGGTAAATGAATAGGACTGCAGGCAAAATTAAGACTCGGGTCTGTTATGATGCGGTTACTCCGGTGTATGTTTTCCACAACGCGTTCACGCACGGAAAAATCCGGTTTCCGGCAATCCGCCCCCCTCCGTTTTATTTGCTCTGCATTTTAATGACTGGAACGATCATTTCCTCAAGGCTGATCCCGCCGTGCTGGAACGTATTACGGTAATAGTTCACGTAATGGTTATAATTATTCGGGTAGCAAAGGAATCCGTCTTCCTTGGCGAAAATATAGGAGGAGTTGACAGTGGGAACCGGCAATCCCGCTTCCCGCGGATCACGGAAAGCCAGTACTTCCCGGGGCTCATAATTCAGGTTCCGGCCGTGCTTATACCGCAGGTTTGTGGTAGTTTGCTTATCTCCCACTACTTTATACGGGCTTTTTACGCGAACACTCCCGTGGTCTGTGGCCAGTACAATCCGGATGTTTTTGTCAGCGATCTTTTTCAGTGCCTGGTGAAGCGGGGAATGCTCGAACCAGGAAGTCGTGATGCTGCGATAGCTCATTTCATCCCCGGCCAGTTCCTTGAGTACTTCCATTTCGGTACGGGCATGGCTGAGCATATCGACAAAATTGTAGACGATCACGTTCAGGTCATTGTTCAGAAGGTTGTGGATATTGTTGACCAGGTCGAGACCCGCCTGGTTGTTGACCACTTTGGTATAAGATACCCGCAGGTCGGAGTGTCCAAGGCTTTTCAACTGGGCCCTGAAGAATTCTTCCTCGTGCAGGTTTTTTCCTCCCTGCTCATCATCGTTCTTCCATTGCACGGGGAATCTTTTCTCGATATCAAGCGGAAGCATGCCGGCGAAGATTGCATTCCTTGCATACTGCGTGGCGGTAGGCAGGATGCTGTAGAAACTGTCTTCTTCAAGGATCCGGAAGCTTTCCGAAAAAATAGGTTGAATGGCTTTCCACTGGTCGAAACGGAGGTTGTCGATCAGGATAAAGAAAAGAGGCGTGCCCTTTTCGAGATGGGGAAGCACTTTGAATTTAAAAAGTGTGTGGCTCATCACGGGCCCGTCTGTGCTTTTCGGGGAAACCCATTGTGCATAATGCCGGGCCACAAACTTGAAGAACTCCGTATTGGCCTCTCCCTTCTGGCTTTGCAGGACCTCCTGCATTTCCGGACTGTCGCTTTTCTGCATCTCCAGTTCCCAATACACCAGCTTTTTATAGATATCCATCCATTCGTTGTAATCAGGATTGCTGTTAAGCGCCATGAACAGGTTGCGAAACTGCTGCTGGTAGGCGGTTGTGGTTTTCTCCGCGACCAGCCGTTTGTTGTCGATGATCTTTTTCAGGCTCAGCCAAACCTGGTTCGGATTGACCGGTTTGATCAGGTAATCGCTGATCTGTGAGCCGATGGCCTCATCCATCAGGTTCTCTGTTTCATTCTTGGTGATCAGCACCACGGGGAGTGACTGGTTCACTTCCTTGATCTTGGCCAGTGTTTCCAGGCCTGTGATCCCGGGCATGCTTTCATCAATCAGCACTACATCCACCGGGTTTTCCTTTACATAATCAATTGCATCAAATCCGTTCGTGAAGGTCTGAACCTCGTAGCCCTTGTTCTCCAGGAAAAGTTTCTGCGACTGTAGGCTTTCGATCTCATCATCCACCCAAATAATTTTTGCTATGGCCATATGCTGATTTCAGGTTTGTCCGCCGGTTTCCGGTGAAACATGACGGGGTGAAGGCTGGTCTTCAAAAATAGCTTATTAAGCCTGCGGTTTGTACTTTTGCTTTCCTGCCTTAACAAAACAGCAACAATGTCCACTGTCCGCAAGATTATCAACGACCCGGTATATGGTTTTATTACCATTGATGATCCGTTGATCCTCGACATCATCTCCCACCCTGTATACCAGCGGTTGCGTAATATACATCAAATGGCATTTGCCCATCTCGTGTACCCCGGGGCTGTTCATTCCCGACTGCATCATTCTCTGGGCGCATATCACCTGATGTGTGTCGCACTGGCGGAATTAAAAAGCAAAGGCATCAGCATCACGCCCGATGAGGAGCAGGGCGCCAAAGTCGCCATCCTGTTACATGATGCGGGGCACGGACCCTTTTCCCATGCCCTGGAGGAAGAACTCATCCGGGATGTCCGGCACGAAATGATATCGCTGCTGCTGATGGAACAGCTGAACAGGGAAACCGGGGGTCAGTTGGATACGGCCATTGCCATCTTTACCGGGAAACACCCCAAAAAATTTCTGAGTCAGCTGGTATCCGGACAACTGGATGTGGACCGGATGGATTACCTGAACCGGGACAGTTTTTTTACCGGGGTGGCCGAGGGTGTGATCGGGTATGACCGGATCCTAAAGATGCTTGCCGTTTGGGACGGTCAGCTTGTTGTGGAAGAGAAAGCGGTTTATTCGATCGAAAAATTCCTCTTGAGCCGGCGCCTGATGTACTGGCAGGTATACCTGCACAAGACTGTATTGTGTGCCGAAAAAATGCTGCAAAAAATCCTGCACCGAGCTGTGGAAACAGGGGCCCGGGGCCCTTCCGACTTCCTGAACAGGTTCCTTGAAAGAGGCGCCCGCCCCCTTGGTGAGACCCCGGATTGGCTTTTTGCCTTTTGTCAGCTGGACGATCACGATGTAATGGGAGCCGTAAAATCCTGGCAATTTCACAACGACCGGGTCCTGTCCACACTCTGCCGTTTCCTGGTGGAACGAAAATTGCTGAAAGTAAAACTGCAGGCTGAGCCATTTGACCCGCAGCTTCTTGAAGAAAAAAAACAAGAGGCCTCTGTGCGGCTGGGTATCACCCCGGAAGAGGCGGCCTATTTTGCTTTTACCGGAGTCGCCAGCAACACCACCTATGACCCGGGAGACGAACGGATCCATATCCTGTTCAAGGACGGTATGATCAAGGACATTTCACAAGTTGATAACGCACTGGTTCAGCATAACCTGAGTGGCGCTGTCAGAAAACATTATATTTGTTATATGAGATAGCTTAGAGCCAGATGCATCTCGTGGCGGGTCCTGAACAGACCGGTTGCCCGGGGCGAAGGACTTCAAGCGCAAAGTATTACTACATGCAATTCCCCGCTTCACAAATAGCGCTGTTGATTAATGGAAAAGTAGAGGGTGACGGCGCTGTTACAGTTACCTCCTTTGGCAAGATTGAAGAGGCCCGGGCGGGGCAACTGGCTTTTTTCGCCAATCCAAAGTACGAGGATTATCTCTACCGGACCGCTGCCTCAGTTATCATAGTGAATGAGGGATTTGAACTCAAACACCCTGTAAAAGCGACCCTGATCCGCGTACCCGATGCTTATAGTGCTTTTGCCACGCTGTTGGGGAAATACCAGGAGATCATGCAGCAGCAGCTCACCGGTATCCAGCAACCCAGCTTTATCGCCCCGACGGCCAGTATCGGGCAACAGGTTTTCATCGGGGCCTTCACTTACCTGGGCGAACAGGTAAAAGTGGGAGATCACAGCAAGATCTATCCGCAGGTTTATATCGGGGATAATGTGGTCATCGGCGATCACTGTATCCTGCATCCGGGAGTGAAAATCTATCATGGTTGCCGGATCGGCAACCATGTCACGATCCATGCCGGATCGGTGATCGGCAGCGATGGATTCGGGTTTGCGCATCAGCCGGACGGAAGTTTCAAAAAAGTACCCCAGATCGGGAACGTGGTGATCGAAGACCAGGTGGAGATCGGTGCCAACGCTACGATCGACCGGGCCACCATGGGTTCAACCCTGATAAAAAGCGGTGCCAAACTGGATAACCTGATCCAGATCGCACATAATGTGGAGGTCGGAAACAGTACGGTAATCGCTGCCCAGGCAGGGATCAGTGGAAGTACCAAGATCGGAAACGGAGTGATGATCGGAGGCCAGGCAGGAATCGTGGGTCATATCCAGATCGGGGATGGCGCGAAAGTGAATGCCCAGAGCGGGGTCAGTAAATCGATCGAACCCGGTAAAGCTGTTACCGGATCACCCGCCTTTGATTATACCTCTGCCTTACGCAGCCAGGCTGCAGCCCGTACCCTCCCCGAACTGGAAAAGCGGGTGAAGGAACTTGAAGCCCTGGTCAGGCAGATGCTGGGGGAAAAAATCAGTTAACCCCCTTTTTCACATCTTTTGATGGGATTACTCCCTGACTTCCTTCCCCGAGGGGTCAATGTATTTCATGGAAGACCCTTTCATGATCCGGGCCATTCCGTCTACAAAAGCATCGGCAAAAGTGAATGAATAGCCGATCACCAGCTTACCGGAGTTGCTGATATACCCCCACTGGTCCTTGCTGTTCGACACCGCGGCCAGACCTTCGGAGAACCTGCCCGCCATGGAATAAATGCAGGGGATCGCCAACTCGAAACTTCGGTTCAGAAACCCGTAGTGCCCTCCTTTTCGTACGGCAGCAAACCCCTCATGAAAAGAAGCGGCATCCTCGTAAATCGGCTCAGTCATCACCTTCCCAGTGCTGTCGAGATACCCCCATTTGCTTCCCTTGCGCACCGCCCCGAAACCCTCGCTGAAAGCAAATGCCTCATCATATTCAAGCGGTACGATCAGTTTACCTTCTTTGGAGACATACCCGAACTTTCCTTCCTTACTGACCTTGGCAAGTCCGCACACACAATCGTCCACAAAATCATACTGTTTGGTCCATGATTGAGCCGCGGCGGAACCGACCCAAAGCAGTAGCGGTAAAAAATACTTTTTCATACGACCTTTTTTAGTATAAAATCGGAGGTTTTTCACCTGTTAAGATATTGCCCCGGAGCCGCCCTGCACCATGATTCTGAGCAGTAAGCCTCATGATTATCAGCATAGCCCCGGGTATCCGTACATTTGCGATTCGCTTATCTTTGCTGCATGATAACCACTTCGGAAAACAAGAATAATCCTGTAGGCATTACCTCGCCTCACTTCAACCCCGACAAGCAACACACGCTTAAAAAATCAGTGAGCATTTCCGGTACGGGTTTGCATACCGGTGTGATGGCCGATCTGACACTAAACCCGGCTGCCCCCGGTTTCGGATTCCAGTTCCAGCGGATCGATCTTCCGAACCAACCCATTATCCGGGCTGATTGTGATCTTGTGACAGATGTTAGCCGGGGCACCACCCTCGAAATCAAGGGGGCCAAAGTGAGTACGGTGGAACATGTGCTGGCAGCCCTGGTTGGGATGGGGGTCGATAACTGCCTGATCGAAGTGAACGGCCCTGAGATCCCGATCATAGACGGCAGTTCCCAGCCTTTTGTTGAGATCATCGAAGAGGCTGGTGTGGTAGAACAGGATGCCGCCAAGATCTGGTACAGCATCGACGAAAATATTTATCATTACGATGAGGTCAAGCGGGTAGAAATGGTGGCCATGCCGTCCATGGAATACCAGGTAACCACCCTGATTGATTTCAATTCCCCGGTACTGGGCACCCAGCATGCCGGCCTAAAACACCTCCGGAATTTCCGGGATGAAATAGCCCCTTGCCGGACTTTTTGCTTCCTGCATGAACTGGAAATGCTGATCGATAACAACCTGATCAAGGGAGGAGATGTAAACAATGCGATCGTGATCGTGGACAAGCCGGTCGACAAGAAGGAAATGACCCGCCTGAGCAAAATTTTTAAAAAGGACAAGATCGAGGTAAAAAGCGAAGGGTACCTGAACAACCTTGAACTCCGCTTTCCCAATGAGCCGGCCCGTCACAAACTGCTGGATGTGATCGGGGACCTGGCCCTGATCGGTTACCCCATCAAAGGGCGGATCATTGCCAACCGGCCCGGGCACAGTTCCAATGTGGAGTTCGCCAAAAAAATTAAACAGTACATCAAAAAGAACAAACACACGCGGGGTGTACCGGTTTATGATCCCAACCAGCCGCCGATCTACGATCAGCAGTTTATTGAAAAAACACTTCCCCATCGGTTTCCCTTCGCCCTGGTCGACAAGATCATTGAACTGAGCGACACCCATATTGTAGGGATCAAGAATGTGACATTTAACGAGTGGTTTTTTACAGGGCATTTTCCGGGCAACCCGGTAATGCCCGGCGTATTACAGATCGAAGCATTGGCACAGTGCGGGGGGATCCTGGCCATCAATCTTAGCGGAAACGGGCAATACGACACCTATTTTCTTAAAATCGATAACTGCAAATTCAAACACATGGTACGGCCGGGAGATACCCTGCTCCTGAAAATGGAGCTGTCCGCACCGATCCGCCGGGGTATTTGTGAAATGAAGGGTACCGCATATGTCGGAAATAAGGTTTGTGCAGAAGCCGACCTGGTTGCCCAGATAGTCAAGAAATAGCCTGCCCGGGACTCATTCCGGTACATTTTTCAAATGCCTCTTCCGGGGCATTTTTTATTGCTTTTTCCCCTGTAAAAATCGCCCAAAAAAAGGGGCCGAATTCCGGGCCGGCCGGGTCTATTTCAGTACATTTGTACGTTATATATTTTCCATTTTTTCAGTGCGGATTTTATCCAGTTTATGAGTACAGAAATCAAAGCAAAAACCCCCGCTCAGACAGGCAGTTACGGGGCAGACAGTATCCAGGTCCTGGAAGGATTGGAAGCGGTTCGGAAACGCCCCGCAATGTATATCGGGGATATCGGAGTCAAAGGCCTGCACCACCTTGTTTATGAGGTCGTGGACAATTCCATCGACGAGGCCCTTGCCGGATACTGTAAGAATATCCAGGTAACCATTCACGAAGACAACTCCATAACGGTAGAGGATGACGGCCGTGGTATTCCGACCGGCATGCATGCCAAGGAAAAACGATCCGCCCTGGAAGTGGTTATGACAGTGCTCCATGCCGGGGGTAAGTTTGACAAGGGATCCTATAAAGTTTCCGGCGGGCTGCATGGCGTGGGTGTCAGTTGCGTGAACGCCCTGAGTTCAAAACTCCTGGTGACCGTTAACCGGGAAGGAAAAACTTTTGAACAGGAATACCACACCGGGGTTCCGCAATACCCGGTCCGGGAAACGGGTACCAGCGACAAAACAGGTACTCAGGTCCGGTTCTGGCCTGATGCTTCGATTTTTCTGACCACGGTCTATAACCGGGATATCCTGGAAAGCCGGCTGCGTGAACTCGCTTACCTGAACCGGAAGATCCGGATCAGCCTGACCGACACCCGTGAAATAACCGAAAACAATGAGCCTTATAAAAAAGATTTTTACAGCGAAGGCGGGATCGTTGAATTCGTCGAAATGCTGGACCAGTCGGCCGGCCGAAATGCCCTGATCCCGAAAGTTCTGTTCGTGGAAGGACTGGACACGGGAACAAATGTGGCGGTGGAAGTAGCCCTGAACTACAACGACAGCTATAGCGAGCATATTTATTCTTACGTCAATAATATCAACACCATCGAAGGGGGTACGCATGTGGCAGGCTTCCGCAGGGCGTTGACCCGGGTCTTTAAGAGCTATGGTGATAAAAACGGCCTTTTCGAAAAAGCGAAAGTGGAAATTGAGGGAGACGACTTCCGGGAAGGATTAAGCGCCATCATCAGTGTGAAAGTACCTGAACCACAGTTTGAAGGTCAGACCAAGACCAAACTGGGCAACAGTGAAGTGATGGGTGTGGTGGACACCACCGTCTCCAAGGTACTGGACGCCTACCTGGAGGAAAATCCAAAAGACGCAAAAAACATCATCAATAAAGTCATACTGGCCGCGCAGGCCCGGGCGGCCGCCCGGAAAGCCAGGGAACTGGTGCAGCGGAAATCCGTCCTGACGGGCGGGGGATTGCCCGGCAAACTGGCCGACTGTTCAGACCGCGATCCGGAACGCTGCGAGCTTTTCCTGGTTGAGGGTGATTCCGCCGGCGGTACGGCCAAACAGGGAAGAGACCGGAGTTTCCAGGCCATTCTTCCCTTGCGTGGTAAGATCCTGAACGTGGAAAAAGCCATGGAGCACAAAATTTATGACAACGAGGAAATCCGGAACATGTTTACGGCACTCGGAGTCAAGATCGGCACCGCGGAAGATCCAAAAGCGCTTGATCTCAGCAAACTTCGCTACCATAAGCTGATCATCATGACCGATGCCGATGTGGACGGCTCCCATATCGCCACCCTGATCCTGACCTTTATCTACCGGTATATGACCGCCCTCGTGGAGCAGGGTTATGTTTACATTGCCCAACCCCCGTTATACCTTGTGAAAAAAGGAAAAGATCAGGCTTATGCATGGAATGAAGAACAGCGCAAGGCACTGATTGCAAAAATCGGTGCCGGGAAAGATGATTCCGTCAATGTACAACGATACAAAGGTCTGGGAGAAATGAACGCTGATCAGCTTTGGGATACCACGATGAATCCCGACAGCCGCACCTTAAAACAGGTTACGATTGAAAGCGCTGCGGAAGCCGACCGGGTTTTCAGCATGCTGATGGGCGATGAAGTGGCTCCTCGGAGAGAATTTATCGAGAGCCATGCCAAGTATGCCAAACTGGATGTATAACTTCTCACGTGGTTGATTTTCCCTGCAAAATTCTATACTAACGATTTCATTTAACGGGGGACTTCAGTCTTTTTACCAGTTTGATGATTTCCAGCACCGAGACCATGACCAATGAAGCACCCAAGGCCGGAAGGAAATGTCCGGTTCCCGGATATTCAAAACTGAACAGATCCCTGAGGTAAGGATGAAAGATCACCCCTGCCAACATGGCCGTTGCCCCAGTGAGCAGACCTAGTACGACAAAGTTTTTCTCAGCTATCACCTCAACCACTGTACGGGTCTTCGACAGGTTGGTAAGGATCAGTAGGATGTTTCCGATAATAAGCGAGGAGAAAGTGATAGCCCTTACTTCCCCGTCTGAGTGGCCTTCCCCGCGTGACAGGAAATACACAAAAAGCACCATACCGAGCAATAAAAATCCGCTCATTATACTTCCCAATATCCTGTTCAGTCCGAAAAACTTTTCCTGTGGCGGCCGCGGGGGGCGATCCATGATGTTTTTTTCTTCCTTTTCCGTTTCAAACGCAACCGAACAGACCGGATCGATGATCAACTCCAGGAAAATGATATGCAGGGGCATCATGATAACGGGCAGCGATGGAAAGAATGCAGGGAGCAGGGTGAGGCCGATAATGGGAATATGGATCGCCAGGATATAGTTCATCGCCTTTTGGAGGTTATCGAATATCCGGCGTCCCAACCGGATCGCAGAAACGATCGATGTAAAATTATCGTCGAGCAGCACCAGGGCGGAAGCCTCCCGGGCCACATCGGTACCCTTGTTTCCCATCGCTACCCCGATATCCGCTGCCTTCAATGCCGGGGCATCGTTTACTCCGTCGCCGGTCATGGCAACGATCTCCCGGTTTGACCGCAGAGCACTGACGATCCTTAATTTTTGTTCGGGAACGACCCGGGCGAATATGCTCACTTTGGAGATTTCCTGCTGCAGGGCTTCATCGCTCATTTTATCCAGTTCAGCTCCGGTCATCAGTTTAGCAGATTCAGGCAAACCGATCTGCTTCCCGATACAACGTGCTGTAATGGGGTAATCCCCTGTGATCACGATAACCTTGATCCCTGCGGCCTGGCAATCCCGGATTGCCTGGGGAACTTCCGGTCTGACCGGATCCGTAAGCCCGATGAGACCGTCCAATTCAAACCGGAACTCCGAATGATCCTCGGGCAGAGCCTCTGAGACTCCGGAAGCACTGGCAACCGCAAGCACGCGGTATCCCTTTTCCGCCATCTGTTTCACGGCCAGCAAATGTTTTTCTTTTTGCTCAGCGGATAACCGGCATAAACGGAAAATCTTTTCCGGGGCGCCCTTGGCAAATACCGAATTCGCCAGCCCCGGACCAGAACGCATCACCCGGCTCATGGACATGGATTCCCGGCTAAAGGGATATTCCTTGACCAACTCCATATTTTCTGAATCCCGGTGATTAAAATATCGGTGAGACTCCGTAATGGCGATTTCCATCGGGTCTACGGAATTATCCGGTGAAGCGTGATGCGCTGCCCTGAGCAGGCGGGCCGCCTGTTCCGGATCTTCGCAGCCCTCTGCACCCGAAAAAAATCTATTTCCGTCATACAGTTCTACAACTTTCATCCGGTTCTGCGTAATTGTACCGGTCTTATCACTGCACAAGACCGTCGCCGATCCGAGTGTTTCAATTGCAGAAGGCTTCCGGGTCAGTACATTCTTGCGCGACAACCGCCAGGCACCGAGCGCCAGGAATACGGTCAGCACAACAGGAAATTCTTCGGGCAGGATGGCCATGGAAGCAGCAAGCCCGTTCAGCAACGATTGCATGAAGTTGCCCCGGGTCATGTAATAGAGTGCTACTATCAGAATGCTGATGATTATCCCTCCCAGGAACAGGTTCCGGATCAGCGATTTCATTTCCTTCTGCAAACGTGTTTCTTGTTGTCCGATCCCTTGCAGAGATAACCCGATCGTACCAAACCGGGTATGAATCCCCGTTTCAGTTACCCGGGCCAAACCATAACCACGTACCACCATCGTACCGCTAAACACTTTAGCAGCATCCTTATTGTCACCAGTCATCTTTTCCACGGCAACCGATTCACCGGTCAATAATGATTCATCCACCGCCAAATTGCCCGTGTCCTCCAATTCAGCATCGGCCGCAACCCGGTCACCTTCATTCAGGATCATCAGATCACCCGGGACCAGTTCACGACCCGGAATACGAATCTCTTTCCCATCCCGGATAACCAGTGCCCTGGGTGAAGCAAGATTTCTAAGCGCTTCCAGTGCCCGTTCCGTTTTCCGGTATTGAATGAAAGTGATCATGATGATGATACAGACCGTAATCAACATGATGATACCTTCCCGGTAGTCGCCCAGGATCATATAGAGGGAGGCACAGCTGATCAGCAGCAGGAACATAGGTTCGCGCATGACTTCCGCCACGATTTTCCAGATGTTTTTGGACCTGGCGGAAGGAAGTTCATTATAACCCACCCGGACCAACCGGGTCCTGGCTTCCTTTGTGGTCAACCCCGGCGACATGAATAAGCTGTTTCTCTCAATATAAGCCTTAGCACCCCCTGAATTGGATTTGCTTCGTCAGTAAAGAACATGATCATGATCAGTTGAAAAAATAACTGCTAATCCGATGGTTATAAGCCAAATACATCGGTCTTTTTTTTCAAAATCACTGCCCGGGATTCATAATATGTTTTTTTGAAAAAACAAGTTCTTTGAAGCAATAACTAATTGATAACCATTTTAAAAAAGGGGTTCTACCTTATTTTTATACCATTTTTATTGGTTATTGCACAGCCCCTCCGCCTTAAAATGGGTAAATTTGACTTTTACTAACCAAAAACTATTGACCATGTCTGATGTAAAAATTACAGCCTACAATGTAAAAACGAAGGAAAAAGGGGTGGAAATGCTGGATGCTGTTATCACGAAAACAGCAAAGGGAGCATATATGGCCCAGGGGCATGATGGCAAGGGTAACAAACTGACCACCCTGATGGGAGCTGAGAAAGCAATGGCTGCTATCCAGGCCGGAGTGGCAAAACAAGGCTGGTAAAACAGCAGGAAAATATAACCGTCCCGGAATTCCGGGACGGTTTTTTTATTGCTTCAATAACCGGAAAGCCCGGTTTTTATTTTCACCCTTCACTTCCACGACGTAAAGTCCTTTGGCGATATCATTCCCCCGGAGATCAAGTTGGTATTTCTGGATAAACCCGGTGGCAATCATTGTGTGCCGACGGACCACTCGCCCTGCTGCATCATAAACTGTTACTGAAATTTCCGCCCCCTCATTTTCCTGGATAACAAGGTTGAACAGCCCTTCTGAAGGATTTGGATATACCTGCCAGTCCATACCTCCCGTGAAGCTCAGGGGACGTACCGGTGAATACGTAAAGGATCCGTCCTGGTCGATCATCTTTAGCCGGTAATACCGAACTCCTGTTTTATTGGGCTCAAGATCGGGCATGACATAGCGTTGCTCCCCGGGTTGATTGCTTGCGGGTAATTGACCCACCGGGCTGAACCGGTTCAGCTGGTATTCCGCATTCCCTTTCGCCACTTCCACTTCAAAACGATTTACGTTGACTTCTTCTGTGGTCCTCCACTCCAGCATCACCTGGTCACCCGCTGTTTTTCGGGCGGTGAATGAAAGCAATTTGAGTGGCAGCGGTGTAATGCCGTTCAGCCACCCGTTGTTCAGCCAGAATTCGGAAAAGTCCTTCACTTTAAATGAGGCATAATAGCCCTTGTCAAAAGGCACGATCCGGGTATTGGAAGATCGGATAAACTGATAGATACCAGTGCTGTTATTCGCCAGGGTTCCGTCTTCATTGGCATCATTAGGGTCACTGTACTTGGTCACTCCAAGTTCATAGGCCATGGTGGGTTTGGTACAGATCCCGCAACCCGTTGCGTTGATCAGGGTCTCTGTTTCGCTGTCGAGGAAGTAAAACCGGACCATTGCAGAATCTGCCAGGTTTACATTGGATGGCTTTATCGTTATGTTCCGATTGTGGTAATACTGCAAATTGCTGGTTCGGACCGGCCCGGTATGGATATAAGACTGTACATCCGTACTTCCCATATTATGCCCGTTCGGATTTACAGAGGCGATCAGTTTATTCGATACACCTTCTTTAAAATCAAACCACCCGCTTCCGCTGACAGCGGCCTGGTTTACCACAGGGCTGGGGCCGGTTTGATCATAAATGCCGTAGGGGTTGCTGTAAATATGAATATCATCAATAGCGATACCTTCCCTGTTCACCGCCGGATCAGCCGTAACCACAAAACGGAACCGGAGAGCCGTCAGCTGTGCAACCGGAACAGGAATCGTTGTCAACGGAATAGTGGCCACATGCCAACGCTGATAATTCTGCACACTCCACAGGTTATTTCCCCCATACGCTTTATTGTACCAGTTCGTTCCCTGCCCGTTGGTCCCTAACCGGGCCCAGGTTCGTCCGTCAGTGGAGTATTCCACATAGGCACCGTCGCACAGCGAGCCGCCACAATCCTCCAGATCCAGTGCTACGCTGAAACTGAGCGATGGAGATGTCATTGCTGAAATGTCATAACAAGGCGAGTAGAGAATTGCAACCTCATTATCATTATAATTCCCGGACAGACGGGTTTTCCAGGCCCTGCTGCCGCTGGCAGCACGGTTTATCTTATAGGAAGCCGGGGTTCCGTATTCCCAGGAGCTGGTTCCCGTAGTATACCAGTACCCGTTGTCTATTTCAAAATCCTGGAGGTAGGCATTTGCATCCGTTACCGTGATCACGGGTGTATTCGTTACCGTCGTACTGGTTGTATCATTTACATCATAGGTATCCGAAGGATAGTCAACCTGTGCTTCGATAAAATAGGTTCCGGGCGCCGAAAGATCGGCCGGGGTGCTGAATGTGTATTGAACGGTATCATTGGCCGGGATCGAGGGAATATTTTCATTGACCCAGCCGCCACCGTTGACGCGGTACATAACCGGAACGGTATTCACCAAACTGTTGCGGCTGTTGCGTACGATCACACGTACGGGTGTGGTGGATGAGAGTCCGCAACTGTTCACCACAGGCGTATCGATCGCCAGCATCTGCATGTCATCCGTTACCTTGTAGAGACGCACGTCATCAAACGTATACCCGCTCCCGCCGAAATCATCCGCGGCCATATGCTTTCCGTATTGTCCCCACCGCACCTGGAAACTGCTGGAGAAATTCTGTGCGGGGACTGCATTCTGCAAAAGATCGCTGAGCTCGATACTGCTGGTAAACTTATAGGACCCGTCAACCGGGTTCTGGTTTGCCACGAGGTCATAGGCTTCCACCCAGTTTTGTGTGTCATCCCCTCGAATCCAGACTTTATTTGCCGGATGACTTGCCTGTCCATGGTTCTTATAGCGGAAATCGAGGCGGATATCATCGGTGGCGGCGTTAAAGGCGCTGAGATGATAGGTCCCGGTCAAAGAATCGGTATAACCGGCCGGGTTGTACATAAATCCATCTAGCGTAAGGGACCGGTTACCGGAATATGCCATACCCGAATTGATGAAGGTCCGGATCCTTCCGGTGTCATTGGAGTTGACAAAATCATACCGATCCAGTCCCGTCAACCCCACCAATGGCAAACGGGAGGACTGAATAGGCGCGGCATCAAAATCATCCAAAAACGCAGCCGGGTAATCAATCCCGCTGATCGCCGGGTTGGGCAGCTGCCTGCATATCTTTGAGACCATGTTATTTGAGGTCACCGGGTCACCTGCCTGGGAAACGCTCACTTCGATTATGTAGATACCTGCGGCCGAAAGGTCCAACGGGGTACCGAATGTATGAACCAGTGTTCCCCCGGCAGCAATCGAGGGGTTCACCAGCACTTCGTTGACCGGGGCTCCCCCGTTCAGTGTATAGCTCACATTGATATTCCCCGGTGTTGGCGCATCATCCAGGTTCCTGATCCTAACGGTAACGGGCACACTGTTTCCCAGGGCAGTGGAGGTCAGCAGCCTGCCCGAACGGGCCGGCGAAAGAATGGTATCAAGTTTGATGTCGTTGTCAGAAATACTCCCGGCGCAGGTGCCGTTATTCGGTTTCCTGGATACGGCCAACCCCCTTCTCCCGGGGCTGTTGCTGCTGCCGATCAGGGGTCTGACGGACATCCAGTAAACCGAGTCTTTATTCAGTCCGCCCACAGTATAGTTAAGGGTAGCCGGGGAAACCGTGGCAATGACATTCATTTCCGTACCCTGCAGCATCATTACCTCATAACCGGTAGCCCCGGGTACCGCGGTCCAGTCGATCGAAAAATAGCCCTCACATTGTACCGCGGACAGGCTGCAGAACAATGTATCATGGATGACAAAGGGCAGGCTTGTGCTGCTAAAACCCGTGCCGTTCCGACTGATCCTGACACGGGCCTGGTCTGTGGTTACGGCAGGTACCACAAACCAGTCATTCGGCCCGGTATAAAAATACTGTCTTCGGTCACCGGAAATATTGTTCCGTAGTGTGGTCCAGTTACTCCCGTTATCCGAAGAAAACTCCAAAGTAAACTCGTTCGCCGGATCGCCGTAGGAATCCCATTGCACCATAACATTTTCTCCTTTCTGGTAGGCTTCTCCACCCATGGGCGTGGTGAGTGAGGTCCCTGCCGGAACCAGGTCGTAGACGATAAAATAATCCTGGGAAGGGTTTTGGGTGATAGCAGTAGGCGAAACGTGTATTGTGTAAGACCCCGCCGGGGGGTTCTTAATGACCACCTGTTCAATATTGTTAATATTGTCGATCCCGTTATACGCGTTATTCTTTACCAGGGAAGGAACAGTATCCAGGATCAGGGGAAATACTGTTGCCGCCGAAGGGGTAATCACGGTGAGGTCCAGGTTATTTACAAGCGTTTGGGCCGCCACGGGAGCCGCCGGGGGATCGCACCAATACAACATCACTTTTAGTAGAGCAGTCCCGGAAGGAACATTCACTGGGATGGTATGATCGGGTCCGGGAGAAATGTTTGCACTGACATAGCGGTTATTAGAAAGCATTTCTTCCGCGCGTATAAAATTGGCTCGCCCGAATCCAAACGTATAGTCAGGTCCTGGGTTTCCAAAGTCCTCCCCGCTGTTACATACCAGGGCCTTCATCAATCCGTTTTTAGGATTGGCCCCGGCGTGCAGGGCTTTA
>JBMSNP010000002.1:0-97267 GCA_049421765.1 Chitinophagaceae bacterium
CATCCGCATCCATAAAGGGCAAACCATTTCCCGCCAGGGCTTTCTCCATGCCCTTGTCAATTCACTTTACAACCGGACCACTACCGACTTTAACCGTGGTACATTCCGGGTAAAGGGTGATACCGTAGATATCAATCTCCCTTATGTAGATTACGGATACCGGGTCACGTTCTTTGGAGATGAGATCGAAGAGATCGAAAGCCTCGATGTAGTTCGCGGGAAACGAATCGGTCTGATGGAAAACGCCGCCATCTTCCCGGCCAACCTCTATGTTGCGCCCAAAGACATTTTACAGCAGGTGATCTATGAGATCCAGGATGAAGTGGCGGCACAGGCCGAGTATTTCAAAAGCCAGCAAAAATATATTGAAGCCCAGCGAATCACGGAACGGGTGAACTATGATATCGAAATGATCCGCGAATTGGGTTACTGCAACGGGATTGAAAATTATTCCCGGTTTTTTGACCGCCGAAAACCCGGCACCCGGCCTTTTTGCCTGCTGGATTATTTTCCAAAGGATTTCCTGCTGGTGGTGGATGAAAGCCACCAGACCATCCCCCAGGTCAGCGGGATGTATGGCGGTGACCGAAGCCGCAAGCTGGTTCTGGTGGATTATGGCTTTCGGCTTCCTTCGGCCCTGGACAACCGTCCCCTGAATTTTCATGAATTCGAGTCGCTTACCAACCAGACCATCTTTGTATCCGCCACACCCGACGATTACGAGCTGGAAAAATGCGAAGGGGTGGTGGTGGAACAGGTAGTGCGCCCCACAGGCCTGCTTGACCCCCCGATCGAGATCCGTCCCAGTGTAAACCAGATCGATGACCTGCTGGATGAAATAGACAAACGAGTCACAAAGGGAGATCGCGTATTAGTAACCACGCTTACCAAACGGATGGCGGAGGAAATGGACAAATACCTCCATAAGATAAATATCAAATCCCGTTACATACACAGTGAAGTGGATACCCTTGAACGGGTTGAAATTCTCCGTGACCTCAGGCTCGGTAAGATCGATGTGCTCGTAGGAGTAAACCTGCTCCGGGAAGGGCTGGACCTCCCCGAAGTGTCGCTGGTTGCGATCCTGGATGCAGACAAGGAAGGATTTCTCCGGAATGAAAAATCCCTTACCCAAACAGCGGGACGGGCCGCCCGGAACGTGGATGGGCTGGTTATATTCTATGCCGACAAGATGACTGACAGCATGCAGAAAACAATCGACGAAACAAACCGTCGCCGGGAAAAACAGATCGCTTATAATATAGAACACGGTATTACCCCGCGTACCATCATCAAAACCACGCAAGATGTGTTCGCCCAGACATCCGTCCTGGATATCAAGGGATATGACCCTGCAAACCCCTATGCCATCGCTCCTTCGGGCGACCTGGTAACCGTTGCTGCGGAAGAACAACCCGAATTCAAGACCATCCCCCAACTCGAAAAGGCCATTGCCGGGATCCGGAAACTCATGGAGAAAGCGGCAAGGGACCTCGATTTTATGGAAGCAGCCCGGCTTCGGGACGAGATGTTCAGGCTGCAGAATCAATTAACGGAAATGAAGAAGTAGGGATTCGTAGATTTACGAGTCCCGGTCAAGTACTTGTGCCCGATTTCATTAAAAACCAATACCCTTGACTTGCTGTGCGGCAGACCGCGTTCTATCTTAGCTATCGAATCCAAACAAAAAATACCTGCGGGCTTATCCCCGAGGGGAACATCGAAAAACCAGAAAAATCCAATAGTTATGAAAAGACGCGTCCGTAAAATCGCCAACTTTTTTGCCTTTAACCTGCTTTTCTTTGCCCTTTACCTGAACTTCATTCACAAAGACAAAGCCCCGGTAAATTTTGCCGGTGACCAGGCATCCATCCAGCAACAGACAGCCGCTTTTGGCGGACCCATGGAGCAAACCCCCGGGCCTGCCGACAAGAAAGCTACCGTTGCGATCAGCAATACTCAAAAAGCCGATCAAAACAATACGGCTGCCCTGAAACTTTCTATTAACTAAGATTTCGCTTGCCCATAACATAACCCTGGTTTTTCCCGATTCGTACGGGAGAAGCCGGGGTTGTTTCTTTAATCCCCCCTGCCGTTGATTTCTTTACCTTAGGGGCATGGAAAAAAAGGTCTTTCTGCTCGATGCTTTTGCCCTTGTTTTCAGGGCGTATTACGCCCTGATCCGAAATCCCCGGATCACGTCAAAAGGAAAGAACACCAATGCACAGTTCGGCTTTACCAACACCCTGCTCGAACTGATCAACAAGCAAAAGCCATCCCACATGGCGGTTTGCTTTGATACTTCGGCCCCGACAGAACGACATACTGATTTTGCAGACTACAAGGCCAACAGGCAGGAAACCCCCGAAGACATCAGTGCGGCTGTTCCCGATATTAAAAAGATCATCGAAGGGTTTAACATCCCCATCATCGCCGTAGACGGGTTTGAAGCGGATGATGTAATCGGTACCCTGAGCAAACAGGCGGAAAAAGCCGGTTATGAAGTATATATGGTTACGCCGGACAAGGACTATGGCCAGCTGGTTTCCCAAAAAGTAAAAATCTACAAACCTTCCTACCAGGGAAATGATGTGGAGATCATGGGCCCTGAAGAAGTCTGTGCTAAATGGAATATCAAATCGGTCGACCAGGTGGTGGATATGCTGGGTATGATGGGGGATGCAGTGGATAATATTCCCGGGATCCCGGGTGTCGGGGAAAAGACAGCCTCAAAACTGCTTGCGGAATACGGCACCCTGGAAAATGCCCTTGCCAATGCCGACAAGATCAAAGGAGCCATGGGTGAGAAAGTGAAAAAGGGGAAAGAGATGGCCATTTTGTCAAAAAAGCTGGCTACCATCATTACCAACGCTCCCGTAGAATTTCATGTGGAGGATTTTAAACTCAAGGAGTGGGATAAGGAAAAGTTGAAACAGGTTTTTGCCGAACTGGAATTCAAAACCCTGGGAAAAAGATTGCTGGGAGATGATTTTTCGATCGGTACGGCTTCCCGTGGGGTGGTTGAAAAAGAGATCCCGCAGGGAGTGCAAACCGACCTGTTCGGCAATATCATCGGAAACGGAGAACCGGAGACAAAGATGCCGGCCGACAGCGTCTCCAAACGCGGGGAACAAAATGCAGGAGACGATGAAACCGAAACCCTGGTGGTTGATAAAAATATTCACAATACACCCCATGATTATTCCCTGGCGGATACGGATGCTGCGATAAAAAAACTGGTAATTGAACTTAAGAAACACGAAGAGATCTGTTTTGATACCGAGACCACCGGCATTGATGCGAATGAAGCCGAACTGGTGGGACTGAGTTTTTCGGTAAAACCCGGCGAAGCCTGGTATGTCCCCTGCCCGGCGGATCAATCCCGGACCAGGGAAATTCTGTCCTTGTTTGAGCCCCTGTTTACCGATCGAAAAAAAACCTGGATCGGCCAAAACACCAAGTATGATATGCTGATCCTGAAATGGTATGGGATCGAACCCGCCGGCCGGATTTTTGATACCATGCTCGCCCATTATGTGATCGA
This sequence comes from Chitinophagaceae bacterium, assembly GCA_049421765.1. Lineage (GTDB taxonomy): Bacteria > Bacteroidota > Bacteroidia > Chitinophagales > Chitinophagaceae > JJ008. The sequence goes on from JBMSNP010000002.1 coordinate 3,545, forward strand.
ACCCGATGGGAAAAGAAGCATGGATGTGCTGAGTGAAAAATACCTCGGTTACGAGCCTGTTCATATTGAAGAACTTATCGGGAAAAAAGGCAAGTCACAGGGTACAATGCGGGATGTGGAGGTGGAAAAAGTAAAGGAATACGCCTGCGAGGATGCTGATATCACCCTTCGGTTGAAGAATGTGTTTGTGCCCCTGCTGAAGGAAAAAGAAGTGGAAAAAGTTTTTGAAGAAGTCGAGAACCCGCTGGTAAAAGTGCTGGTGGATATGGAGTATGAGGGCATCAAAGTGGATGTGGATTTTCTGAATGAATATTCCAAAGCCCTGGAAAAAGACGCGCGGATAGCAGAAGAAAGTGTGTATAAACAGGCTGGTGTCCGGTTCAACCTGGCCTCTCCCAAGCAACTGGGCGAAGTGTTATTTGACAAGCTGAAACTGGATCCTTCGGCCAAGAAAACAAAAACGGGACAATATCAAACCGGTGAGGATGTATTGCTGAAACTGGCAGCGCGGGGAAACCCGATCGTGGATGATATCCTGACATTCCGGGAGCTGACCAAACTGAAGTCCACTTATGTGGATGCCCTTCCGCAGCTTATCAACCACCGGACCGGCCGGGTGCATACCACTTATGGCCAGGCCGTGGCAGTTACGGGGAGGCTGGCCAGTAACAACCCAAACCTCCAGAACATTCCCGTCCGGACCGAACGGGGAAAGGAGATCCGGAAAGCATTTATTCCCCGGGACAGCAAGCATGTACTGCTCTCGGCCGACTATTCACAAATTGAACTGCGGATCGTCGCTGCCATCAGCGGGGATCCGAATATGTGCAAGGCATTCCGCGATGGAACAGATATCCATACCGCAACGGCCGCCCGGGTGTATAATACGGAGGAAAAGGATGTAACCAAGGAAATGCGTTACAAAGCCAAGAGTGTGAACTTCGGAATCATCTACGGCCAGGGTGCTTTCGGGCTGGCAGATAACCTGGGTATCAGCCGTACTGAGGCAAAAGAGATCATCGATAATTATAAAAAACAATTTCCGGGCATTCAAAAATACATGGATGACACGATCAACTTTGCCCGTGAAAACGGGTATGTGGAAACCCTGATGGGCCGGAAACGTTGGCTGCGTGACATCAACTCCGCCAATTTCACGGTGCGGGGTTTTGCCGAACGAAATGCGATCAACTCCCCGATACAGGGTACCGCGGCGGATATGATCAAGCTCGCCATGCAGCGTGTACACACCGCGATGAAGAAGGAAAAAATGAATAGCAAGATGCTGCTCCAGGTGCATGATGAACTTGTATTCGATGCCCTTAAATCGGAATTGAAAGAACTGAAAGCCCTTGTCATTGAACATATGCAGCTGGCTTTGCCGCTTCCCAATAAGGTCCCCGTTATTGCGGAATGCGGGGAAGGAAAAAACTGGCTGGAGGCCCATTAACCTGATCCTGTATGATCCTGACCATTACCCTGAACCCATGCATCGATAAAAGCGCAAAGGTTGAGCATATCCGGCCCGACAGCAAACTCCGTTGTACTGAAGTTGTACATGAACCGGGCGGCGGAGGCATCAATGTCAGCAAGGCCCTGAAAAAACTGGGAACGCCATCGGTGGCCCTCTTCCCTGCTGGCGGACACAACGGTAATATGTTGTGTTCCCTGCTCAAACAAGAGGAGATCCTTTTTCACGCTGTGGATACACGTGAGGAAACGCGTGAGAACTGGGTTGTTCTGGAAACCTCCACCAATAAGCAGTTTCGCTTTGTCTTCCCCGGCAGGGAAGTGCGGGAATCCACAATAAAGACCCTGATCGAACAGATCCGCTCATTTGCTCCTTCCTTTGTCGTGGCCAGCGGAAGCCTGCCCCCTGGTCTGCCTGATTATTTTTACGGTTTGATCGTGAAGAATGCGGCGACAGTCGGCGCCCGTTGCCTTGTGGATACCAGTGGTTCCGCCCTGCAGGCCCTGAAAGGAAAGCAAGCCTTTATGATCAAACCGAATATCGGTGAGCTTTGTAAAATGCTGAATGTGGAGTGGCTGGACAAAGAGACTATCCCTCATGCCGCCCGCCAGGCAATTTCGGATGGTTTTGCCGAAATCATTGTCGTATCGATGGGGGCTGAAGGCGCCTGGCTGGTCAGTCCCGAAGAACAATATTTCGTGAGTGCACCGGCGGTTGAGAAAAAAAGTACGGTAGGAGCCGGCGACAGCATGGTGGCCGGTATCCTCCATGCCCTCGAAAACAAGAAGACGCTTCGAGAGGCAATCCGCTTTGGCGTAGCTTGTGGTACCGCGGCAACCATGAATGAAGGCACGCAGCTTTTCCGGAAAGAGGATGCAGAAAAATTATTTCAAATCATCCGGCAATCATGAAATGAATACCCCCCGAAAAGATATCAGTAACCGGGAGGACCTGTTCATCCTGGTAAGCGCCTTTTATGAGAAACTGCTGGGCGACCCGCGCATCAGTTATATATTTACGGACGTGGCGAAGATCAATCTTGAACAACATCTGCCGGTACTGGTGGATTTCTGGGACTCGGTGTTGTTCCAGTCCGATACCTATCGCAAGAATGCCATGCAGCCCCACCTGGACCTGCACCGGAAATCTCACTTTACCCGGGAACATTTTGAAACCTGGCTTGGATATTTTAATAAAACAGTGGATGAATTGTTTGATGGACCCACGGCATTTATCGCGAAAGAAAGAGCCCTGAGTATTGCAACCGTTATGCAGATAAAAGTCAGCCAGTTATCCTGAAATGACCAGGCTTATCCTGGGATCTTTGCATTTATCCACGATGCCGTTGTAAACTTCAGGCCAAGTTTGTACCTTATCCGTCTAAATTTATTTTATGAAACAAAAACTGCTTTTATTTTCCGCGGCTGCGATTTTCCTGGCCGCCTGTAATAATGAAAAAAAAGACGACAAGGACAATTCCAAAACCGAAACCGTCTCAGCTGGAGATAATAAGGAAAAAAAATGGGTGGTCGTTGACTCTGCAACTGCGATGAAAGCCTGGATGGATTATTCCACACCAGGTGATGCCCATAAAATGATGGCATCCGCGGATGGTACCTGGGATGCGGAAGTGAGCTCCTGGATGACAAAAGATGCGCCGCCGTCGGTCAGCAAGGCTACCTGCGTTAATAAAATGATCATGGATGGACGCTACCAGGTATCCGATTTCACCGGGGAAATGATGGGTATGCCTTTTACCGGTCACAGCACCTTGGCTTATGACAATTATAAAAAAACCTATACCAGCACCTGGATCGACAATATGGGAACGGGTATAATGGTGATGGAAGGACCCTGGGATGAAGCGAGCAAATCGATGACCCTGACCGGGAAATATACCAATCCGGCCAACGGGGTGGAATGTGAAATGAAAGAGATCTTCACCTGGACCGATAATGATAATCAGAAAATGGAAATGTATGGTCCCGATCAGACTACCGGCGAACAATACAAGACCATGGAGATCAAGTTCACCAGAAGAAAATAATTCGTATACATTTATTGAAAAGCCCCGAAGATTTTTCGGGGCTTTTGATTACCCGGCCTCGTCATAGGCCTTTTTGATCCAGTTAAAAAGTTCCTTTCCAATAGCCGCCTCATTCTCCAGTTTGATCCGGTGAGTACACATTGCATTCCAGCTTCCGGAAGCTGAAGCCATACCTGAGGCTGCCACCCCCTTGATATTAAGTCCAACGTCCAGCCGGTCTTTCGTAGAAGGCTGAATTAGCGCAAATTGCTTTTTTCGCCGCAAGCTCACATAGGCTTTCTTGGGCGCAATCTCTATATCTTTTCCGAATGCACTGATCTCTTTCATGATCTTATCATACCAGGGTTTCAGATTCTCCTTCCCCTTGTACTGCACGGCCACCAGGTCTTCACTGTTACCCGCGGCGGCAGCATGTGACTGTTTGGCAAAGTGTACAATCGTGTTAGCGTTACCATGAGTAAAGCCATGTTTTTCCTTTAGAAAATTCACGAGTTCACCATGTTTTGCGAATCCCGACCTGTTAACGATGGCAATCCATTCATCCAGTTTTTTACCCGTATTTTTCTCGATATTGGCAATCTGGGTCTGGATCGCTTTGTCAATTGCTGCCTGGCTCATATTTTATAATTTTATTGATCAATCGTATTTTTTATAAAAGCACATTACAGGTACTTCCTACCGTTTAAATGCCTTTTCATAAGTACTGATCCAATCCTGCGGGGTCATTTTGGAAGCCAGTTCTCCTATCAGTTCATAAGGAATATCCTCCGGCTTTTTATACCGGATACAGCTTTTACCCATATCCAGCTTTTTGGCGGAGGCTTTGGCATGGGCCTCCACAAACCATTTATACAACTCAGGGATGGCATAAATACCCATATGATAAACAGCAATAAAGTTTTTCTGGGAGGCAATGGACATAAAGGGCAGGGGTTGCCTGGGATCACAATGATAGCCGGCAGGGTAAATAGAATGAGGCACAGAATACCCCATCATTCCATAGGCCATTCCTTCTTTAAATCCCCGGGGAAGATTTTTACGGATGACCGAACGAAGTTTCATCATCGCTTTTTGCCGATCGGCCGGTAAATCGGAGAGATAGGCATCCGGGGTTGTCGCTTTAGATTGCATACAATGGGGTTTATTAGTTTGTAAGATATGCTCCAACGAGGAAAATAAAAACAAGTCCCGCTACGATAATCGGAGGCCAGAATGTCAGCCTTACCTGAAACGGAAATATGAGCCCGAAAAGAATCCCCTGGATTAGCAGGATTCCGCTCCACAGACCAGGAGTAATACCGGAACGGACAAAATATACATTCAGTACCCCCCCAGTACAAAAACCAGGGTGAAACAGATGCTGACCCCGGTGAATATCTGGCAGAAGGGCCGGCCGGAAACCGTCCCGTTCGGTTAACTCTTCAAATTTTTCTGACGATGTTCTAAAAGAAGTCTTGACAGGTGATTCATCGGGAGGGGTGATCAGAAAAATCTTGCCACTTACATTGAAACACAAATGGGAATCCCATTTGATATTTTCCGAGACTCCGGATAATCCTATGAAAAATTTTCGGATGCTGTCCAGTGTCATTTCTTCTTCGATTTTACAACCGGTGCCTTTTTGCGCGAGGCTTTTGCCACCCGGTTATAATCCAGGGCCAGGCCGATCCAAAATGAAAGCTTTCTTTTTGTTGCCAGTGCCTCGGCATCCACAAATACAAATCCCTTCATCACCTTCCCGGTAAAATCCATCGGGTGGCATCCCTCCATTTCCATTACTTCTTCATACTTCGAGGGATCGAGACGAACCATGAGTCTGTCCTTTACCACGCCCACACACATTTTATCATTCACCATAAAACACAGCCCGCCGAACATGGCTTTTTCCTCCACGTTCTTATGAGTGAGTGCGATCTGTTCACGGGTCATGTCGGCGAGTTTTTCATTATATGCCATAAGCCGGGGAGTTTAGATGTTTAACCGCTCTGATCTTTGACGCCGGCTCCGGATTTAAGCTTCACTCAGGAGCGGTAACAGAACCTGCCGGGTCCGGAGTAAGCACTCTTAGCTATAGAATAATCAATGCTCTTCAGAAAACGGACTGTTTATGAGAGATATTTTTCCGGAACTGAATGGAGGGCAATACGGTTTCCTTCGGTATCGGCAAAAACAGCCATGTATCCGTATTCCGGACTGATTTCAGTTTTGGGAACAAGGATCCTGCCCCCGGCAACTTCCACCCGGTCAAGAATTTGCTGCACATCAGGGTTCCCGTTCAGGTAAATCAGGGGGCCGTCCGTAGCTGACGGGGTATGAAACCCATCGGACTGCACGATTGATCCTCCCACCCCGTCCATCGGGTTATCCAGGGGAAACATTCTCATTTTAATATTTGGCATATCCAGGGGGGCCAGGCTGATGTTGAAAATGGACTCATAGAAGCGTTGGGCCCTGTCGATGTCGGTAGAGGGAATTTCGAACCAACTGATTGCATTTTTCATATTCAAGGTTTTTGTTTGCTTTAAAATAGTTCAACGGGCCGGGCTGAATCAACCCTTGCCCTGCATCTGTTTGATTTGTTCCTTTAAAGTTCAGAATTTTCTTTCATGATCAACCGCCATTTATCAAGTAAATCGCGGTTTTTAGTACGATTCAGGCTGAGGGGTACATTTTCCACCTGTCATGACCTTTTGACCCTATACTCGACCAGAAAGGCAGTTATTTTTTCCTCCGGTATTCCAGATCATATTCCGTAATCCAGGTCTGTCCCCCATCCACACTCCGCTCTCCGAATTGCCGGACCTTATCATCACTGAGCTTGGTAAATGTGAGTCTTCTGATATAGATTTCACCTTTAGCTCCGGTTACATGATCTGCATAAAAAATGATTTTCCCCGGACTGGCTTCTCCCCGCAAAAACTCTGTCGTGTTACCGGTATTATCCACCCAGGTTTGCTGCCATTGCCGGGTCGCCCTGTTATAGGTATTGAAACTTTTCCCGGCATATCGGAAACCCTGTTGCAGGCCGGCGCTGGTCCACTCCTCGAGGATAACACAGCTGTCAATGATAATGCTGATCCGGCTATCGCCCGCTTTTCCCTTAGGGCCAAAAGCCTCCCACTCTCCCACCCAAAAGTCAAATTGACGGAATTCGGGGAGAGAACAGGGTTTTTGAGCGGACAATCCCCAACAGGATAGGAAAAGAATGCAAAGAAGTGTGGATTTATTCATGATGACAGACATTTCAATAATAGACAAGTTCAGGTCATTGACTTGAAGCCCGCCTGTCAACTTATTGAGCCATACAGCAAGTTTAATAAAAAACCCTTCCGCCACCTGGCGAAAGGGTCTTCAATAAACCGGTAAAACGGTTTTTACTGGTTTCCACCCCTGGGTCCCTGTCCGCCGCCAGGTCGTTGAGGACGCATGGAGGGCTGAATCTTTTCTTTCCAGATACCAAACTGCTCTTCGGTCAGCACAGCCTTCATGATCTCATCCTGGGCGTCATTGTATTTTTTCATCTCGGCCATCAGGGTCTCCCGGTCGGGCATCCCCCCGGCCATCAGTTCCTGGCGCTTGGCATCCTGTGCTTTATAAAGGGCAACCAGCGCTGTATCCAGGTTAGCCAGTTTGGAAGCCTCCAATTTGAAGGCGCTGTCCAGTTTTTCATGGATCACTGCCACCCGTTGTTCCGGGGTACGACGCATCCCCCCTCCGCCCGGCTGGGCCGATACTGCTGAAATGAAAATCATGGAAACAACCGCGGTAAATACTAATTTCTTCATACAAAATTTTTGAGTAAATATTGCTTTTTAGGTATGTATGACGGCAATTTGCCGCAAAACGTTCGGTAAACGTAATTTTTTTTGGGGTTCCCGTTTGCCCGAACTCAAGTATCTTGCATCCCCTGAATCAATTATGACTTTATGGAATACAGTAAACTCGTAGCCGTGACCGGACTGCCCGGTTTGTTTGAAATGATCAACAGCAAGACTGACGGAGCCATTTTACGTTCCCTCGAAGACCGGTCCACCCGGTTTGTATCGAGTCGGATCCACAGTTTTTCTCACCTGGAAAGCATTGAGATCTATACGATCCGGGAAAACGTAAACCTGGTAGATGTGCTGCTGGCCATGGAAAAATCGGGAACCGCTTTGCCCAGTGAGAAAGACGCCGATGCCATCCGGAAATACTTCGAAAAAGTATACCCGGATATGGACTTTGAAAGGGTGTACGCAAGCGATATGAAAAAAATGGTGAAATGGTTTGACCAGCTGAAAAAGAATAATATTGAAATAAAACTCAGCGAAGAGCCCGAAGAGACCCCGGCTGAAGCACCGGCCGAGCAGGAACCGGTCGCGGAAGAAGCCCCGAAAAAAAAGACCCCAAAAAAGAAAAAGGCTGAGTAAGGACCCGCTTTCGGGTTGACAGGAAGGCTGAAAAAACTACGGAGTATGGAGCATAGCGCGGATATCAAAAAGTTACCCCGTCATTTTCTCCCTGGTGATTTTGTCGTAACCGACTGGCCGGGGCTCGAACCCTATTTTAAAGAGCTTGAGGAAAGGAAGATCAGATCCCGGGCCGAGCTGGAACAATGGCTGAAAGACGCCAGTGAGCTCGAGTCTGTGATCAGCGAGGATGCCTGCTGGAGACAGATCCGGATGACCTGTGATACGGAGAATAAGGAACTCGAAGAAGCCTTTAACTTTTTTATGATGGAGATCCAGCCAAGGATGCAGCCTTATGCCGATCGGCTCAATAAAAAACTGGTGGATTGTCCTTATACCGCTGAGCTGGATCCGGCCAAATACTTTACCTATCTCCGCAATGTGAGGAAGAATATTGAACTTTTCCGGGAAGCCAATATCCCTTTACAGGCGGAGTTGAATGTGATGCAGCAGCAGTACGGCGTGATTGCTGGAAAGATGACCGTTGAGGTTCAAGGCCGGGAATATACCCTCCAACAGGCTGCTAAATTCCTGGAAGATCCTGACCGAAAACTGCGTGAAGAAGTGTACCGGAGCATCAACGACCGGCGGCTCCGGGACAAGGAAGAGCTGAACAGGTTATTTACCTCCCTGCTTGGTAAAAGACACCAGGTTGCCCTGAATGCCGGGTTTGAAAATTACCGTGACTTCAGGTTCCGCGAACTCGGCCGGTTTGATTATACCCGGGAACAATGTATCCAGTTCCAGGAAGCAGTCAAGTTGCATGTAATGCCGCTGGTAAACCAGTTATACGAAGCCAAAAAGAAAAAACTGGGACTGGACGTACTGCGTCCCTGGGATGTGGATGCCGAACCTGAAGGGGTGGAACCGCTTCGTCCCTTTCAAACAAGCAATGAACTCACGGTTAAAACCGTGGACTGTTTTAACCGGCTCATGCCCTTTTTCGGGGATTGCCTGGTAAAAATGAAAAGCATGGGTCATCTGGACCTGGAAAGCCGCAAAGGAAAAGCCCCGGGCGGATATAACTGCCCGCTGGCCGAAAGCGGTGCCCCGTTTATATTCATGAATGCCGCCGGTACCCTCGACGATGTAACGACAATGGTCCACGAAGGCGGGCACGCGATTCATTCTTTCCTGTCGCATGACCTGGAGCTGAACGGTTTTAAGGAGTATCCTACAGAAATCGCGGAAGTGGCCAGTATGGCCATGGAACTGTTCAGCATGGATCACTGGGATGTATTTTTTGAAAATGCCGATCAGTTGAAAAGAGCCAAGGAGCAACAACTGGAACGTGTGATCACGATTTTCCCATGGATCGCCACCATCGACCGGTTCCAGCACTGGGTGTATGAACACCCGGACCATACCGAAGAGGAAAGAGCGGCGGAGTGGACGAGGATCCTGGATGATTACACTTCTCCGGTTCTTGACACTGGTGGTTTGGAAGAATACCGCCGATACAGCTGGCAGCGACAGTTGCATTTATACGAAGTACCTTTTTATTACATAGAGTACGGAATCGCACAACTAGGGGCGATCGGGCTCTGGCAACAGTATAAAAAGAACAAATCAGAAGCAATTAACAATTATATAACCGCCCTCGAAAAAGGAGGCACCCGAACCCTGCCCGAACTTTTTGAATATGCGGGTCTTAAATTTGATTTTTCGCCTGAAAATATCAGAGAATTGATGCTGTTTGTTAAACAGGAACTCGACAGTCTTTATTAAAATACCACAAAAGTGGTATGGCATAAATTCGGAAATATGAAACTTGCATATTATTTTTGATATCCGATTATTCCCAACGCTGTAAAAGCGTTTTAAAATAGCTACTAATCAGAGCCTTAACCAAAAAGTCCCGATGTTTCTACACCGGGGCTTTGTTTTTTAAGAAACACGGTCTTTTGAATCCGGAGATCAGGAAGCGCGCTGGCAGGCTTTGCAAATTCCTTCTACCACCACTTCGGTATGAGTGGGGGTATAACCCCTCGGGAGTTTTATTTCCGGTGTCACCACATCATCCAGGCAAAACGTTTTCCTGCAAAGACCGCAGATGAAATGAACGTGATGATCATGATGATGACCTTCCGAACACTGATCCTTGCAAAGGGCATAGCGTACGGTATTGTCGGGTGTCGGAATCGTATGGATGATCCCTTTGTCAACAAAGGTCTGCAGCGTGCGGTAAACCGTGACCCGGTCGAATTTTTCCCCGGCCCTTTTCTCAATATCCCCGTGGGCCAGCGCGCCAGTATGTTCAAGAAATAATTGGAGGATTTTTTTACGACTTCCTGTAACGCTCATTTTATTGCGCTTCAGGGTCCTTTCTATCAGTATTTCCATTTGAGGGGTGGGTTCCATCTCAGATAATTCGGTTTATTTATTGTCCCGGTTTTTCCGCCAGTAATTTACGGGCATCCCGGATAAGCATGCTCACTTCGCTTTCACGAAGACCGTCATAGATCTTCCGTACATCCCCGTTTTTGTCGACCAGCGCCCAGAACTGTGTATGCAGAAAATCATCTTCTAGGCTTTTGAGATTGTTCGCAGGATCATCGATCGTATAACTCACACGAGCCATATTATAAAGGCTGTCTTTCCTCCCGGTCAGGAAGATCCATTTCCGGGTATCCACGGTCATGGAATCCGCATATTTTTTCATAACTGGCACGGAATCCGTTTCGGGATCACATGTATGCGAAAGGATCAGAAAATCATTTTCGCCCTTCAACGCTTCATATACCTTCCGCATATTATTGTTCATTTTCGGGCAGATTCCTTTGCAGGTCGTAAAAAAATACTCAGCCACATACACTTTTCCGGACACATCCCGGTCTGTAAAAGTTTGGCCGTCCTGGCTGGTAAAGGAGAATGGGCGGACAAAACTCACCGGCGCCACTTTTTTGGTCGAAAACCCTGGAATCAAACGGGTCAGAGCAAAATAAAAAATCAGTACCAGCACTGAAAAGAAACCCAGGTATATCCATCCCTTCTTCGTCATAATTTTCCATGTTTACCCAGCAAAGGTAACACCCGGAGGGGTAATTGATTTTGCAACATTGTTGCTTTTTATTAATTTTACCTTCTTTTATGAAACTCCGGATCAATTGGGATGCGTTTGGGATCGGGGCCTCGCTGGCCTGTGCCATTCATTGTGCCTTGTTGCCGCTTTTTATGAGTTCGCTTCCTTTGTTTGGGATCAATATCATTCACAATACATTTTTTGAAGCGGGAATGATTCTTCTGGCGCTTGCGATCGGAACCTATTCACTCTGGCATGGTTTCAGGAGACATCATCACAGTTACTTCCCACTTATACTGTTTTATATCGGGTTTTCATTCCTAGTTCTTAAACAGTTGTTTATCCATTATGCAACCTGGCTGCTGGTACCGGCTGTTTTGCTCATCGTGACCGCCCATCTTATCAATTTTCGTTCCTGCCGGGTGCACAACCATGCACATGCCGACGACTGCAATCACTGACCCATTTTGTTTTTCGTTACCTTGACGAAAAATTGAGGTATGAAACACGTTCTGCCCTTCCTGTTTCTCCTGGTATGCAGTACACTTTTTGCCCAGAAAGATGATGAAACAGAGATACGCCGGCTCCTGGAACGACAAAATCAGGACTGGAACAGAGGCGACGTCAGCGCTTTTATGAAAGGTTACTGGGAAAATGATTCCCTCATGTTTGTCGGCAAGACCGGAGTTACATATGGCTGGCAGAATACGCTGGATAATTACCGGAAAGGATACCCCGACACGGCTGCCATGGGGAAGCTTTATTTTGATCTGATCAGGATCAAACGGCTTTCGGGTAAATATTATTTTGTCGTGGGAAAATGGACCCTGAAACGAAGTATCGGGGATGTGTGCGGACACTTCAACCTTTTGTTTGAAAAAATAAACGGCCACTGGGTGATAATAGCCGATCACTCCAGTTAGGCGCGGAATTTATTTATTCACTTAAAAATATTTATTATGGCATTGATCGTATTGGGGCTTCTGGTGCTGCTAACAGGGCTCGCCCTCCGGAAAAATGAACAGGTGGGACGTTATGCCCGCATCATCATTAATATTTCATTCCTGCTGGTATTGGCCGGGGTGCTTTCTAAAAGTTTTGTGCAGGTCAACGCCGGACAGATCGGGGTAAAGGTTTTGTTCGGAAAAGTGCAGAATAATGTTCTTCCCAGCGGACTTCACATGATCAATCCACTGCTCGAGATTCGGCGGTTGGATATCAAAACGCAGAATTACACCATGAGCGGGGTGCATGACGAAGGTCGGCAGATGGGAGATGATGCGATCCGGGTACTTACTTCGGATGGTCTGGAGGTCACCATTGACCTGACTGTTTTATACAAACTGGTCCCCTCGGATGCCCCGAAGCTGGTTCGGGAAACCGGTGAAGACTATACAGACAAAATTGTGCGCCCCCTGACCCGGACAAAGATCCGGGACAATGCCGTTTACTATGATGCGGTATCCCTGTATTCCTCCAAAAGGGATGAATTCCAGCAACGAATCTTCAAAAGCATCGAAGAGGACTTCAAAAAAAGGGGGTTGATCCTCGAACAACTCCTGGTCCGGAATATCACCCTCCCGCAATCTGTCAAGACCACCATCGAGCAAAAGATCAATGCGGAACAGGATGCCCAGAAAATGCAGTTTGTGCTCCAAAAAGAAAAGCAGGAAGCTGAAAGGAAACGGGTGGAAGCCCAGGGAATTGCCGATTACCAGCGTATTATCAATACCGGACTGACCGACAAACAGCTTCAATACGAGCAGATCAAAGCCTACCTGGAACTGGCAAAATCCGAAAATGCCAAAGTAATCATCATGGGTAAGGGGAATACTCCCGTGATCCTGGACAGCAAGAACTGATTTATTTATTCTTTCCAGGTCCGTTGGAGAAACCGGACCAAGAGGAACAGACCCGCCAAAGCAGCAGCATAAAAGAGGAAAGTCCAGATGAGCGGTTTGCCAGCCGGGTATCCCAGTTCATAATAAAGACCCCCGGTTACGCACCCGATCAGCCAGAACAGGCCCCAGGATACGGTCCCGATTACTTTACGAAGGTATTTTTTTACGTCTGGGTCCCAGCCTCGTTCCATAACTGATGTTAATTTATCCAAGGTACGGATTTACGATTTGCCCCGTCTTTTCTGTCAGCGGATCAGCATGTTTTTAAAGGCCAGTGAATCCCCGTTAAAGACATTAAAGTCCACTTTGGGCACGATGCCATTTACCCTCCCGATATCGCTGTGTTGCCAAAAGACCCACCCACGGCTGATGCGGGGCTGTTCGGGCTGGTAATAATGAGCCACCCAAAGCGGGTAACTATCGAACTCGGTACCCAGGTTTCTCCTGTAAAAATCAACGTTCGTGTATATAATGGGTTTAACCTGGTAAAAGGATTCCACCGCTTCCAGCCAACGTTTGGCTTCCCGTCTAAGCACGGTGGTACTGGTCCCGTTCAATTGTTCGATGTCCAGAACCGGGGGGAGATCTCCCGGCTCCAGTTCAACCCTTTTGATAAAGTTTTCGGCCTGCATTTTCCCGTCCTTGGATGCAATGAAAAAATGATAGGCCCCGCGACAGATCCCGGCCTCGCGTGATTTTTTCCAGTTCCTTCGGAAAAGCGGGTCGGTATTCCCGATTCCCTCGGTGGCCTTGATAAAAGCAAATCCCAGCCTTATGTTTCCTACATTCATCTCCCTGACCGCTTCCCAGGCAATGGTGGACTGGTATCGCGATACATCGATCCCGTGAATCGAATAATTTTCCGGGATACTGATACCAAACTCTGGATACCGGGTAAACCTTACTTTCCGGTAGGTTTCTTTCCGGTAAAAATAGATCCCTGCCACAATCAGGGTGGCTGTTGTAAGAATTATCAACAGGATCTGTCGAATTTTTTTTCTTTGTTTTCGGTTAAGCATTCCGTTAATTCGTACCGGGTAGATTACTGACGCAAATATAATGGCTGCAGATCGGCTTGCTTTGTTAAACCCGCCTGCCGGATGGGTTTGCCGGTAACAACCAAAAATTTATATTGACATTCGAATAAATATGATGTATATTGTTTCTTCTTGCTTTTCACCAAAATAATTTTTTATGAGACAGCTACCAATCCTCCCAACGAGGTTTTCCATCATTTTATCCCTTTTCCTGGGATTCTCTTTCATGAGTTCAGCGCAGTCTGGCGGACCGATCGACTGGGCCCGTGACACCATGTCCAAAGCCGATGCCACCGGTGCCAGAGGCACATATCTGAACATGATCCGGGGGTCGGGGCAGCCCAATGCGACCGAGCTGATAAAAATTCCGGTCGACAAACTGAAAGCCGTTATGGATGCCTGCAGTGAAAACAACATCCCTGAAGTATCTGTGATGGTGATTGCGTTACGCCAGCGGGATATCGCCCATTACCGCCTGATGAATCCGAACACTACGGCAACTGACAATGAGATCCGTGGCAGCCAGATCCTGATTTTCAGGGTCCCCCGGAGCGCTTTTGCAAATTCAGTCATGCAAAGCGGGGCATTCATCAAAAACAATCCATTGATGCTCAGCCTGGCGGCAGCAGGCCTGACCCTGATGGAGTCAAGATATTCGAAAATGCCTGTGGCGGAAGAATACCTTTATTTTTCCATGGGAGCCATTTGTCCGCCCCCTGCATCCTGCGGTGACTAAGCTTCCCCGTCTGAATTTTCCGAATTTGTTTCCCCCGCTTCTTTATGAGGCGGGGATTTTTTTTTCCGGGTGAAAAAGGGAAACAACCGGATCCGGGATCGCAGCGCGATTAGGTGATGGGACATCAGGTAATGAATGAGTTTATGCTCCAGGAAATGGTGCACGGGAAGGATGATGGAAATGATCCCGATCTTGATGATCCAGATCTTCCAGGGTTCCCCGTGTGTAAGGTGATGAATCCAGGTATCCAGTAGAAGAATGATAAATTCAAAAAGGAAGATCAGGGAAAAGAATCCCATCAGTCGGATGGTAAAGGCAGAAACCCGGAACATCCCGACCATGATCAGCAATACAAATACCGTGGCAATGATGATCGTGATCAGCATATACTGAAGATTATGCCGGCGCCGTTCACTTTCCGCCGCAAGATCGGCCTGGTGCTGCTGCTCTTTTTCTTCATTGGCCAGCTCCAGGAGGGCTATATCTTTCTCCCGTGAAAGCAGATCCACGCTGTCTTTATAATTATCAAATAAGACGCTGTACTCAAAAGCCCGGCGGTAATCCCCCTGTGACTGGTACAATTCTTTGAGCTCCGAAGCATAAGCTTTCAGACTGCGCAGATCCGACGCCGACCGGGCCAGCGCGGTGGACCTGATGTACCCGTCTATGGCTTCCGGGATCCGTTCAAGGGCCTGGAGGCATGAAGCGTATTCGCTGAAAAAATTTTTCCGTGAATTCAAATCATACCCGCTGATAAAAGCCGGTTCAGCCAGCCGGAAATAAATCAGCGCCGAATCCGGGGCGCCTCCGTAGAAATAGATTTCCGCCAGCATCCAGTCCAAATAATGAGGTCCGGTATTGATAAAGACATTCTTTATTTCCGGGTTCTCTTCCAGGTAGGCCAGCATGACCGGCGGTTTTTCCTGGAGCATCATATGAGAGAACAGGATACGTCCCGCTTCGATCCTGAGCGGAACATCCTGGGAATCTGTTGCCAGGCGGAGCGCTTCCTGCAAATATTCCTTTCCCGCGGTATAATTGGAAAGCTTGGCCAGGAAGATATAGTCATTGATCATGCCCCGCACATGGTTCCGCTTCTTATTGATAGCCAGGCTGCGGAATATATATTCCTTGGATGCTTCAATCTTGTCCAGTCGTTTGTACAAGATCCCCATGGCATGAAATACAGGAGGCAACAGGTACTCCTTTCCCTTCTGAACCGCGATATTCTGTGCATTATTATAGGTCCGGAAAGCCATTAGGATGTCTGACCGCTGGAGGTATGTATTGCCGAGCTGGATTGCGCAGATCACTTTGGCCGAATCATTCGGCGTATTCAGGGCAGTGGTGAAAGCCAGGCTGGCGTTTTTAAACGCCTCTTCAAGTGAGCCATCTGTATTGTATATGGCCGACAGGTTGCTGTAGGCGAGTGCCATATAATCCGGTAAGTCATGCTCTTTTGCGTAGGCCAGCGCCCGCTTGATATAATTAATCGCGTTTTTGGACCGGTTGGTTGTGGAAACCCCGGTTGACCGATAACCCGGATTGGTGAAATAGGCAAGGATATTCAGGTTTTGACTCAGCGAGGCTCCGGCCAGCATAAACTGCTTTTCGATCAGGCTGTCACCCCTGTCAAAATCCTTGTTGGCATAGTAGTAATCGGCCAGCTGACCCAGTCGCAGGATCCGTTCCGAATCAGATCCGGCCCCGGCAATCTTTTCCCGAAGATTATCCTCCAACAGGGGTTGAGAATACCCGACACGGCTGCCGGCCGTGAAAAACACAAACAGCATCAATATCCGGACGGGAACCAATTGGCAGCAGAAACCCTTTTTCAAATATGTTTGATTAGGTGGCGTGAAAATACATGTTTAAGATAGGGAAACTTTCAGAATGCACTACCCGGAAAATGCATACAAGGTCAATTTCGGGTTTAAAGTCCTAATCCAGTATCCGGAGCTTGGCGTAATTCAGCATGATCTTTTTCTCCCCGTTATGTTCAAATAAAACGGTGGCTATCGGGTTATGTGCGGCTCCTTCCATTTTAATCACTTCACCGAAACCGAATTTCTGGTGTTCCACTTTTTGGCCCGCCTGCAACCCGGAAGTATCGCTGGCTACAAAACCTTCCGTAGGCCGATGCTCCACCACTTTGGGTACACCTGTCTTGGGAGGGAGATAGGACGGGGTTTGTTTTTTTCCCGGACCCGACTCGCGTTCGGTCCCCCCCCAGCCCTTCATCCGGTTGAACCCGCTTCCTCCGCCCCAACCAGTGCTTCCCTGGTTACGCAAACCGCCGCCGGCAAAGCTCCGGTCGAGATACTGTTCTGGGATCTCTTCGATAAACCGGCTGGGCTCATTTTGTACCAGCTGGCCAAAACGATACCGTGTGTTTGCATAAGTGATCCATAGACGCTGTTTGGCACGTGTGATCACCACATAAAACAAACGTCGCTCCTCTTCCAGTTCCTCGCGTGTATTGATGGCCATCGCGTTGGGAAAAAGCATTTCCTCCAGCCCC
This sequence comes from Chitinophagaceae bacterium, assembly GCA_049421765.1. Classification (GTDB taxonomy): domain Bacteria; phylum Bacteroidota; class Bacteroidia; order Chitinophagales; family Chitinophagaceae; genus JJ008. The sequence continues at coordinate 20,728 of JBMSNP010000002.1, forward strand.
GCGGCAAAAACACAGCTGAATTCAAGCCCCTTGGCCGCATGAATCGTCATCAGTTTAACCGTGTCCGCATCCGGGTCTTTCTCATCGGCATCTGTCAGCAGTGTGATCTGTTGCAGGTAAGAGGCAAGGTCTGCCTGTCCGCGTCCCGCTTCGGGATCCGGTTCTTCCAGTAGGATTCCTTCGTCATCGATCTGTGCGCGGTTGGTGGTATCATCCACCCATTCCTTGATGGAGTTCAGCAGTTCCTGGATATTTTCATACCGTTGGATTCCTTCCGTGCTCTTGTCGTTGAACAGTTCGCGCACCAGGTTGGTTTGCTTGCCCACATGAAAGGCCACATCGTAGGCATTTTGCCGGTTAAGCATGCTTGCAAAGCTCTTGATCATGATTACGAACTCCTCGATAGAAGAAAGTGTACCGGCGCGGAACCCGAACTGACCCGCATTTTCCATCACCTCCCACATGGAGATATTTCTTTCATTCGCAGCGAGGATCAGCTTATCAACGGTTGTTTTCCCGATGCCCCGGGCCGGATAATTAATGACCCTTTTCAGGGCTTCTTCGTCTTTCGGGTTCACGATCAGGCGGAGATAAGCGACCAGGTCCTTGATTTCCTTACGCTGGTAAAAACTGATGCCGCCGTAAATGGTATAGGGAATATTCATTCGCCGCAGGGCCTCTTCAAATGCACGGCTCTGGGCGTTGGTCCGGTAAAGGATCGCAAAATCCTTATGGCTGTAATGATTCCTTAGTTTTTGTTCCTGGATACTGTCCGCCACGAATTTTCCCTCGTCGTTATCGGTCATGGTCCGGACCAGTTTGATCTTTTCACCCTCACCATTCTCCGTGAAGAGCACTTTTTCAATCTGGTTCTTGTTGTTCCGGATCACTTCGTTGGCAACATGCAATATGCTCTTGGTGCTGCGGTAGTTTTGCTCCAGCTTCACCACTTTCACATCGTCATAATCCTTGCGGAATTGCAGGATATTCTCGATGGTGGCGCCGCGGAATGAATAAATACTCTGCGCATCATCCCCCACTACGCACACGTTCTCGTGCGCGGCACCCAGCAGCTTGATGATTTCATATTGTGCGGGGTTGGTATCCTGGTACTCGTCGATGAGGATATAACGGAACTTGTGCTGGTACCGGGCAAGACTTTCGGGTACGCTCTTCAGCAATTCATAGAATTTCAGCAGCAGGTCGTCAAAATCCATGGCTCCGTTTTTGAAACAACGCTTAACATATGCGTCAAAAATCTGTGCGATGGCTGGCCGGTTGGCTCGCATATCTTCCTGCTGAATGGCATAGTCGTTCCGGTATTCATCAGGACCCACCAGGGCGTTTTTGGCGGATGAAATTCGGTTGTAAACCAGGTTGGGTTTGTAATGCTTGTCGTCGAGATTTAGCTCGTTGATCACCGTTTTCAGTACGCTTTTGGCGTCATCGGTATCATAAATCGTAAAGTGGCGGGGATAGCCGATCTTTTCGGCCTCATACCGGAGTATCCGGGCAAAAACAGAGTGAAACGTGCCGATATACAGGTTCCGGGCCTCCCCGTTACCAAGTATTTTCTCCACCCTTTCCTTCATTTCGCGGGCAGCCTTATTGGTAAAAGTCAGGGCCAGGATGCGAAAAGCATCCACCCCGTTTGCCATGAGGTGCGCCACCCTGGTGGTGAGCACCTTGGTTTTACCGCTGCCTGCGCCGGCTACGATCATCAGGGGACCTTCCAGGTGCAACACCGCCTCCCGCTGCCGTTCATTCAATCCATGTAAATAATCATTCATGTGCACTCCACCCGGGTTTTACAAAGGGCGATAAGACCTGCAAATTACTGTAAAGTTTGGCCCGGGGCGCTTCCTTTCCTGAATCCTTGCAGAACAGTAATTTGTCAGTCAGGTTACGGTAAAATTTACCCGGGATGATACACGGACACCGCCCGGGACAGCACTTTCTGTTTGTCCAGCGTCATTGGCTTGGTCTGTTGGTTCAGGAACATTTGCATCTGGTCCCTGAAATGCGGGGATGCAGGGTTCATGGAGGCACCAAACGTATTTACGGTTTCAATCAGGGGGAGATCCCCGTTTTTCGGATACCTGACAAAACATATATAGGCTTCACCTCCGGTTACCCGTCGCAGCCCGTTCCGATAGGGCACGGAGAATGAGGGCGTGAGCACATCGGGAAAACCCCAGGCCGGCTTCTCTTCATCTCCCCGCACCAGTTTCTGAATATCCCCGAGTACAAGATCCGTGCGGCCAAAGTTTTTTATCATATGATCCTTTACGAACTGAAATGTTTCCACAGCTTCCGGAACCGTGATCTTCCGGGGAGGTACCCCCTGCAATTTTCCGGCGAGGTAATAATAGGTAAGCATAAAAATCGCGGCTCCCCGGCTGTTTACCGATGCTTTTTTGTCCCAACTCCTGAAATTCGTGATCAATTCACTCAACCCGGGATAGCCGGCGGGATCCAGGAGAAACATGGAGTCGATATTGTACAGATATTTCAGTTGCCCCGGAAGTTGCTGGTCGAATTTGATCTTTTTAAATGTCCCGTAATCCACCTGCCCCTCGCGGATCAGTTCGGTTACCCGCTGGCTTCGGTTATTGTGATAGGTTTCATACCCGTCATTGCGGTCATATGCTGCGGGGTCCAGGTTGTATTTATTTTCTGTCGCCAAAAAAGGGGAGTGATTGGTATTATACAAATACCCCGAAGGCGGGTTCACGTATTGCGGCAGCTCGGTCACGGGTTTGAATTCCTGCCACAGGGTGGCTGATGTATTCCCGGGGACTGTGCTCCGCCAGTTATAGGATGGGTCGGGGTTTCGTCGGGGCATCTTGCCGTTGCTGATATAAAATATGGTATCGTAACGGTCGGCGTAAGTAATGTTAAACATGGGGAGGCTGACCATTCGAAGCGCCTGGTAAAACTCTGTAAAGTTCCTTGCCTTATTCATTCGGTACCATTGCTCCAGCCCCCGGATATCCATCAGGGCAGGTACCCGTATGGCAAATACGCCTTTCTCCGTTTTGAGAGTGGGTCCATAAACGCTGCGCCATATTTTTTTCCGGATCGTAACCGGGACACCCTTTACTTTCAGCTTTGCTTTTTTTTCTTCCAGGTTCAGCCATTGGCCATCAAACCGGTACTGATTTTTTCTTTCAGGATTCATTTCCAGCTGGAACACATCGATCTTATCCTGGTAATTAACCGTATGGGCCCATCCCAGGTTTTCGTTTGTTCCGTGAAAGATGAGACACCCCCCGGGAAACAGGCCCCCTAGCATATTCCAGCCCTGTTCGCTTTGCAGGTGGGCCTCGTAGAATGCAACGGGTCCTGTATTGGGCTGGTGTGCATTGATAGCCAGAAAAGACTCACCGGTCGTGGTTTTCTCGGAGTTCATCGCGAAAGCATTCGAGCCCTGTGTGCTGAAACCCGGGAGGGTAGCCACTTTCCCGCCCAGGATCTGCGGCAGTACATCATCGACCCCGCAGAACAGGCTCACGGAAAAGACCACGGCGGTCATGTATTCTTTTTCATCAAACGGGAACGCGTGTTTGTATTTGACTTCCGCCGGATGTGCCCGGGCATATGCATTCAGACCAGCCACATAACCCCGGATCAGCTCCACGAAATCAGGGCTTAGCTTATTCCATTGTTCTTCTACCGTCTCCCGGCAACGAAGGAATTGGATCACATAATCCGCTTCGGCCCCTTTCCGGCCCAGTCCAGTACCTAACCTGGTTTTGCCGCTCAGAACAACCTGCTGAAGGGTTTCAAAATCATCCTCCGCATGTGCCCAGGCGATGCCATATGCCACTTCCGGATCAGTGGGGGCAAAAACATGCGGAATACCAAAACTGTCGCGGGCGATGCGGATACGGGTGGGATCAATCTGCGCATTGGCCTGCAGACATCCGAAAAGCAGAAACAGGAGGATATATTTCATCCTGAAATGTATAAAAAACCCGGCAGGTATGACTATCTCCTATTGCTGGCCATGTATTTTTCACGAACCACCGTGGCCAAGGGCTTGTTGTATACTTTTCCTTCCACCCAGGAGATAATATCAATATAAGCGTAGGCGCGGGTCTGGAACCGGTCTTTTTCAAGATGCTTGATGGTTTGAAGGAGTTTTTCAAATTCGGGGCGGAGTTGTCGCGGGGAGAACCGGATGGAGTTTCGAAGGAATTTAAAAATGGCTTCTTCCACAGTCGTCAGGTTTTTCATTTTGGCCATAAATCGGTAAACCGACTTGGTCAGCGATTCCATGAGCATATCATTACCCAATTCATAATGTGACATCAGGTGAAGCAGGCGGGCATAGCACTGGAGATCGTACCGGAGGTCGCTTGTGTGGTGTATGATCCGCTGGAGGTAATCGATCGCTGTATCATAATCCCCGCTCCCGAAATAAAGCATGGCGAATTTGTAATTGAGCACCATCACCCGGTGCTGATCAAGAAACAATTCATAAGCCATCAGTTCGGTTTCGATCCCGGGTATGATATCGAGTCCTTCCCGGAATGTTCCCTGCATAAAATGCCTGTTGATCCTTGCCTGGCTGAGGTAAATAAACGCCTGGATCCGGAAATTGTCATGATCCTTTACCCGGTTTGTGTCGGCCAGCTTCCTGAATTTTTCAAGTGCTTCTTCAAAACCCCGGTGGTTCCTGAGGTCAAAATGCGCGTTGATAAGGTAATGGATCGCTTTGATATGATGGCTGGTCTCCACCCGCTGCATCAGGGGGTGTTCATCAAACAGGTCAACCAGCTTTTGTGTGTACCGGTAATACTGCAGGAAGTCCTGCCGGATGAACGCATACCAGGTATAGGACAGGTACAGGTACATCCGCTCATAGAATCCCCGCTCCTTCCAGGCGCCGGAGGGAAGACTTTGTTTCATGAACCTTCTGATATCCTTTTCATCGTATTCGTCCCGGGCGTGCCCGTGCTGGACAAACCAGCCAAATAGTTTGAGTGAAAGGTTGGAAAGCCTGGTGATCTTATCAATCCGGTCATTTACCTCGTTGGCTTCCGTGGAAAGGGACTCTGCGCGGTGCTGTATGTTGCGTGTGATGTGAAGCCCCTCGATCCTCTTCTCCAGGGCGATCAGTTGCGGAAGAAAATAAAATTTCTGATTGTTGTTCGCGATTTCCCGGGCCCGGTCTATGATCCGCAGGCTTTGCATGAACAAGCCTTTTTTATAAAGGATATGCGCATAGTCGAACTGTTCATTCAGCTGCAGGTCCATGCTGTCGGTACTTTTCAGCAGCCGGAGACTTGCCATAATCTGTTTGTACAAATGGGTTTTGAGATTCGCGAGTTGGGGTTTGGTAACATCGCCCAGCTTTTTAAGCAGGGATTTTTCGTCATAATCTTTCATCCGGTCGAGCGCATCGAACAGGCGGACGATCTTGAGGTCCGGGTTGCCCGAACTCCGGTTGATATAAAGTTTAAAATGCCTTTTTTCGGCCTTTTCCAGCGACCGGATCAGTTGAAAAAGAATATCGTTTGTGCGGTTGGGCATCATACGGGTTTTTTCCTGGAAGCTGCTCCCAGTAAGGATTTGACTGTCCGCCAGCCAGTTTTGGCATGCTGATTTGATGCCGGAATTGGTTTGAGGGACATACTGCCGCTCCCTACTTTTGATCCAGAAGCTCTTTCATACGGCCGCCCGACCGAAATTCGTCGACCGGGCGTGCAATCGTCAGCAGGCATGTTAAATGGCAAACGTCAGAGGTCAAATTTATGAATTAATGCCTGCACTCCGCTGGGTACGGGGTTCAACCGGCTCAGCCTTCGCAAGAATTTTTTAAGAATTTCATATGGCAAGCAATCGTTAGAGGTCAGTCCGTTTCTACGGAAGGACCTTTTTTTTGCCCGCCCGGGAGCGAGGGAAATGATCCGGACCGGTCGAACCGGTACTCTTGAAAATCTGCGCAAAAATAGTTTCCGTCGGGATTAAAGTAATAATTTCTTGATATTAAATAAAAGGAGGCCCGTAATTTTTTAATTCCTCCACCCCGCGGGCAGATTGATTAAAATTCCGTCAGCTATGAGGTGCTTATCGGTTTTCCCGATTAATTACCTTCACGGAAAATCCGATCATGGCGATCCGCATCTTTATTACGGGAGGCACATTTGACAAGGAATACAATGAGCTGACGGGACAACTGTATTTCAAGGACACGCATATGAGCGAACTCCTGGAAAAGGGACGTTGCCAGGTGCCGGTGGAGATCCGCACCCTGATGATGGTGGACAGCCTGGAGATGACTGCCGGAGACCGGGACCTGATCGCCCACCAATGCAATAACTGCGAGGAAAAACAGATCGTTGTTACACATGGTACGGATACCATGAGCGAAACGGCCCAGGTCCTGGCCGAAAAGGTTAAAAATAAGACCATCGTGCTGACCGGGGCTATGATTCCCATTAAGTTTGGCAGCTCCGACGGTCTGTTCAACCTGGGGAGTGCGCTGGCATTTGCACAGGCCCTGCCCCCGGGTGTGTATGTGGCCATGAATGGCCGTTATTTCTACTGGGACAATGTTCGCAAGAACCGCCAGACAGGGGTATTTGAAGAACTGAAATAGCCCCGGCAGATTATTTCTGCGGTGTTTCCAGCAGTTTAAAAAACTGGTCCAGTTGCGGCAGGATCACGATCCGGGTTCTCCGGTTGGCCGCCTTTCCTTCTTTTGTACTGTTATCACTTAGCGGGTTAAATTCTCCACGGCCGGCAGCGGCCATCTTGGCCGGATCAAGCCCATATTGATTTTGCAGGATCCTTACCACGGCGGTGGCTCTTTTAACGCTCAGGTCCCAGTTGTCAAGCAATACGCCGCTCCGGAAAGGAACATTATCAGTATGTCCTTCCACCATAAATTCAATTTCAGGCTGGTTTTTCAGCACCATGGCCACTTTTCCCAGAACGGTTTTTGCCTTGTCGGTGACATCATAGCTGCCGCTTTTAAAAAGCAGTTTATCCGATATATCGACATAAACCACTCCCTTGTCTACCTTGATGTTTATGTCCTGGTCATCAAGATTTCCGATGGCTCCTTTGAGATTCATGACCAGCACCATATTCAGCGAGTCTTTGCGCGACATCTGCTGCTGGAGGGTCTGTATATACGCATCTTTGGCGCCTATATTTTCCATGGATTTTTTTATGCTTTCCGCCTGGGCGGTTGTAATAACGGAAAGGTCTTCCAATTGTTTCAGCGCCGCGTTGTTATTGGCCTTCAGGTAGTCTACCTGGTCATTCAGCTCCTTGAGACGTGCGTTCATCAATGCCTGTTCTCTTTCAAGTGCCTCCTTCTGACGCGTCAGTGTCGCTTTTTCAGTACTGCAGTCGGAGAGATCCCCTTCCAGGGTCTTATAACGGGCTTCCAGTTTCGCTTAATCATCCTGGGCTGTTTTAAATTTCTTGCTGCTAACGCAGGAGCCCAATATAAAAAGCGCAAGGACCGGAATCAGGAATTTTCTTTTCATGGTTATACTTTTTAATGAAACAATTAAGAAAGTACAAAGATAACAAGCTGAGGGCAGCCTGCCGGGCGAAGGAATTAAAACCTTATTAATGAAATGGCCGGGAATACTCCCGGCCATCTGATATTCATACACCCCTTGTGTATTCGCTTATTCTTTTTCTTTCTTCAGCGTCATGGTCCGGTTGATGGTAAACCCAAGGGCAAATTTACCATCCTTGATTGGACTGGTATTGCGGGCAAAATGATCGATGTTTGACGCATCGATGGTGTTACCGACATAGAATTGGAATAGGTGACCTCCGGTATTGACTTCAAGACCGAAAGAGAGCAGGTCCGGCGTATAATCTATAATGGTTCCGTTTTTGCTGATCAGGTTTTTATACATATTCAACTGGCGGGAATATTCCATGGTCAGGTTCAGCTTGGCCGTTGTTTTGTATTTGGCTCCCATCCCGATCGAACCTACGAGATTGCTGTTGTTGATTCCATAAGGAACGATATTAAAATGGATCAGTGTGGGATTGAGCTGAAGCGAGAACCGGTCTGAGAATTTCCGTGCGATCAGCAGCTGGTGCATAAAGGACCAGCGGTTATCGGTGAACTCATTGGGTTCCCTGGCCCCGGAATAGATATTCGCCATGGAAACCCAACCCAAGCTAAAGGGCAGTCCGCCTTTTCCGGTTTGCTGACGCAGGATCCGGAATTTGGCCCAGCCTTCGAACACGGCCCGGCCGGTTGCAGCGACCCCGACATTGGACCATTTGGTTGGAGAGACATCCAGCGAAAGATAAGTGTGTGCTATCCCCGCATTCAGTCCGAACAGGTGCGCCAGGTTTTGCTTAAAGCGGTTGTGCTCAGCAGCGGAACCCAGGTCTTTGTTCCAGAAATACCCGAAATGGTGGGAGATCATGAACTGGATATTTCCGGGTGTTATGATCTCTACACTGTGGTTGTTGATGATCCGGGTTGAGTTAAAGGTGGCCCGGACCGGTTTTTTGACCTTTGTCTTTTCCGTTTTCACTTCTTCCTTTACATCGGGGTCCTGGGCGAATGAACCCATGTACAGGCAGCCACCCAACAGTAAGGATATGATTAATTTTTTCATTTTGCTTTTTTTGGGGTTTTGTGATGAGGTTACTGGGGCTGTCCCTGGTTGATCCATTCCAGGAATTTATTGGTTGTACATGTCGTCAGGCTGATCGGGCCTCCCGGGTGACCCTGGCTGCCCCCGCTGTTCATCATACTGATCAGCACGGTCTTTTTCTCCACCATTTTATTGAAGTCCAGGGCAACTGCGATACCACCATGACAGGTTCCTCCTTTGCAACTCGTATTATAAATGGGAAGTATATCGGTCGTATATCTGAGATTTCCTGAAACGGTACACCCCGAACCATCATCAAAGGGATCTCCCTGCGCGATCCAGCGCTGAATGATATTCCTTTCAAAGTCAGAAAACTCAACGCCTCCGCCTCCCGGGTGTTTACCTGTAAACCTCGACATGGTGTCTAATGTCCCTTTCCGGGCGAGAATCGCATCATAGTATACCGTATTTGTACGGCCATCGGAAAAAAGAACAGCACGGACGGTAGCGCCGGTGGTGTTATGGCAACCGCAGGGTGCTGCGGTAACGATTGGCACCACATCATTCCGAAATGAAACACGCGGGAGGGCGAGGATATCTTCTTTATTCCTGTAGCAGGAAGAAAGTCCGTACACCAGCATGGAAGTGATCATCGCCGCCAGGATAATTTTACTTTTCATATATCTGAAATTTTTGAATGATTTTTATAAGAGGTCAGCGACGGATAATAAAATTGCCTGTATTCCTGTACTTGAATATTCCGACATTGTTGTTTCCGTATTTCCACACTTCAGGAATATTCGGATCAGCGAAGTACCAGGCCTTAAGCAGGGCGATCTCCGATGGTTTCATCCCGCCGTCATCATAGGCCATACTACCGTTTTTGGAGGTTTCTGTCAGGGTCAGTGGGTTCCGGTAGATCAGGGAGGAATCCACTCTGCGGATCAGACAGTCGGTAGCCAACAAGGGGTTCCCGCGGACATAATATTGTTTCAGTGTAACGGGGTCTGTATATACCACACTGGTACTCGATCGGATGGATTTGGGATAAAGCACATCCATCAGGACATCATCATATGATTCCAGCGGTCCGCGGGTGCCGCTGGAAGTGGGAGAGGAGAGTGTTTTCCAGGGCCGGAAACTGGCGTTCCCGAGTGTATCCGTATAAAATTTCTTTACACTGTCCTTATAACTGTATGGGGAGACCGGAGGATTGTCATCTGTTCCCCAGATTTCATCCAGTTTTGTCTTGTTCACGAGCTGGCAGGTGATTGCACCGGTCAGGGGATTGGTAAATCCCACCGTATCCGATGTAGTCAGGGTTCCGAGAATTCCTTTGCGGGCCCAGCCGCCTGCGGCAGTGGCCCTGCTATGACAACTTACAGAGGCGCAGCCTGCGGTGATCAGCCGGATGGCGGCGGGTCTGAAATCATTCAGATCAGGATATTCCTTTGCCCCATTGGTGATCCAGTTAAAAACGATTCCCTTATCTGTAATTGTAAGTTCATGATTTGAATTGACTGGTGGCATCGCTTTGTCAAAGTCATTGGTTGTGATCATTTCCCAAAGCTTGCTGGACTGCGGGCTTCCCGGTGTTACAAATTTCATCACTTCGGCATAAGTGTCGAATTTAGGATTGACTCGTCCGCCGTGACAGTTGCTGGTGGCACAGTATTCATGCAGAATGGTCTGCACCCCGCGGGCATTGATTACATCGTTCACGTCGGGAACGATATCTGCAGTGGAAATGGTATAGTTGCTGTAAAAGGAAGCATAGACGGTAGAATCGGGGTTACCGCCAAAACTCCTGTCCAGGTTCTTTATTATATCTCCCGTCTTCCGGCATTGAAACATCAGCGCCGTCAGAAAGAAAACACCCACAAAAACACTGGTCGCATGGATGAATGAGAGTTTTTTCATAAATAGCTTGTTTAACTTTTTGAATCTTATACTTTGATCGCCTTCCTGCTGAAATTAACTTCCAAAAATATCATGCGGAAAAATGACAATGGCATGACATTTATTGTCTGGCTGTATGACTTTACTCATCCCAGAAGGATATGTTTCCTACTGAAAATAAGCCTGTTATACCCGTAAATAATAACCTGAATATTACTCTGACTACATATTATTTACTTCTTTGACCCGCCTCGATTTTCGAAAACATAAATAGATGTTGGTGAGCTTTCGCACATATTAAAAACTAACAGATGTTAGTTTTTTTAAGGATGTGCTTATCCTTTAATCAGGTTGGTTGACTTTATTCATGCGAAAACTGACTTTAGTAATATTTATGTGTGATAAACGTCATACAAATCCAAACAAATAGTCATACAACGGTCATGTGTGCCGGAATACTTTTACACCGCATTAACAATTATTCTTCATTCAATTTAAATACTGTTTTATGAAACATCTGAATAACAGATTTTTGGTAGCCCTGCTGGTAATGGCCAGCTTCGGAGGATACATTATTAGTTGTACCCACGATAATGAACTTCCTCCTCCTCCTGCTACCACCACCCCAAAGATCGTCCGGGGTACTGATGTATTGCTGCCGGGTAACATGACCTCCGGAAACCCAGCCGAATGGAAAATGGACAAAGTGCATTCGAGCGCGCTATGGTCAACAGCTTATGTAGGTGCTTCCGGTCTGCTGACCGGACGGTTTGATATGTTCGGAGTTCATGATGTTACTCCGGCCAAAATGATCACCTATCCTTATACAGACCTTAACCGCCCCTCTCAACCCCTTTTGGACTCTTCCTGGGCTTTTTATGAAAGTGATCCCAGCAAAACCTACTTCAACGGATATGTTATGGTCAATACCAGCAATACCGGGGAACCTGGCCGCGACGGGACCTTTACTTATGTTGGCTGTAACCTTGCCGGCATGGGGACTTCACAGAAAGTGGCCTATGTACATAACCTGACTGAAACCAACCTGGCCAAGATCAAAACCACCAAAGTGGAGTTCGATCCAACCAGTGCGGATTACATTGTGACACTGAATTTTACCTGGAGAGGAAAACAGGCCGCCCCTGTTACCAAAGAGATTGTTGGTCGGCTGAAATATATTAAAAAAGCAACTATACAGGCCGCTACTCCTTATGATGTATTCGGACTGCAACTGAAGTTCCAGATCAACTGCCGGGATTATGGTATTACCAGCACCAGCATTGCCGACAAAGTTGACATCGAATGCAATATGAACTTCAACAACAAGTAATTCACTTAAATCGAATACAATGAAAAAGTCTTTGTCATATATCATGCTCCTGCTGGTTTTCGGTTTCGGGCTGAGCGGCTGCTACAAGGATGTTATTTATCCGGATGTAGCTGTCGACCCGGACGGTCCTCCGCAGGCCGTGAGTTATAAAACAGATATCGCGCCGATGCTTAATACCAATTGTGCCGTGGCCGGATGCCATGCCTCTGGCGCACACAAACCCTACATGACAACCGATATTTCCTATAACCAGATCGTAGGGGGTGGATTTGTCAACCTGACCGTTCCGAAACAAAGTATCCTGTATAAGGAAATCAATGGCGGGATGAAGGAATACCTTCCTTCTGCCGCTGACCGTCAGAAAGTGTATGACTGGATCCGGACCGGTGCCTTAAACAATTAAGCGACCTAAAAAATTGAAAAAATGAAACCAATTATCAATAAGTTCATCGCCCTGACTGCCAGCCTCGCACTTTGCCTGCTGGCGATGCAAGGACCCCTGATGGCCCAGGATGACAAACCTGAAGCCGAAAAAGAGGCCCCGAAGGCAAAAAAGGCAAAACCGGTAAAAAATACATTCCAGAGTGTTTGGATAATTGACAATCAAACCGTGATGGTTCCCGTTAAAGGGACATTGGAAATGGATATCATGCACCGGTTCGGGACCGTAGACAAGGGGTACCGGGATTTCTGGGGACTGTTTGCCTCCTCTAATATCCGTCTCGGGATGAACTATGCCCCCATCAACAAATTGTTCGTGGGATTCGGGATCACCAAAGACAAAATGCTTTGGGATCTCAACGCAAAGTACTCGATCATCACCCAGACAAAAGGGAAATACCCCGTCAGCGCCAGTTTCTATACCAATATGGGGTATGTGGGTACCAAAACTAAGTACACCATTCCGAAAGTGGATAATACCGGGATTGAATACCTGGACCAAAAGCACAATACCGACCGGCTTTTGTTTTTCAATCAGTTGCTGATTGCACGAAAACTGACCGACAATTTATCGGTACAGATAGCCCCAAGCTGGACACATCAGAATGCGGTAGGTGGTTATTACAGCAAGAACGACAGCACCGGCAAGGAAGTGTTTAAAACCATGAAACATGATCATTTTGCCATCGCTTTTTCAGCCCGGTACAAACTGACCCCCATCACTTCCCTGATGGTGAACTACGACCAGCCGATTACCAAGCATCCCAGCCTGAATCCCAACCCGAACCTTTCGCTCGGCGTAGAATTCAATACCAGCAGTCACAGTTTCCAGTTGTTCTTCGGAAATTATTACAACCTGAGCCCTTCCCGGAACAACCTGTTTAACAACAATAGTCCGTTTGACTATACGGATGCAGCCGGGACCAAAGTAAACGGTGGAAAATTCCTGATCGGGTTTAACATAACCCGTCTCTGGAATTACTAACGAACCAGTATTCCCGCTTCAGGCAGTCGCGGGTGAATGAGGACCCTGTATTGTATTTCAGTACAGGGTTCTTAATTTTAACAAAGCCTGCAGACCCCAAATAACCAGTCATGCTCAAGTTTTCCTGTTCTACTTTTCACCGTTGTTTAATTCAAGGCACCCTGATTATCACAATAATCCTGGCAGCGTGTGGTAACAGCCCCGGCGAAAATAAAAACACTCCCGGTAAAGAACCTTCGAAACCAGACGGGATCAATGCAGAATCCTTGCCCGGTCCAGCCGACACCCTGGTAATCAGCCAGCAGGCAGCGGTCTTTTTTACGGCTGATTCAGCCCGGCGGGAAAGCCTGAAAAAACAAATAGGAGAAAATCCATTCGACGGGGTGGATCACGAATGCTTTTACCAGATGAAAAACGCACGCACTTCACTCCGTGAACACTGGCCACAGATCAGGATTTATGAAGTGAAGGATACCCTGATAATCCTTTTCATTCGAAAAAACGCAACCCCCAGGATCCTCGATCTCCGGATTAAAAAAGATCTTTGCGGACTATACCTTTTTAGCCCTGAAAAAGACCCGATTTCCGGAGATATGATGAATATCGGCACCTCGCTGGAAAGCTATTTTACCCGCTGATGTCGGGGGATGGTGTCTTTGCATGATATGTTCCCCCGTTTCCATATGATAATCAACTCTTCAACTGACCGAACTCAGTGGATGACGGGAAAAAACCACGTTTCTTTATAGAAGAAAAAGAACCCGTGTCGTTCTTATGTTACCACAAATTAGAAACATATGAAACTGACAATCCCTGTAAACTGGGAAGATGATTATTTCGACAAGATCGACTTCTCGCAAACCGAAGAAATTTACGGTAAACTCAATATCGGGCTGATAGGCGGCGGTCGCCCCACCCTCACACTTCCCTCTGTTAAAAAAGAAAAGGTCAAAGAATTCGTTGATGAAGCCCACCGGCGCAAGCTCCATTTCAACTACCTGATGAACGGAACCTGTTTTGATAACCTGGAGATCACCAAAAAAGGATATAAAGACATCCGCAAAACCCTGGACTGGCTCTCAGAAATAAAAGTAGACGGCATTTCCGTGGCCCTGCCCATGGTCATGGAGATCATTAAACAGAACTACCCTCATTTTAAAGTATCCGTTTCTGTGCAGGTGCGGATCGACAGCTTTGAAAAAGCCAGGTACTGGGAAAACCTGGGGGCCGACAAGCTGAATATTTCCTATGTCGACATCAACAAGAACTTCGATGAAATCCGGAAGATCAAGGAAAAAACAAGTTGCAAGATCCAGACCATCGCCAACCTGATGTGCATGAACAAATGCCCGATGGTAACCCTTCATGCCAACTACAACGCACATGCCTCCCAGAAAAATCACGTATCGGATAATTTCAGCTTTGACTACTACCTTTTTTCCTGTGCCGACAAACTTCTTTCCAATCCCGAGGAGATATTAAAATCGGCCTTTATCCGGCCTGAAGACCTGCATTATTATGAAGAAGCTGGGGTGGATAATATCAAACTCGTGGAGCGAATCATGACCACCGATGCCCTTGCACTGATTGTGAAAGCTTATACCGATAGATCCTACGACGGGAATATGATGGACCTGATCCACGGTCTTTCCAAATATCTTATCTATAACAAGAATACCTATTACTGGAACGGGATCAAGTATATACTCCAACCTTCCAAGATCAATATGTTCAAAGCGCACAAGCTGGTTACCCAGCTAGACAGGATCCGGAAACAAAAAGAATTCAACGAAAGTTTTGATCTCTTCATTGACAATAAGAAACTGGATGGTTTTCTGGATTTTTTCCACCAGGGAAAATGTCACCGCGACTGTAACCAGTGCAACTATTGTAACAAATATGCCCAGAAAGCCGTTCGCTACCTGGTTCCTGTTGAACAGCATACGGAAACCATGGGTGCCCTGCGCAATGCCCGCAATATGATGATCCGCGGGGAATTGTTTTAAAAGTATTTCCTATTTTCAGTCGCAGAAACAACCGGAACGATGAATGAACGCAAAAGCCGTATTGGTTTTTACCTGGTCGTGCTGCTTACCTGCCTGAGCTTTCTCCCGCTTCGCTCGCTCCGGTTTGAATTCAGGACAGAGAACTTTTTTCCCGCGGGGGATCCGGAGCTTGTATTTTTCCGGGAGTTCCAGGAAAAATTCAGTACCTCCATCAATGATGAGTTCATCTTTATCGGATTGCGCGACCAGAACGGGATATTCAACCGGAGCTTCCTGGAAAAAACGGACAGCCTGACCCGATACATCGCCGGGCTGAATCATATTCTGAAAATATATTCCCTGACCAATTCACAGGTGATTTACTTCAAAGACGGGAACGTCCAGGCCCGTCCGCTGGTACAACCCGGCCAGCCGGAACAACTGGCGGCCGATTCACAATATATTTTCCGTTCACCCGAATACAGGGACCTCCTGGTTTCTTCCGACAGTACCGCTGTGGCCGTGGCCGCGTTTAATGAGCCCAATCTGACGAACAGACAAAAGGACCTGCTGCTCGACAGCATCCGGCAAAAATTAGAGGCCCTCCATTTTGATGAATCCCACCTGACCGCCAAGATCCGGGTGGAACGGGAGTATGACCGGGAAATCACCCGGAACCTGAAAAAATACATGGTGATTTCACTTTGCCTGATCAGCCTGTTCCTTTTCCTGCTTTTCCGTTCCGTAAAAGCAGTACTGCTTCCGCTGCTGATTATCGTACTGACTCTTACCTGGACCCTTTCCCTGATCGCGGCCACCGGCCATGCCCTGGACATCATTTCCAGCCTGTTACCGCCCATTCTGGCCGCCATCTGCATGTCGGACGTTGTGCATATCTCGACCCATTATATCGAACAGCTCCGGGCGGGGTATGATAAAAAGGTGGCCCTGAATAAAACATATCGTGAGATCGGGATCGCCACATTCTATACTTGCTGCACGGTGGCAGCCGGGTTTATTTCGCTGGGAATAACAAATATCATCCCAATCCGAAACTTTGGTTTTTTTGCGGCGGCTGGTATTTTTTTCGGTTTTATCATAACCCTGGTATTGCTGTATGACTATTACCTCGCTGCCCCTTCGCCCCGGGTGGCTTCTTTACCCGGGCAGGGAAAAGCCTGGGATCGTCTCCTTACAGGAAGTTTCCGTTTTGTACTGAAATACAAAACCGGGGTGTTGGCTTCATTGTTTGTATTGGGAGTTGTTTCTGTTTTTTATGCTTCACGCATACAGGTGAATTCAAGTTTGCTTGATGAAATTCCCCGGAAAAACCCGATCCTGAATGACTACCAATTCATGGAAAAGGATTTTTCGGGAACCCGTCCTTTTGAGCTTTCACTTTCTGTCAGGGACAGTTCCACTTCACTGCTCGAACCGGTGATCCTTGAACAGGCCGGAGAGGCGGAGTCGTTTTTAAAAGACAGTTGCGGAATCGGGAATGTGATCTCCCCGCTGTCACTTTTTCGTGGCGCACACAAGGCTTTTAACGGAGGAGACCCGGACAGTTTTTCATTACCCCGGACACAGGAGCAGGTGGCGCGGTATTATGAAGCCATCGGTCAAACAGAATTTGCAGAAGAGCTGCGTCATTATATGTCGCCGGACGGACGGCAGTTCCGGATCAGCGGCAGGCTCCCCAATATCAGCGTAAAAGAGTTTGAAGCCCTGCGTCAAAAAATAGATTCGTTTTTTGACGATCATAAAAATCATTTTGCCTTTACCCACAAGCATACTGGGTCGGCCCTGATGCTGGACAAGATCAACTATTCGCTTGTCAACAACCTGACTACCGGTATCCTCTTCGATACGTTTATCATTTGCCTGATCGCATTTTTACTGCTTCGGCGAAAGCTGATCATAGCGGTCATCCTGATCCCAAATCTGATGCCGTTGCTGTTTATGGCTGGTTTGATGGGACTGATGGGCATTCACCTGAAAGCGGATACTTCGGTGATCTTCGCGATCGCCCTGGGTCTTGCAGTGGATGACTCCATACATTTTCTGAGCCGTCTCAGGCTTGAACTCTCCCGGGGAAAAAGCCTTGTGTACGCTGTGAAAAGAACCTACCTGTCGACCGGAAAGGCTATAATCATCACGACCCTTGTGCTGCTATCAGGGTTCCTGCCTCTTTTATCTTCCAGTTTCGGGGGTACTTTCTATATCGGTTTGCTCATGAGTTTATGCCTCTTCAGCGCCATGCTCATGGAGCTGACCGTGACACCCTTGTTGGTATTGCTTCTGTTGGGGGGAAAAAACAAGCCCGCCAAAGGCTTGGTTTCCAAGAAATAGCATCTGGATCAATTAAGTTGATATATATCAACGTGCCTTGTGATAAAAATCACACATGGGTTTTTACTCCATCATGCCCCACCAAACTGTCAGCAAATACTTTAGCATGTTGATATTTTTTACCTCAAATCTGCCAAACAAATAACCCTGAAATCAATTTTATGGGACAGTCAAAAAAACCAGATAACAAATCCCGTCGGCAGTTTTTTTCCGCCCTGTTTGCCGGGGAGGCCGTCACCGGTTCGTCCGACAAGGTGAAAATGCTCACCCCGGACGGACAACTCGTGGAAGTTGAACGTTCCGTATTCGAACAGGCCACCCAAAGGAAAAAAGCCAGCAACCAGGATATCTACAACTGGATGGAAAATCCTTCCAAAAAAGACAGCTAACTATCCAATCACTGCTTTAATCATGCAGCATGAAACAAGATGAAATAAATGACCGGGGCCGGCGGGACTTTCTGAAAACGACCGCCATTGCCGCCCTTGCCGCCACCGCCTGCGGAAGCGCCGTTTGCTCCTGTTCATCCAAGAAAACGGCCCCTGGTGGAACCGTCAAACTGCTATCACCCGAAGGGGAAATCGTGGAGATTGACTCTGCGTACCTGAATCACCAGGAACATATGGCCATCCTGTCCAAACTGGAACAAAGACAGGGTATAGCCGGTAAAAAATTTGTGATGGTGGTGGACCTGTCCCGCTGTAAAAATGCGAGGAAATGTATCTCCGCCTGCCAGAAATGGCACTACCGCCCGGAAGATAAGGAGTGGCTGACCGTAAAACTGATGAAAGACAGCGAAGATGGAGCTCCCTACTGGTTCCCCAAGCAATGTTTCCACTGTGATAATCCGCCATGCGTAAAAGTGTGCCCTGTAAATGCCACATTCAAACGCCAGGACGGTCTGGTCCTGATCGATAACGACCGATGCATCGGGTGCAAATTCTGTATGGCTGCCTGTCCGTATTCTACCCGGGTATTTAACTGGGATGAGCCGGAGCAGCCCTTTGATATCCGCAACCTGGCCACCAATGCCGAAACCAATCTTCCGGCCAAAGTTGGCACGGTGGAAAAATGCGACTTCTGCCCCGACCGGGCCCGCGAAGGCATGCTCCCGCCCTGCGTGGAAGCCTGCCCGAACGGGGTCTTCTATTTCGGAGACGAAAATGAGGACACTGTTTCAAACGGGGAAGAAACCATTGGCTTCAAACAGT
This sequence comes from Chitinophagaceae bacterium, assembly GCA_049421765.1. GTDB lineage: Bacteria > Bacteroidota > Bacteroidia > Chitinophagales > Chitinophagaceae > JJ008. Next base: position 39,516 of record JBMSNP010000002.1, read on the forward strand.
TGATCAAGGATCGGGCCGCGTACCGGTTCCAGGAAGAATTGGGTACAAAACCACGCGTTTATTATCTCCCGCCCAAAGACAGGCAATTCCCTGTTGAAAGGGGATATGAAAACCTGGATGATAAGTTGAAAGACCGATTCAGGTATATCATGGAACCCGATAAAAGCGGGGCCGCAGCAAAACATTAAACCATCACCGATCAATCTTGATTTATGGAACTCAATAAATATCAACAGGAGCTCTTAGATTACCAGAAGCCCGTGATTGAAAAATACGGGCGGAAGACCTGGGGGTGGACAATCTTTTTCCTGCTTTGGATTATCCTGGGGGGCTATGCCCTCTATATGCAGGTAGCGAAGGGCCACTCCATCACCGGGATGCGGGATAACGTGGTCTGGGGGCTTTATATCGCCAACTTCATTTTCTTTATCGGGATCAGTTATGCCGGGGCCGTTATTTCCGGTATCCTGCATATTCTCAAAGTAGAATGGCGGAAACCGATCATCCGTATCGCGGAAATGATTACAGTTATTTCCACCATTATCGGGCCGGTATTTATCCTGCTGTGCGTGGGACGGCTCGACCGTCTTCATCACCTGTTCCTGTATCCCCGCCTACAGTCGCCGATCACCTGGGACGTGCTCGCGATCGGAACCTACTTCACCGGGAGCGTGATCTTTCTGTACCTGGCGATGATCAAGGATTTCGCGATCTACCGGGATGCCAAACTTAACATCCCCAAATGGAAGCAAAAACTTTACAAAATATTCGCCCTGGGCTATAAAGGAACCCCCAGCCAGAAAAGACATATCTCGATTTCGATGAATCTGATGGCGATCATGATCGTGCCGCTGGCGATCATCGTGCACTCGGTGCTTTCATGGATTTTCGGAATGACCCTGCGCCCCGGATGGCATAGTACCATATTCGGTCCCTATTTTGTACTGGCTGCCATTTATTCGGGAACCGGGGTGCTGATCATGGCCATGTGGGTCTATCGCCGGATGTATAAACTGAACAGTTACCTGGAAAACAAGCATTTTGTATACCTCGGTTACATCATGATGATCCTGGGTGCCGCCTACGGATATTTCACCTTCTCGGAATACCTTACCAGCTGGTACGGATCCGAAAAATGGGACAGCGAGGTGGTGGCCAAACTCTTTAACCCTGCCGAATACGGATGGCAATTCTTCTTTGCCAATTTCGCGGGGATCATCCTGCCCATTGCGATCGTTGCAATTCCGGCAACCCGGAAACCCAACTGGATCGCCTTTGTTTCATTTTTTATGGTAATGGCGCTCTGGGTAAAACGCTACCTGATCATCGTTCCCACACTTGAGACCCCGCTGCTTCCGATGCAGGACACCCGCCCCGAGTTCGTAAAATATTCCGCCACCTGGGTGGAATGGTCACTGACCCTGGCCGGGATAGCCACATTCTTCCTCTTTTTTACCCTGATGTCGAAATTCGTGACGATCATCCCGATTTCCGAATTCGGGGACAAAGAGAAAAAGCCCATCCCGGTGAACGGGAATGTGCCGGTAAATGAAACCGCAACCGCCTAAAAAAATCAGTTATGAAAAAAAGTCTCATCATACACCTGACATCGAGATTCCGGGTCTTTCTCCTGCCCCTCTGCTGGCTGTTCTTACTGGCCGTTCCGGCTACCCTGTCTGCCCAGGACGACAGCACTGCCAAAACCGAAGAGCCGGCCGTTGAAGAAGCTGAACTGATCTCCCCCTCTGTTACATTCACAGGTGTGCAGAAAAGCGATAATACCATCGATCTGAAAGTTGCGCTCAAAGCAAAAGTGAACGGTCAGTTCATCAAACTCTATAAGTTGAAGGTCCGCTTCGCAGAAGTAGTCAATGAGGAAGACCGAGATCTGGGTTTTGTGATTACTGACGGGAACGGGAAAGCCACTTTGAATATTAAAACTGATTCCCTGAAACCCGATGCCGAAGGGAAACTGAATTTCAAGGTTATTTTTGCCGGTAACAAAGCCATGGAGCCGGCCGAAGAAACCCTTTCCTTCAAGAGAGCCCGGTTGGAAATCACCCCCGAGAAGGAAGACTCCGTCATGACCGTAAAAGTGAAATTGATGGCACTTGGAAGCGGAGAAGGTTCCCCTGTAAGTGAGGCGACTGTCGGAATTTTTGTAAAGCGATCCTTCCTCCCCCTTAAGGTAGGAGAGGTAACCACCGATGAATCCGGGGAGGCCTCATTTGAATTCCCCGCCAATTTGCCGGGTGACGCAAAGGGAAACCTGACCCTGTACGGAAGGCTTGACGAAAGCGAGGATTACGGAAACCTGGAAGCGACTGCTGTGCAAACCTGGGGCAAACCGGTTTCGGATCAACTGGCCGAGCTCCCCCGGGCACTATGGAGCACCCATCCGCCGATTTGGATGCTGATCACCTTTATCGTGTTGATGGCTACCGTCTGGGGCCACTATATTGTGATTATATATGAACTTTTCAGGCTCAGAAAAGAAGAGCCACATGCAACTAATGCGTAAATTTAAACCTCTTTTATACGTAACGTAAAACTCAACAACCATGAAAGTAAAAGCTCCCGCCATCATTGCAGGAATGTTAGCCTTCGGACTGTTTGCCTTTGCTCCCAAATCATTAAACAACCAGGAGCCCTGGCCGGTTCCGGACAGCTACAAAAACAAAGTAAATCCTCTTAAAGGCGATAAGGAATCCATAGCCACCGGTAAAACTTTATACACCCAACACTGTAAGTCCTGTCACGGAACCAAGGGTAAGGGCGACGGACCCAAAGCTTCACAGCTGGACACCGAATGCGGAGATTTCACCAAGGCCACTTTTCAATCCCAGACAGATGGATCAATCTTCTATAAAACTTACCAGGGAAGAAAGGACATGCCGTCTTACAAATCAAAAATTCCGGATGCCAATGATATCTGGGCTGTTGTGAACTATATGAGGACTTTAAAATAAACATTATTGACCGGAACTATAAAGGGGCCACTTAGTGGTCCCTTATTTTTTACGCATCTTCCTGGAGGGCCTTTATCAGGCTTTCTCTTGTCTTTTTTTCACTTCCGAAAAAAATCTGTTCATCCAGAATAACCACCGGTCTTTTCAGAAAGGTATATTCTTCGAGTATTAGTTTCCTGTAATCCTTTTCCGCCAGCTTCTTATCTTTCAGACCCAATGCCTTGTATTTTAAGGCCCGTCGGCTGAAAAGTTCTTCGTGACTTCCGGCCAGTTTTTGCATTTCATCGAGCTGATCCGGAGTGATTTTTTCCCATTTGATATCCTGCATGATAAACCCCTTCCGGTCAATTCCCGTTTCCTGGATAATGGCCTGGCAGGTGGTGCAGTTTCCGAGATAGTAGATCTTTTTCATACCGCTTAAACACCCCCGGATGCCGGTTTGTTTATGGACCTGTAAAATCCGTTACTTTGTATCACTTATTTCATTTATATGGGTAAAGATGAAGTTTTCAGGGAAGAGATCGAAAAAGCCAGCGACTTTAAATTCGGGGCCCATGTGGCCAAGGTGTTTGATGACATGGTAAACCGATCGGTTCCTTTTTACGGGGAGATCCAGCGGATGATGGCTGAATTGGCCGCCAACCATGCCGTCGAAGGCAGTTTTGTATATGATCTCGGCTGCTCCACCGGCACCACCATGATCGGAATGGATACCCTGGTGGATGCCAGTATCCGATTTATTGGAGTGGATGATTCACAGCAAATGCTGGATAAATGTCGTTCCAAACTGCAGGAAGCCGGTCTGAAAAGACCTTTTGAGCTGCGCTGCGCCGACCTGGGAAAAGGCGTGCGGATCGAAAATGCATCCGTAGTGGTCCTTTGCCTGACCCTGCAGTTCGTACGTCCCATTTACCGGGAGCAGGTGCTAAAAAATATCCTGGACGGACTGAATCCCGGAGGGGTACTGATCCTCGTGGAGAAGATCCTTGCGGAAGAAAGCCAGTTCAACCGGGATTTCATCAATTATTATTACAATTACAAGCGCCGCAACCACTACAGCGAAATGGAGATCTCCCAGAAAAGGGAAGCGCTCGAAAACGTACTGGTGCCCTATAAACTGAGCGAAAACATCTCCCTGCTCCGGGATGTCGGTTTCGAACACTGCGAAGTGTTCTTTAAGTGGTACAATTTTGCGGGATTGGTAGCCACGAAGAGCATTGGATGATGAGGGTGGTTTAGGGTTTTCCGTTTACTGTTTACAGTTTGGACATAGGTATACCCTGATCCCCCGAGAGGGGAGAAATGTGCATTCTTTTTGAATTTGGAACTTGGGTTTTGGAGCTTATTTGGTTCTTGTATCTTGGAATTTATTTCTATGGTTTCGATAGGCAATTTCTTCTTCAAGTACCGCAACTGGATCTTCATCCTGTTTTACGCGGCGTTATTTATTCCTTCCTGGCCACTGTTTTCCCCTGCCGTCTTCGGAAGCGGGTATGCGCTATGGCCCATCGCGGGGGGACTGCTTATCACCTGCCTGGGACAGTTGATCCGGGGTCTGACCATCGGTCTTGCCTATATCGTCCGTGGCGGAAAGGAAGGCAAGCCCTATGCGGAAGGTCTTGTTACCGAAGGGATCTTCCGGCATTGCCGCAATCCACTCTATGTGGGTAATATCCTGATGCTGCTCGGGGTGGGCATCCTGGCCAATTCCCTGGTGTATGTGGGTGTCATGATTCCTGTATTCCTTTTTATCTACCAGGCCATCGTACTGGCCGAGGAAGATTTTCTGCGTGGGAAGTTTGGGTCTGGATTCGATGATTATTGCCGTCATGTAAACCGCTGGTGGCCCAATCTCCGAGGGATTGGAAAAACCTTTGGGAGCATGACATTCAACTGGAAACGGTGGATCCTGAAAGAACACACCACCCAGTTTATCTGGCTTTGCGGGATCACGCTTATCCTGCTCCTGAATTACCCGCAGCTGAGCGGGTACGATACCGGTCGGCGAAACCTGCTGATAGGCGTTTTCCTGGGTTTCCTTACGGGGGTTTATATCCTGGTCCGTTACCTGAAAACTTCGGGAAAGTTCAGGGAATAAGGCCTGCTGAAGCCCTGCGAACCTGTTAGAGATCCGGAATTATCCCCTGTGAAAATCAATCCTCTCTGAAACGAAGTCCCCTCTTTCCGGCCTTCGTAAACCCTCCCCGGATTTAATTGTTATTTTTACAACCTAATCTGTGTTTTTATGATTAAAACAGGCAACCCGATCATCAGCATTTATACGGAAATGACCCCCAACCCGGAAACCATGAAGTTTGTGGCCAACAAGCTGTTATATCCCGGTAAAAGCATTGATTTCCCGGATGCTGAAAGCGCCAAACCCTCCCCACTGGCTACCGAATTGTTCGGGTTTCCTTTCATCAAAGCCGTATTTATCGCCAGCAATTTCGTGACCCTGACCAAGACCGGTGAAACCGACTGGCAGGATGTGATTCCTTCTATCCGCGAGTTCCTGAAAGACTACCTGGAAGAGGGGAAAGCCGTGGTGAATGAGGAAGAACTGGCTGCCATCAAACAGGAAAGCAGCAACGAAGTGTCTGCCGATGATGATGATGTGGTAAAACGGATCAAGGAATTGCTTGATAACTATGTACGCCCTGCTGTGGAAATGGATGGCGGTGCCATTCAGTTCAAAAGCTATGAAGACGGGGTGGTAAACCTGATGATGCAGGGAAGTTGCAGCGGCTGCCCCTCCTCCATGATCACCCTGAAGGCCGGTATCGAAGGTATGATGAAGCGAATGATCCCCGAAGTAAAGGAAGTTGTTGCGGAAGCCGAATAATATCCGGTCCACGGGTCAGACTATGCGGGTATTAATTCATTCATCTCTCTGATTTCTTCCAGTTTACCCCCCGCTTTTTCAGGTAATCAAGAATAAAATCAAAACAAGTTTTATTCTTTCCCACAAGCTCGGGAGGAAAAACCCCCTTTTCTGTAAAAATTTTTCGGGCAACCAAGTTGACGGCAGCCGCGCAGGTGTACCCCGTGGTGCGTGCCATGGAAGAGATCCGGGTACGGGTGTCATATTCGTCGTACAGATCGTATGTAATGGTTTTCCCCTCTCCAAAGAGGATCACTTTCATCACGGTAAATTCTTCCTCGTCCTCCCCGAGCTTCCATTGATCAAGCAGGAGCCTTGAAGTAAAGTCCAGTGGAGTAATATCGGTATCCCCGATCCTAACCGGATGTTCCCCAAAAAATCCCGCCTGCTGGAGGGCAATGATAAGGTCCAGGTGTCCCGGGTAACGTAATGTTTTCTCCTTCATGTCGGGAATATGAGACATTGTATAAAGCAGGGAGCGGAGTCCGTCCGTATTAAAGGCTTCGAGTTCGCCGGGTATTTCAAACCGGATCATTTCCCGGTCGCTCAACGCTGGTTTTGTTACGACGCCCCCCTGCTCCATCATCCGGGCGGGCCGGATATATTCCTGTATGACATCCACAGGTGAAAAAGGGGCTTTATAACCAAAGGGGGGCTGGGGGTGTTTGGGAAGACCTCCGACATAACAGGCGAATGAACCAATTTCCATTTCTTCATTGTACCGGCCAAGTATCAAGTTGCTCATCCCCGGAGCCACTCCGCAATCTGTGATCACCGTTACCTCGTTTTGCCTGGCCAGGGAATCCAGTTGAAGCGCATCCTCAGGAAAAAAAGAAATATCCACCACGTTTTTTCCGACCCGGATCACCGACTCCAGGGTTTTAAATCCCATAAATCCCGGAACGGCCGTTACGACCAGGTCAAATGGTGAAAGCCAGTTTTCATAGTCACTCGTATCGGAAAGATCGGCAGCCACCGTTTTAATTGAATCGTCAATCCCCCTTAGTTTATCGAGGTTGACAGCGTCCAGGTCAAAGGCAGTGACTTGATGATCCGAAGAGAGATCACGCGCGATAGCTCCGCCCACCATTCCCGCACCTAAAACTGCAATCGTCATAATATCCGTTTATGCAGCAAAGGTATGGAAGCGCAAACAGGAAGGAGTGTCTCCAAAAAGAAGTGAGGAATAAAATAATAAATTTGGCGTATGAAAAAAATCATTTTGATTTTATTGCTGTTTGGCCCGGTTTGTTTGCTTTCCCAACCCGGTTTGGAAAAGACTTTTTCCCTGCAGGAAATTCGTCAAGATCTTTCCTTTTTCATAAAAACGGTCGAGCATGTGCACCCGAATCCCTATCATTCCATCCGCAAAGAAAATTTCTACGCCCTGCGTGACTCCATGCTTGCGGGCATGAAGGATCAGGTTGCATGCGGGGATGCCTGGCTTTTCTTCAACCGGCTGATGGCAGCCTTTGATGAAGGGCATAGCACGATTGGCTATCCGTCAGAGATCGAGCAGGATATCCGGGACGAAAAAGTAAAAATATTTCCGGTGTTGGTGGGCGATTATAACGGGAAGGGAATCCGGGTACGATATGATCTTTCTTCCGAAAGCCTGATGAAACCCGGAGATCTTATAACAGCAATCAACGGAAAATCGGTCCGGGAAATCATGGAACACCTGAAACTTTTTTTCGGTGGACTGCCCTCCTGGCGTACAGTGCAGATCCAGCGTGATTTTGCCGCTCTTATGCTGATCACCGGATTCCGGCCTCCATACCATATCGAATTTGAACAAGCCGGTGAAAAGAAAAAGACGGAGGTGGAAGGGGTAAGCCTGAGCAAGCTTCAGGAGCGGGCCGCCGCGGCCCGAAAGCAGGCACCCGCACAGTCGGGTGCTGTTCCGTATCGTTTTGAACGCAGCCCCGAAAATTCCGGGTATATTCTTTTCCGTTCGATGCGTGATCTGCCGGCCTTTGAAAAATTTCTCGACTCGGTATTTTCCGACATTAAAATAAAGCCTATAAACGGGCTGATCATTGACCTTCGGCAGAACGGGGGTGGAAATTCCGTTTTGGGGGAACGGCTTATCAGTTATATCAGCAGCAAGCCCTACCGGATGGGTGGTGGAAGCCGGTGGAAGGTTAGTGATGAGTATAAATCCTTTCTCCGTGAACAAGCCGGGTCCAATGCCGTATATGCTTCGGGGGCCTTTCAGCATTACCTGGAACTGACCACCGGTGAAATCATTTCAGGAAACGGAGGTAAACCCAAAAGCCCCGGTAAAAACAATCTTCGGTATACCGGAAAAGTGGCCGTACTGACAGGGCCCAATACTTTCTCCAGCGCCAATATGCTGAGTAACGCCATAAAGGATTTCGGGTTGGCAACAATCATCGGGGAACCTACCGGAGAGCCCTGCAATGATTATGGTGAACTGTACTGGACACGGCTCCCTCATACGGGTTTCCTGATGTATACCTGCAGCAAGCAGTTTATCCGGGCCAACGGCGATGCAGACGATCCGTATCCCGTTTTCCCTGATATCGAGGTAAAACAGGACCCGGACAGCCGGCAGGATGATGTATTGGAATACGCTAGAAAATGGGTAAGCAACAGGTAGATATCGTAAAATTACCTCTGAAAAAAGAGTAGTTCCCGGGTTGCGGTTCCCCCGGAAAATCATTTTTTTTACACCATCCAATATCCAACCTATGCAATTGATGATGTATATCGGCAACGACCTCATTGAAGCCGTCCCGATCAATGACAAAGACCTCCGCGTTCCCGGCTACCTGGGAAAATTCAAACGCTACCTGAAAACAAAGTATGATGAACTGCTGAAAACCACTCCGGAACCGCCCGAATTCCTGGTCTGCAACCCCGAAATGAGACCCGAACTGCCCGCAAGCGGAGATGCTTGATGCTTTTGATTACCAAACTTTGGCCTGCTTGGGATTTCTATTCGTGTTGAAGTATGCAGATCCCTGGTCTTGCTTAACCCGGGTATCCTTTCCAATGAGATGATAATCCTCATCCTTTTTCACCCGTTTTCCCTGATTCCTGTCAAACCGGGCTATTAATGACAGCCCGATTCGTCTAACAGAAGTAAGGACGTGCCGAAAACCTTTTTTACAAAGTAGGCGCAAATCTTCTGTTATGAAAGTGCTCAAAAATTGGGGAATGACCGCCGCACTGGTCCTTTCCCTGGCCGTTTTAACCGGTTGTGAAGGTCCGATCCGGATTACCGGGGGGATTACCTACACCAATCCCGTTTGGGGTCCATCTTATCATCCCGGGACCCGTTATTATTATATTCCCGATATCGAGGTCTACTATGATATGTATGACCAGCAATACATCTATCTGCAGAATGGGCAGTGGATATTTACCCCAATACTGCCTTCCATTTACGCATATTACGATCTGTATACCGGTTTTGTGATTACCCTCAACACCAGCGTATACCAGCCCTGGTTGCATCACCAGTATTACGTGTCACATTATCCCCGCTATTATTACCGTAACATCTACCAGAACCAGTACACCAATATCCGCGGGTTTAATGAAAATCTTCGACAGCCCGTATACTGGCAGCAAGGAGAAAAGGACCGAATGAAAGAATTACGAAACAATCCGCTGCCGGCAAGACAACCTGATCTGAAGAGGCCTCCGCAAAACACCAATTATTACGGTAAACCTTTAGGCGAACCCGTGAAAGTGAGGCCGCAGATGAAAAAGAAAGATGACAAGAATGAGAATAAACTACCGGTAGTCAGACCATCGCGTAAGAAATCATAGCACCGGAGTTATCAATAAAATCCGGATGACTGTATGACCGGAATTCATGGGTCCGGGCAAGGAGAGAAGCGCATTTTCTCTTATTTCCACTTCACATTACAGCCGATGCTGGGATGCTGGTCGCCCGGGACAGGTTGACCGCTCAGCAGGCAGTTCAGGGCCCGACGGATATCATACCCGGTAACCGGGATTCCGTTTCCGGGACGGGAGTCATCGAGCTGTCCCCGGTAGACCAGCCGGTCGCTTGAATCATAAATAAAAAAATCCGGGGTACAGGCCGCATCAAAAGCACGGGCCACATCCTGGGTCTTGTCGTAACAGTAAGGAAAAGGATAGCCCATGAGGACGGCCTGTTCCTTCATCTTATCCGGAGCGTCATCCGGATGGGTGATGACGTCATTGGCACTGATGGCAAGAAAACCGATTCCCCGACCAAGGTAGTCCGCAGCAAGCTTTACCAGTTCCGGATTTACATGAACAACGAACGGGCAATGATTGCAGATAAACATGATTACCGTGGCCACCGATCCCCTTATTTCTGAAATGGAAATCTCCCTTCCGCTTACTGTATCGGGCAGCCGGAACTCCGGAACCGGGCTGCCCAGTGGTACCATCGTGGAATGTACTCTTGCCATCCGGTGAAGATACAGCAGGAAATCCGGGCCGGGTTTGAACCGGGTCAGCTCAACCGACACTCACTGTGATTACTTCCTCTAATGATACATAAACAGGTTCCCGGCTGGGCTTGATATTTCATCGGGTTTATTGTATGAAAGTGCCTATTCTTTATACCTAAAATAAAAAACGGGTACAGATTAACGTTCCGTTTGTAAACAACGGCACTTCTTTTTTATTCTTAACAGTATTATTCACCTAAAACGTTACTTTATGAAAAAAATCTACACCCTTTTGCTTTCTGTTGGCATGCTTTCCCTGGCACAGGCTCAGCCGGGTGTCCGGGACCAACGATTCCCTGACCGGAGAGACGACCGGGTCTTTATTGACCGAACAGACGATTCACGGTATGATGATTACCGGGATGATTTTGACCATGCAAACCGCTCCGGTATCCACGACCGCTTTGCAGAACGCCGGTTAATGCTGGAACGGAGAAAGAATATGGAAATCGCACGCATCCAACAGGATTATGATTTCCGGATCCAGCTGGTATCCCTGAATTTTTTCCTGAGCCGCTGGGAAAAACAAAGAAAGATCGAATTCCTGGAGGAACAGTGTCGCCGGGAGATCCGGATGATTTACTTTAAGTACCGCAAAATGGGTCTAATGGGCCAGCCCTGGGGTAATCGTGGTCGGCATCATTAGTTTTATTCAATTGCTACAGTTAAAGCAAAACCCCGCCTGGCGGGGTTTTGTTTTCAATATTCCCTGCTACATTGTTTTTAATTTCTCAGAATTTTAATCCGATTCCCGCATCAACCGTCATCAGTACTATATGCTGTTCGGTCTTACCTGAGGGGGTTGGCGGTTTTTCAAACTTTGGTTTGGCATTCAGATGACCGGCCTTCAGCAGCAGGAATGCGTCCGGAGCAAACCGATACCGCATACTCATTGCGCCGCCCCAGGTAAACGCGGTAGATTGTTGTGCTTCCAGCCAAAGGGCATCTCCTTTTTCCAGGGCCGGAGTAAAAAAACGCGATACCCCGGCCTGTAAGCGAATATCCCCTTCCAGCCTGCCTGTAAATTGCGGTTTTATCCAGGGGCCTGCCATAAACCCGAACATCCTGTAGCTGCGGGGCTCGGAAACCGACTTTACCCGGCTATTTCCAGCCCTGTTCCAGGCATAGTAAAAAGTGCCTCCCAGACCTATGCTTTCAGTAAGCGGATGGGCATAGGTAAAATCGAACAGAAACCCGGTTTTGGCGAATCCCGCATCAGGGTTTGCCGGATCTCTTGATGCATAGCAGAGGATTGGCACGGCCACCCCGGCCGAAATGGAGATATAGGGCCGTTTCCCGGGATGGGAGGTATTCGCCTGAGCGCATGAGGTCGTGCTGATAATTCCCGATATTATCCAAAGTATTGAAATCTTTTTCATTTCCCGTTCCTCCTGCGCCAAGCTATGACAAACGAATCTCCGAATTTATGACCAGAGGCAAGCCGGGGGCTGAATTATATCAGCTGCCGGTCAGCAAAGTGGGTTGATATACTGGGAAAATCCGTACTTTTTCGATTTGCTGTTAAACGTATCAATGATCGCTTCTTCGAGGCTGATCCCCAGCAGGGAAGCAAGCAGGTCGAGATAAATGGCGATACCCCCGATTTCCTCCTTCAGCATTTCGTTATTAATATCCCTGGCGGTATAACTGCTGCCCCCGTCCAAACCCCCTTTTTCCACCCGCTGTAATTTTTTTATCATATTGCAAAGCTCACCCACTTCACCCGCCAGGGCGGTGGTCCAGTAAGTAAGGGGCTGGTTGTCGTAACAACGAAAACCTTCCGTGGCTCGTTGTACATTGATCGGGCGGAGTGCGGCGAGATCGAGTTTCATACACAAAAATTTATTTTTTTAATATAAGCTGTTCCAGGTCTGCAATTCCGATAACAGTGCTGTTGAAAATTCCAAAATGATCCCTGACTTTTTCAGCCAGTCCTTCACGGACCACCAGCAGGATTTTTTCTTTTCGCAAAGCGAGTACTCCCTTCAGTACATCACTAAATCCATCCCCGTTAAGCTCTAGCGGGCCTATTTCATCGATAACCAGCCATCCGGTAACAGGTACAGCCGAGCGGATTATCGCCGACGCCTTTTCAAAACCCGCTTTGCTGAAAGAAAATCGTCCGACCCTGAAAACAGCTGTGTCATCATCCGTTGCCTCCATGGGAAAAAAGGTTCCGTTTTCCACATCCATAAACACGCGTCTCCCCGCAGTCACCGGGGTCAGGATGCCCCCGTTTTTTTGAACCTTTTCAAAAATGGAAAGGAGTGCTGTTGTTTTACCGGACCGGACCGGGCCGGTGAGAATATGGACCAGCTGCTCACCCATGTACATTATGAAATGTATTGGCCAGGATGATTCGGCAGCAAAGCAAAACCCGCCGGAGTCCCTTTTCCCCCGCGCTAAGTTGCCAGCTCCGGGAAACAATATGACGGGTCAGGGGAAGTTGATCCACCACTTGTTGTACTTCGCGGGCGGAACGTTTCTTTTTTTCAAGCAGCCAGGACTGAAGTGCTTTTTTCAATAGTGGGCCTGCGAGGAAATACCAGGTCAGTATAATGGTGACCGACCGGAGCAGGATGCGCAAAGAAACATGCGGAGGAATCAGCGGTTCGCCCCAACCCATTTCCGACTGTAACCAGAGTCCTATCAGGGCCAGCCATATGATGATGAATAAATTGTTTAAGGGTCTTTTCTTTTTTATCACGGTAGTTACCGTTCCTGAAACGGGACCAGGTTTTATATGATATTTTTTTTCAAGCGCACCCAGCAATTCAATCCGCTGAGGCAGAAAACCGGCCCAGACACCAACAAGTATCCCCATAATCAGGTGCGCGAGAACATACCAGAGAATGATAAAGTAACTGTAATCCTTCCCCGCAGCGCCCCCGATCCGGTAAATGGAGTCATTGAGCACATCCCAGATGTCATTACCGTAAATAAGGGTCATCACCAGGATCCGTTGAAGGGCCGACTCAAGCAGGGCGAGGATGGCCAGGATCAGGCAGGCTGCCCGGTAATATTTCCGGTTCCTAAACAAAAGCTCCCCAAGGGCTCCCTGGAAAAAAACAGCGATATAAGCGGTCGGGGGGGCTTGGGGGCTAAGCATCATTTTGAAAATAGCTACAATCACGGTAGCCCGGATGATTGCTCCGCGTGCCGGTACATACCAGCCGATGAGGCAGATACAGATCACGGCTGAACTGCCCACAACCAGTCCTGAAACAGGAATCTTAAAACCATGAATGATACCGCCCAGCATTGCTTCGCACAGCACCCACAAAGCGATCAGGCGGAAATAGACAGGTGTCGTTCTGAAAGTATCATTTTCCATAACTGTATTTCCCTGTCCGAAATCTGCGACTGGCATGAGGGGTTTTATTTGTGTACGTTTAAGAAAACCGGCGTTCTTCCTGATAAAGATAAAAGGATAGAAGAGAAAACCCGTATATATCCCCAGGTAATGTACGAATGTAGCCGCCTGTGGGATAATCGGTTTGCACCCCTGATTATTTTGTATCTTACCATAGTTAAACTCCTTGCCATGATTGTGATTTACATCCTGCTCGGACTGATCGGAGCCCTTTTGATCGGGGCCGCATTGATGCCGGGGAACTACCATGTCGAACGCTCCATTGTGATTGAGAAGCCGGTTACCCTGGTAATGGATCATATCAGCGACCTGAATCATTACAGTCAGTGGAATCCCTGGCAGCAAGCTGACCCCAGTTCGAAAAACACCATAACGGGCAATCCGCATCATCCCGGTCATAAATATGCCTGGGTTGGGAAAAAGGTAGGGGTGGGAAGCCTGACTTTGGTAGACAGGGGCCCGTCACACATCGCATTTTTGCTGGAATTCCTGAAACCGTGGAAAAGCAAGGCGAATGACAACTGGCATTTTGAATCATGGGGAAACGGGGACGAGACCAAGGTAACCTGGCAAAACAGCGGGGAATTGCCATGGCCAATGGCCCGCTTAATGGGACCCCTGATCACCCGAAACCTGAATGCGCAGTTTCAGACCGGTTTGGAAAACCTGAAAAAAATGGTTGAAGGTTTGAAAAATTAACGGGTATTGGGGGAGTTGATTTTCCTCTTCGTGTTTATTGCTGATAATAATGATCCCCGGTCAAAAAACAGGCTTCTAATCTTCCCGGTTTTCAATTGGGAAAAAATTATTTCATTATACAGGGCAAAGAATCAGGATGAGGTTATTTTTAAGCAAATGAAATTTCTGTTCCCCGGTCTTTTGATGATTCTTGCCTCCTGTTCCGTAAGCAAAAACCCGTTGCGTAAAGAGGTCCGCCTCCTTCAAAAAGGGGTTCTGAGGGATGATACAAGTTATGTATATGCATTGCCCTTTGAACCGGGTAAAAAATACAGGATCATACAGGGATACTTCAGCCGGTACACGCACAAAGAGCGGGCGGCTCTGGATTTCAACCTGAAAAGAGGCACTAACATCACAGCAGCACGTGAAGGGGTGGTGATCCGGGTTAAAGAAGACGGTACCCTGGGTGGTCTGAAAAAAAAATACCGGTCACATGGAAACAACATCATCATACAACATGGAGACGGGTCACGGGCGGGATACTGGCACCTGAAGCACAACGGGGCCCTGGTGGAGCCGGGTGATACGGTTCAAAAAGGCCAGGTGATCGGAATAAGCGGAAAAACGGGTTACGCGTTTGTGCCACATCTTCATTTCCTGGTATGGAAATCGGAAAAAGGTCAATGGAAGCAAATTGCCACGAGATTTGAGACGAACAGGGGTATCCGTTACCTGCGGGCCTGGAAAAAATACAGCCGGCCACGTTGAATCGGGGATCAGGCGGCCCCGGCTCTCAAGCCGGGCATATCCTGGGTTTTTCCGTTGAAACTCCGTACCAATTCACTTACCAGTATATCTCCCAGTCTACAGGTTTCCTGAACCAGTACATCAAAGTCTTCCTCCCGCGAACGGTGGTTGCAAATGGCAGCGCGCAGGCAGTATGCATCTTCCAGTTTTGTGGAGGACGGCGTGGCCACGCCAGTTTCCTGGAGACGCATAAGTATTTCCTGGTTGATCCTGTTCAATATGGATATCGGCAATTCACCGGGGTTATAGCGGAAACAAACGACATTGGTGCTTACCGGGGCCATCAGTTCCAGTTTTTTGGATTGCTTCACTTTCAGACCCAGGTATGACGCCTGCAGGATATTCTGGCGGATGATGTCCTTGTATTTTTCAATTCCCTGTTCCTGAATACCCATCCAGATTTTCAGGGCCTTAAAACCGCGGGATAAATCAATCCCGAAATTGAAGCCCTGTTCGGGGCCACCAGCAACACCTCTTTCCTGGTTCGCGATATAGTCCGGCTGCAGCGCAAAAGTATCCCGGTGAGCCTGTGCATCCCTCACGAGCACCACTCCGGCCTCATAGGGAACCGACATCCATTTATGAAGATCAAAAGCAACACTGTCGGCCAAAGAAATAGCTCTTGAGATCCCGTCGAACTCAGGAAGCAGTTTTATTAGCGCACCAAAGGCTCCGTCGACATGGAACCATAATTTATATTTCAAGGCGACCAGGAATATCTCGTCCAGCGGATCGATCGCCCCGGTATTAACCGTTCCGGCATTGGCAACGACACAAAAGGGAATATGCCCGGCATACCGGTCCTCCTTGATAAGATCTTCCAGGTGACGCAGATCCATCTGGTAATCCTTGTTCACACGTACTTTCCGAAGTCCTTCTGTCCCGATTCCCATGATCTCGGCGGCTTTCTGGACACAACTGTGGGTTTCGGTCGATGCATACATCCGCAACCGGGCGTGACCCCCGGGAATTCCCTTTTTCCGGATCTTTCCGTTGACCGCGTTTCGGGCCACTAATAAAGCATTGAGATTGGCCATCGAAGCTCCGTTTACCAGGGTTCCGCTGCTATTTTCCGGAAAGCCCATCATGTCGCAACACCAGCGTACGACCTGCCGGTCGGCATACATGGCGGCCTGGTCTCCGATCCCGACATTACAATTCATACCTGCGGCCAGCATTTCTGCCAGCATCCCCTGTGCAGTTCCGGAACCCATCACCCAGCCCCAGAAACGGGGATGAATATTACCGATATAATAGGGGAGTATATTTTTCCGGAAATCCGCATACACATCCCCAAATGGACGAGGGGAGACAGGCAATGGTGCATTGAAATACTCAACTACCTCCGGTGGAGGTTTTCTCCACACCGGCTGATTGCCGATGTTTTGCAGAAATCCAATCATATCTACCACCATTTTTTTACCCAGAGATTTGAGTTCTTCCCAATTTTCGGGGTCCAGGGTCATCTCGGAACCTGATTCCGATTTAATTTTTTCAGGTTTCATGATATCTTTTTTTCGGTGTTATGTATTTCCTTAAACGGAGTTGTTTTCCAATCGTCTTCAAGCCAGCGGAGAAGCGATTTCCACAATACGCTTCGCATCTCCGGATGAAAAAAATCAAAATGTCCCACGCTTCGTATTCCCAGGTCCTTTGGCTTCAAGTGAAACCAGCTTACAGAGGCGCCGGAAAAATGATTGAGCAGTTCCCGAACCGCCTTGGGGGGACACAACCAGTCGTCGGTGAATGAATAAGCCAGTACCGGGATATTAAGCTTTCGGTAATTGTTATCAGGGTAAGCGTCGAACAGTCCGTTATCGCTGTCGCACCAGTTGGCCATCTGTTTCACGACCCCCCGGGGCAGGCTCTTCCTGTTGCTTTTATTTCCACCCGGCAGGTATCCAAACATACCTGCCAGCAAACGATGGCCGTTTTTTTGTATCCGGATCCATAGCCTGTGATGAAAGGGCCATAGCTTTTCGCAGGTAAGTGCCGTACTTACCAATACCATCCGGCTGATATACTGGCTGGCCGGAGAAAGACCGATAATCTCACCGCCGATGCAATGCCCGACATAAATGATTTCATGTTTTTGCCAGGTATGCCGGGCATACAGCAGAACGGCATTGATGTCCTGTACCGCCCATTCATGAAGTGTGGCCCTATAGCCCTTTAGCCGATCCGGGGCAGAGAGCCCCATCCCCCGGTAATCGAAACTGATCACCGTAAAACCGTGGTTCCGGTAAAAACAGGCAAATAAATGATATAGGCTTTGGACAGCCCCAATCCCGGGTGCGACTATTATAACCTTCCCGTTTTCTTTTTCGGGTATATAACAGTTTATCCAGATCCTCGTTCCATCACTGGTCAATATCGTTGAGCTTACCTTCATTTGTTTGTCCGGGTAAAAGCAAATCTGGGTTGTTTCCGGTAGCAGGCAAACAGCAGATTAGCCACAGTGCAGGCATCTTGAGCCGGACCGGGGAATTAACCGATTGGAGAGAACGGGGATCAGGCCAGCAGGTTGAGCAATTCCTCCCGCTTGGTCTTGGAAACAGGGATCTTGGCCCGGTTTTCCATAACCAGGTATCCTCCGTCTCCACGGATGAATTCCTTAACCCGGTTAAGGTTGACAAGAAAGGAGATATGCGGGCGGAAAAACTGGTGAACGGTAAGCAGTTCCTCGAATTCCTTGAGTGTCTTGGAAATGACCTTTTTCTTGCCATCGCCCATGAAAACATTGGTGTAGTTGCTGTTGGCTTCGCAGTAAATGATCTCTCCTGCATCCACAAACTCGATGCTTTCCTTGGAAGCCAGTGCGATCTTTCCAAGACCACCTTTTCGTTCCGCCTGGATATTGTCCATCAGGAGATCGATCTGGTCCGGAGAAACTTTGTGCTGGCTTTTTTTGAGGTGTTTATCGATGGCGTCCTTTAGTTCCTTGTTCTGCACCGGTTTCAGGAGATAATCCAACGCACTGAATTTTACCGCCTGGATACCAAAGTTGTCATAGGCCGTGATAAATATGATATCAAAAGGGAGATCACGCCCAAGTTCTTCCAGCACATCAAACCCGTTCAACATGGGCATTTCAATATCGAGAAACAGAAGATCGGGGGGATTTTTCTTAAGGTATGTCACGCCCTCGCCGGGCTTATCAAATGAAGCGATTACTTCCACCCCTGTACAATAATTTTCGAGCTTCCACTTAAGTGTTTCGATACTGTGGAGCTCATCGTCAATAATCACGGCTTTAATCATACTCGTTTTTTATTTTGTTACACAGTAATAGTCAGCTCCACCCGGGTACCTGCCGGTTTTCCTTCCTTATCACACAAGTCCCTGATCTCCACTTTAGTATTGGAACCATATAGCTTGTTGATCATATCGATCCGGTCATTGGTAATCTGCATACCCATCGACCGTTTCCGGTTTCCGCTTTTCGCGGCTTTGATCTCTTCGGCTTTTGCCCGGCCGATGCCATTGTCCTGGATCACACAGGTCAGCTTATGATCATCTCCCGAGATAATAATCTCGACCATTCCTTTTGTCCCGTCGTCCTTGTGCATCAAGCCATGCCAGATCGCATTTTCTACATAGGGTTGTATAAGCATGGGCGGGATGACCACTGCAGAAGTGTCGAGTCCATCACTCACTTTGATGACGTATTCAAACTTATTCCGGAACCGGAGCTCTTCCATCTGCATATACAACTCCAGCGCCTCCAGTTCATCTTTCAGGGTGATATAATTGGATCTTGAGTTCTGGAGAATCAGCCTCATCAGCCGGGCAAAACTGTTCAGGTATTCCGAAGCTTTGCCGGATTCATTGCGGATGATATAGCTATCGATCGAGTTCAGGCTGTTGAACAGAAAATGAGGGTTCATTTGCGCCAGGAGAGAACTCATTTCCACATTGGCGATCTTTTTTTCGTACTCTGATTTGAGTTTTTCTTTTTTTCGGAACTGGTTCACCCGGTACCTGTAGATTGCATACACGACTCCGCCCATGAGGAGGGCCAGGCCCAGCCGAAACCACCATAGTTCCCCCAATGGCGTAGCCACGCGGATCGGCAGTTCAAGGATCTGGTTGTTCCATACTCCCTCGTTGTTGGCGGCCTGTAGCTGAAACACATACCAGCCACCCGGAACATTGGTATAATTGGCAAAGCGGCGGTCGGTCGGTTCAGACCACTCGTCGAATCCTTTCAGCCGGTACCGGAACTTCACCTCCTTTGGCATCGTATAGGCCCGGGCCGAAAACCCGATGGAAAAAAAGTTTTGTTCTGCTTTCAGCCGCATGGATTGACCGGGTACATAAAGCTGATAGGGTCGGTTCTGAACCTGGATCTCGGAAATATACGGCTCGGGGATTTCTTGGTTTCTTTTCAATTCTGCCGGGTTGGCAATGGTGATCGAGCTTTTACCTCCAAAAAGCATTTCGCCCGTGGACAGAAATGAAAAATGGTAAAACTCTGCCTCACCCACTCCGTATTGTAAACTGTAAGAAGTAAGTGAAAAATCATCAGGATTGATACGGGCCACTTCTTTCGAAGTAAAACCCCAGATGTTGCCCGCTGTATCCGCAGCGAGTTTTTGAATATTAGCCATCAGTCCCTTTTCCCGGGTGTTCAACTTTAAAATCAGTCCGGCTGACGGATCAACGGCCAGAGCATACCCGATCCATCCATCCCGGGTATTGGCCCACACCCTGCCTTTCCGGTCTTCCGCAAAAGAAGCAACGGAAGGAAAACTTTTTTTCTCGTTTCTTAAATAAGTAAATTTCAAAAAACTGTCCCGCTCCGCCCAGTATACTCCGATTCCGCCTTGCCGTTGAAACCAGATATTGCCGCGGCTGTCTTCATAGAGATTGACAAGCCAATTGATTTTTCCAACCGAATCTCCTCCGATGGTTTGCTCCCTGTAATTGACATATTGATCGGTTTTCGGATTCCACTTTGTCAGTCCCCAGTTATCGTCAGACAACCATACATTCCCATGCCGGTCCTTCAGAATGTCGCCCCTCCAGGAAGGGGTAAATACAGGACCCAGGTTGACCGGCTCCAATTTCCGTTTACGTGACCAGTACCTGAAAATGCCCTGGTCAGAAGCGATCACGTACAGGTCATCGGCGAGTTGTAAGAATCCCTTTACAACCCTGCCCTCGTTGTGAAAGGATTGTAATTTCGGGAATAGCGATTTACTCCATTCCCCTTTCCGGCGGTCGAAGAAAAAAATACCATCGGTCGTTCTCGGGCAGACCGTTATCCGGTTAGCGGTTGGTTCTGTCAGGACATTGTATGAGAATGACCAGGGAATCTCTGTCTGCTCTGCATATGAATAAGTGGCGAATTGCTGCAGGGACGGGTCAAAGTAACTCAGCCCGCTGCCGGTGGTTAGCCAAACCCGGTTGGACTGATCGATATATTGAATCGCATAGATCTCATTCTTATTCGGGTTATTGAACTTATACCAGGTAACATCTTTCAGCCGGGTATCATATAAGGCGAGTCCTGTCAGCGCAGATATCCAGAATTCATGATCGCTGTGCGGCGTAATATAGGCGATCACGGAACGGGTGATTTGCTTTCCCGCATCGCTCTTCACTACCAGCGGAGAAAATGATCCGGTCGCCGGGTCATAGACATTCAAGCCGGCCGCCCAGCTCCCGACATACAACAATCCGTCTGTATGATGATAAAGGCGACGAAAAGCATTCAGTGCCGTTTGGTAATCTTTGCTGGCCCGGGGAAATGTGATTAGCCTGGTTTCACCTGTGACGGAATTGATCTGTTGCAAACCACCGGCCGTACCCGCCCAAATCACGGAATCATTTTTCGACGAGGCCGTGATACTGAGTATGGAATAGCCCGAACCCAGCGTGGGGGTCAGGGGTGGAAATATATTTTCCGGGTAGGTGAAAAAACGAAATTCATCCTTTGCTTCCATGTACAATGCCACGCCCCTTTCACGTGTGCCGATCCATATCCGGCCTTTCTGATCCTGGTAGATACAGCTGATGCTCTGGTCAAACCGTCGCTTAAGCGAATCGGCTTTTTTCCGCCCTTCAAACTGGTAGTGCCGGAATGTAAAATGCTTCCTGTCCATCACTGAAATTCCCTGATCGGTACCCAGCCATATCTTGTCTTTTACCGGGAGAACGACAAAAACATTGTTATCGAATAAGGAATGCTCCAGGTCCTCTCCCTCCTGGAATATTTTTACCTGGAGACCGTCGAAACGACAAAGCCCCCCGGTGGTGCCCACCCACATAAACCCGTCTTCGTCCCTGGCTATGGATCGCATGGTGTTTACTGGAAAGCCGTTGTCCTTATTCAGAGAGACGGCTTTTTCAAACTTGTATTGGGCCAGGCATGAAAGGGTCAGGAAGATCTGGCCTGTCAGCAGGAGTTTTATATGCAGGGTCAAAAACAAGTCGGTGAGGCGTTAGATCAAAAATTTACAACAAATCAGGCAAAACACTCCGTTTCGTCTGCAAATAATGGCATTTGTTGACATCGGGTGCCGATTCTTGAGTCAACGATGGTATTTGTTGAGCCGGCGGCTCTTTAACATGAGTGCACTGAAATATTTCCCGGACACAATAATGAGGGTATGACCCTATCTACGGGCCTCATTATCTGCGGTTTCCGGAATCAATTTAACCGCCATATGGCTCATATACCTGCTGCTTCCGCTGTATCCTTTGTTAGTATTGCATCTCCAAAAAATCTTACTCATGAAATTCAAATTAAAATCAGCAGCAGATGCACTGCTCAGTTTTTCGCCCGTAATTCTGGTGGTTTCGGTATTATGGATTTTGTTCACCTTCCCGCTGAAAAAGAAGGCTGACCCGGTTCGCCAAAATTATGAATACAGGAAAAAGTCTCAGAAACAGATTTCGGATTTGTCCAGCCCTTATTTATTCTACTCGATAATTTGGATCCAATAAAATTTTTCGCTGCCGGGGTCCGGTGCTGTGGAGTATGCCTGCCAGTATGCTCAGCCACTGGCTGGATAAAAAGCCTCTTTTGAAATTCTTACGAACAGGATTACGGGCAGATGAAATACACAAACGGTCAAACTGTTAACTGCAAACAATTTTGCCCCTACCCAGGACTTCGTAAACTCCAGTCAGCCTCAGGGGTATTCTTTTTTGATTATGTTTACAGAAAATCAGGGTTTGTCACTTCAGGAGATCTGGCAGCAGTTTATCAGCAATGTGCGGGAAACAAAATGGCCCGAATGGATCAGTACGGTCACCCAGGTAGCAAGCGTCTGGTATGCCCGCAAAAACAACGTGCTGGTTTATCCCACCGGGATCATCGGGGTGTTGTTGGCGGCCTATGTTTATTTTTTTATGATCCATCCGCCTTTGTACGCGGACGCCTCCCTCAATCTTTATTATTTCGCCATGAGCGTGTATGGCTGGTATAACTGGGTTCAGAAAAAAGACGGTGCCCATTATACTTATCCCATCAGCTGGTGCACCCGGAACGAATTGGGAGTCGGATTGGGATTTTTTGTTTTTTTCTGGGGCGCTATTTATTTCATCTTGATCCGTTTCACCGACAGCAATACGCCCGTACTTGATTCACTGGTTTCCGCCTCTGCGATCACAGCCATGTGGTGGATGGCCAAAAGGAAAATTGAAAACTGGTTGGCCTGGATTTTTTCGAATATTGTTGCAATTCCTCTTAATTTTTACAAAGGCCTGATGTTGTTTGCCCTGATGTATGTGTTGTTCCTTGCAATGGCCTGGTGGGGCTACACAGCATGGAAAAGAAAATACGAAATATCAAAATCGAATGCCTGAATCTCAATCGCATAAATACTTGTATTACCTGGTCGGGCTGGCCGTACTGGTAAACTTCAGCGGGCTGTTTGTCCCCCTGATGGATCCCGATGCGGGGGTATATGCTTCCATCAGCAAAACCATGGTGCAGCGGCACGATTTTGTCAATCTCTATTTCCAGGAGACAGACTGGCTTGACAAACCCCATTTCCCTTTCTGGATCACAGCTGCTTTTTTCAAGATTTTCGGTTTTAAGGTCTGGGTTTATAAGCTGCCGGGTATCCTGTTTGTCATGATGGGGGCCTGGTATACTTACCGGCTGGCATGTGATTTTTACAACCGTACCGTTGCGCTTTGGTCTGTTTTTATCCTGCTGACGGCAACACATATTATCATTTCCAACAATGATGTGCGAGCCGAACCCTTCCTGACCGGTCTGATCATCGGGGCAATCTGGCATTTCTCGAGATCTCTATCCTCCGGATTCAACCGCCACCTCCTGATCGCCTGTTTTCTGGCAGCATGCGCCGTAATAACAAAGGGGATTTTCACACTCATCCCGATCGGTGGAGCGGTAGCAGGTGATCTGATCATAAAAAATCAGTGGAAACAGGTATTTCACCCGAGATGGATTATAGCGGGATTACTGGTTGCCCTGTTTATCACCCCGGAATTATATTGTCTCTGGAAACAGTTTGATACACATCCCGAAAAAACAGTGTTGGGCAATGATCATGTTTCCGGTATTCGCTTCTTTCTTTGGGACAGCCAGTTCGGAAGGTTTTTCAATACCGGTCCCATCAAGGGAAAAGGGGACAAGCTTTTTTTCCTGCACACCCTGCTTTGGGCCTTTCTTCCCTGGTCCCTGATCCTGTATGGAGCTGCGATTACGTATTTACGAAACGGAATTAAAAAAGGAATGGACCGGGTCGGTGAATGGTATACCGTTTCGGGCAGCTTGCTGACCCTGTTGGTTTTTTCATTCTCCGGATTCCAGCTTCCGCATTACAGCAATATCGTATTCCCCTTGATGGCAATCCCCTGCGCGGCTTTTGTCGTTCGCCAGGTTGAAGCGGGGCGGAAACTTTTTTCGATTATACAAACGGTTATCGGGGGCCTGCTTATCGCCGGCGCCATTGGATTACTGGTCCTCTATCGACCGGTCATTTCTCCGCTCTTTCTCTTAACCGCAATCGGCCTGGCCGCTGTATTGATATTCTTCCCGGTGTGGTGGAAAAACGTCAAGGGGTACATTCCTTATATACGATCGGGGCTTGCAATGCTTTTTGTAGGGATCTGCCTGAATCTTGCTTTTTATCCCGACCTGTTAAGATACCAGTCTGGGAACCTTGCCGCCGTCCGGATGAACAGGGATTTTTCAGGCGCATCACTGACCCGAATCGGTATCTATTACCCGGCCGGGGAGTTCTACCTGCAAGCCTCCGCCTACCGGGCATCCTTGGAAGAAATCGCCTCTGGGTCGTTCAATAAATCCGATTTCCTTTTTATTACGGAAGAAGAAAAAAAACAACTGGAAGAACGCCGAGTATATTTTGATATAATTGAATCCTACCCGGAGTTTCATGTAACCATGCTCTCTCTGAAATTTTTAAACCCCCGTACCCGGGAAAAGGAACTGAAAATCCATTACCTGGTACGTCTCCGCTCTTAATTAACTTATTGCCTGCTGCAGAAACCTGTTCATTCTCTCCAGTACCATAACCGGATCGATGCCCGTGATACAGGGCCTGGTCGTACAGCTTGTTTTGCGGTGATTGGATGCGCTTACACAGGGTGAACAGGGCAGCCCGAGATAAAAAGCCTCAGCATTGCCCCCGAGAGGGAGGTAGAGATGCGGGGTTTCCGGTCCAAAGAGAACAAATACTTTCAGGCTGGTTACCGCGGCAAAATGAGCGGGTCCGGAATCATTGGTCAGCATACAGGTACTTACGGCATATAACGGGATCAGTTCATCAAAAGAAAAATGGCCGGCGGAATTGACGCACCGGTTGTTTCCGATCATTTCAGACACCCGCTGCACATATTCCTTCTCGGCCGGCGCGCCTGTGAGGATGATCATACAATCCGGAAACTGACGAAGCAATTGTTTTCCCACTTCTGCGAATTTCTCCTGCGGCCAGCGACGCTGCGGCAGCATGTCCGAGGCGTTGACATTGAGCAGGATGAGCGGCTCCTTAGTCCAGCCGGGGAGTAATTGCCCGATCTTGACCCGGATACCATCGATCTGCTCCGGTGAAACTTCGACTCGGCCTAACTTCAACTCAGATGGGAGTACCGGAACCGTGGCGTAGGCGTTTGAAAAAAAGCCAAGGGCCCGGTTTACAAGCGATATGAAATTCACCGCCACATGAACATGCGGGTTGTACCTTACGGTTTTGTTCACGAGGTTCCCGCGATAAAGCCCCTCATCGTGGAGACTGGTAAATCCCACTCGCGACCGGGCGCCGCTGAAAAATGCCAGCAGGGCTGTAAAGCGGGAAAACAATTCCAGGTCAATAACGGTGCTGATCTTTTTTTTCCTGCACCAAACCAGGAACCTGAAAACATCGGCGGCCAGCGACAGGAAATTATCGGCACGCATCCGGAAAACGTTTTCCTTGGGGATTGTTTTCAGGATTTCGAGACTTTTGTAGTTCTTGCTGAAGATGACAAAGAAGAGTTCAGCTCCTCCTTCTGATCTCAGTTTACGCATTGCGGGATCTGCGATCAGGGCACTCCCCATTTCGGAAAGTTCGATAAAAAGCGTGCGGGAGGTGTCCGGACTTTTCCGCCGGGCAGACCGGAACAGGTCGGTCAGCCAGCAAAACGGGCTAACCAGGAAACAAAGCGGGATACCCACCCACCTGTCGATAATCCGCATGGTATTGACGGTCATGCCGGTAATTTTCTTGATTAAACGGCGTAAATGTAGCGCAAATCATTTTTGCACCCGTAAAGAACCCGGAATCCGGGTGATCCTTTTACATTTGGGTATTCATAAACATTCGTGTATTGGCTTTAAAAAAAATTGTCGTAATCGGACCGGAAAGCACCGGCAAAAGCACACTTTGTGAGTTGCTGGCCCAGCATTACGATTCGACATGGTGCCCGGAGTTTGCGCGGGAATACCTGCTTACAAACGGAAAAGCATATGGCTATGACGATCTTTTACATATTGCGAAGGGCCAGGTTGCTCTTGAGGATGAGATCGCGGCCGCTACCCACCACGTAAAGCCCCTTTTTATTGATACCGACATGTATGTAATGAAAGTATGGTGCGAATTTGTGTTCGGACAATGTCACCGGTTTATCCTTGACCAGATCGTAAAGAGGAAATACGATCTCTACCTGCTCTGCAATATTGATCTCCCCTGGGCTGCTGATGAATTGCGTGAATATCCGGATGTGGCTTCCAGGAAAAAGCTTTATGCCATGTATAAGGACCTCCTGGTGAACCAGCCCGTTCCTTGGGTGGATATCAGCGGGGATCATGCCTCGCGCCTGGCCGTGGCCGTTGATGCGGTCGACCGCCTGCTCAGGGAGGATTAAGACCTGTTACCCGCTGTATATCGGGATCGGTATGCAAATTGTCCATCTGCCGTCGGATGGCAGCAGACCGCCGGATCATCCAGGAAGAGGGCGGACTTACCCTGTATCTTTTTGGATTCGGTAAACAGGCAGCAATTAGCGCGGCTTCCTGGGGCGAAAGACGGTTCGCCGGTTTGCCAAAATAACTTTGAGACGCTGCTTCGATGCCAAAGATGCCGTCGCCCATTTCAATGACATTCAAATAGACTTCCAGGATCCTTTTCTTTCCCCATATCATTTCGATCATGAACGTGAAGTAAACTTCCAGACCCTTGCGTACCCAGCTTCGACCCTGCCAGAGAAACACATTTTTGGCCACTTGCTGGCTGATGGTACTGCCGCCGCGGATACGACCGGGTTTCCGCTTGTTATAATCCATCGCCTTTTTTATACTGTTCCAGTCAAATCCATGATGATCTGGAAAAAGCTGGTCCTCCGAGGCAATCACGGCCAGCCCCGCTTGCGGGGAAATATGACTCCGGCTTACATAATCCCGCCGGAGGCCGTGTCCGCTCACCCAACTTACCAGTTGGGTGATTGTGAGGGGCGGGTTCACCCATTTCAGCAAAAGGATATAACAGAACTGAAAAATGAAAAGCCACAGAAAAATACGCTTGCCCCATTTCCAGCATGCCGCCAGGAATGTCTTCATCCGGTTTTTTTTCTGATCAGAGCCTTTTCCCATAAACGATGAGTCCCCATACCAACGCAATTCCGAAAACGATCAGCAGAATCCCGTTGATCCGGTTGATGATATGAATATTATGCGGGGTCAGCCGGTTTCGGATCTTTCCCGCCAGCAACACTTTGAGGACATCTGTGCCGAACATCCACACCAGGCAGGTCGCAAATATGATGATCCGGTGATTAACCGTATGATAAATGACGGCGGTGGAAGTAGTGATCCAGAAAATGAACACAGCCGGGTTCAGGGTATTCATGAAATACCCCGACAGGAATATTTTCGCATAATCCCTTTTCCGGAACTTGATCACCTGTTGACCCTGTTCGTTAACTTTTACTTTTTTAAAAAAAAGAAAGTAAACCCCCATCGATACCAGGAAAATGCAGCCGGCCACACCGACTTCCGTTTTATAATGTTTCAGGCTGTTGAAAACAGAGGTGAATATGTTGCTGATCAGCACCAGGGTAATGTCGCTGGCAGATACTCCAAGAATAAAGGCAAACCCCCCACGGTGGCCGTTATTGAGACTTTGCTTGATGATTGAAAAAAGTACGGGACCCACTGAAATACTCAGCAGTAAACCAAAGCCCAGTCCTTTTAGAATCGCTTCAAACATGCCATAATTTAATTGAGGCTATCCGGCGGTTCAGATACCACCCGTTTTCAGAAACCGCTCCCAGTCCTCCAGCATTTTCCCTTTCATCACCCTTGGAAACTTGTGCTGGCTGCCCAGTTTTCCCTTCAGCTCCATGAACTTCATGAATCTTTCTTCGGGCAGCACTTCAAGAAACACTTCTTTCAGGGCGCTGTCCCTTTCTGTCGCGTAATCGTCATTCAGGATACGCAGGTTTTCGTCGATTCGTTTCCGGAGCTGCTCCACATCCGGGTTGTCGTCGGTAGCGATATACCAGCGATGGGCAAAAAAGTTTTCGTGGGGAAACCCGATCACGGTGTACTCGGGTATGCATATATTGAACTCCTCGCTCACTAATTCGATGGCCTTGTTCATGTTGTCCACACTGAGGTGTTCCCCGGTAAGGCTGAGGAAATGACGGGTCCGCCCCGTAATCACGACCTCGGATTTTTCCAGGTCTGAAAAGCGGATGGTATCCCCGATCAGGTATCGCCAGGCACCTGAATTCGTACTCATGAGCAAAGCATATTCCCGGCCTTCCTCCACTTCGTGAATCATTTTTGCTTCGGGATTTGCAAC
Organism: Chitinophagaceae bacterium; assembly: GCA_049421765.1. GTDB lineage: Bacteria > Bacteroidota > Bacteroidia > Chitinophagales > Chitinophagaceae > JJ008. The sequence continues at coordinate 67,985 of JBMSNP010000002.1, forward strand.
GATATTTCCTTCGCTGTCAAAGTTTTTTTCATCAAAGGGCACAAATTCAAAGAAGATGTTATTGTCGAGGATCAGTTTCATCCCCCTGGCATGCTCCCGGGTTTTGTACCCGATAAATCCTTCGCTTGAAAGGTAATTCTCTATATAAACAATCGGTTTACCCAGCAATCGTTCAAATCCCTTTTTATAAGGTTCAAAAGCCACTCCTCCGTGAACGAAAAAACTGAAGTTGGGCCAGATCTCATGGATATTCTTGACCTGGTAGTGTTCGATCACCATTTCCATACACATTTGGCACCAGGCCGGAACCCCCACAATAAAACCGATATCCCATTCCTTTGCATGCTCAACGATCTCATTCAACTTCTGGTTCCAGTCCGAAAGAGCTGCGATCCGGCCGCCGGGTTTATAAAAACTCTGAAACCAGAATGGTCTTTTCTTGGCCAGGATACCGCTCAGGTCGCCGGCATACCAGCCGGCTTTACCCTTTTTCAGGTCGGTGGCCCCGCCGATCATCAGAAACCCTTTTGTAATGGCCTTCTTATTGGCTTCATGGTAACTGAGCAGGCTGAGCAGCTGACGCAGGTAGTTGATGGTGTTGCTGCGCAACATATCACGGGTAACGGGAATATATTTACTGGCTGATTCTGAGGTCCCGGAGCTGAGCGCGTAATACTTGATCTTACCGGGCCAGGCCACATCCGAGACGCCATCCAGGGTTTTCTTCCACCATTCTTCATAGATTTTTCCGTAGTCATGAACCGGCACCAGTTGCTGGAAGCTTCTGGCGGGATCCCGGCTAAGCAGGGCCTCGTCGAACCGGTAATGCTGGCCAAACTCGGTGAACCTTGCCTTTTTGAGCAGCTTCTTAAGCACCCGCATTTGCTGTCGCTCCGGGTCGTTTACCGGAAGCCGCAATGCCGCCGCTATGGCCCGGGGGATCTTGATATCTATAATGGTAGCCATGAATGGTTTACGGGTTCTTTAAAGATACGCAATGATCGTCTTGAACCGCCTGCGAATATAAAGCAAAGGGGAATAGCGGGCATCTTGTTCCGGGTATCGTTTTTCACTCATCCGCCAAGACTTCGATAGCATCTCCATATCAGCTTGATATCATTCACCGGGTCGTAATCCCGCGCATACCAATAGTCCATCATTTGCAGGCTTTCGGGGGTAAGGGGCTGGGGGACGTCCAAAGAAATCCCGTTTACGGCAATCACTGCTTTACGCAGGGGGGGGAGTCTTTTGCCGGGCATGGCGTACCCCACCCAGGTTCTGGAGAATATCAACACCAGAAAACAGTTGCGCAGAAATGCAAGCGGCCTTTTCTGGATCAGGAACTGAAACGGGAACAAGATCAATCCGGTAACCGCGGTGACAAAGTCAACCAGTCTTTTCAGCCTCCTGTTATAGGGGTTCGACAGGTTGAAACCATTCTCGGTTGAAACAAATTCGCCGGATACGTTTTTGGATTGACTGCCGACGATACTTCCGCTGCCCGTGGCAAAGATCTTAACGCTGATGCCCGGTGGAACCTGTTCCAGTTTTTCCAGGATGTGCAGGTAGGATAAACGACCCCGGCAGAAAATGATTTCCCGGAACGGGACCGCGGAGCTGAATTTTCCAAGCTGGCTGATCGGACCGACCGCTTCCCCGTCATCAGGGTCCACAGCGATTCGCCCGAGCAGTTTTTGCTGCAACCCGGCCCGGGTCATCAAAGCAAGCACCTCTTTGTATTCTTCGGGAGTACCTGCCACCAGGGTACTGAAATGTTCTTCTTTCTCTTTCAGGCTGTTCAGAACCCGTGTGCGTATCAGAACCCAGCGAAAGAGGCTGATAAAAATAAAAGCGAGTCCGGCCCCAACCAGGATAATGGCCCTTGAAAACCGGTACTGTTCAGGAAGTAATGAATACCCGGCCAACAGCACAATCGTGGCAACCAGGGTTGCCCGTATCAGTTCGGAACGATTGTACCAACGATCGTATAATCCGGCATAGTAGGCGGTGATGAGGTAAAAGACCGTGAAAGAAGGAATAGCTGTCCAGATCAGCCTGATTTCGTACCGGATATCTGTGCGCACATATTCGTTCCAGATATTCTTGGCCAGCCAGAAGGAAAGAATGATCAGACCCGCGTCGATCAGGGGCAGTCCGGCCCGGCGGATAAAATTGGCCAGCGCCGTCAGCCCGGCCCTGAACCAGATCCCGGTATGAACAAGGAAATGGAAAAGCCCCGCCCGGCCGCCGCCGTAATGTTTTCGTACAAATTTGCTCATGGCCGTATAGAACATATGCACGTAATTCATACTTCCCTTCCGCGTGCTTTCCCCTTTGAAATGAATGATACTGCTGCCGGCGAAATAATAATTCTTATACCCGGCCTGCTGGATCCGGTAACTCAGATCCACATCTTCCCCGTACATAAAGAACGTCTCGTCAAAACTTCCCGTTTTATCCAGGACTTCCCGCTTGATCATCATAAAAGCCCCTGCCAGCACATCCACTTCATTGGTTGTGTGTTCATCAAGGTGGCCCAGGTGATATCTTGAAAACGTACGGGATCGGGGAAATAACCGGGAAAGGCCAAACAACTTATACAACGAGGTAAGCGGCGAGGGAAAGGAGCGTTTTGATTCCTTCAGGAAACGCCCGCTTCCATCCACCATCCGGATTCCCAGGGCGCCGGCTTCAGGGTTGGAATCGAGGAAGGAAATGCATTTTCGGAAACAATCCTCGGGGACGATTGTATCCGGATTGAGAAAAAGGATATACCGGCCAGAGGAAGCGGCCAGTCCCTGGTTACAGGCCCGGGCAAATCCCCTGTTTTCAGGATTTGCAATAAAACGGACAGAGGGAAACGCCGGCTCCAGGTACGCCAGGCTATCGTCTGTCGAATGATTATCCACCACGATCACTTCTGCATCCAGGCCCGCCCGGGCTTTTTCCACGGAACAGAGACATTGTTCGAGGAAATGCTTGACATTGAAATTGACTATGACTACGGAGAGCTGCATATGGTAAGGCCTGCCAAATCTAAAGTCTTATCCCCATATAATTGACACGGCAATCTAAAACGGGGTTTTTATCTTTGCCCATGCTTAAAAAAGCCATGACCGAAGCCGCCCGTGCCGGTGCAGGTGAAATCCTCCGTTTTTTTAACACGCGTTTCAAGATCAGTAATAAAGAAGGCGTAAACAACCTGGTGACCGAAGCTGATCATGCGGCAGAAAAAGCGATCATCGAAATCATTCACCGGTATTTTCCAGATCACCATATCCTGAGTGAGGAAACCGGCGAGATCGCCCGCAATTCGGGTTACAAATGGATCATAGACCCGATCGACGGAACCGTCAATTTCGCACACGGGATTCCTTTAAACTGTGTCTCCATTGCCCTGGAACACGAAGGGGAAATTATTATGGGTGGGGTATTCAACCCGCACCTGAATGAATTTTTCTTTGCAGAAAAGGGAAAAGGTGCCTTCCTGAATGACCAGCCCATCCATGTAAGCGAACAATCTGAGGTCATCCACGCCTGCCTGGTAACAGGTTTCCCCTATACCTATATCAACCAGCCGAACGGACCCTTGGATATTTTCGCACGATTTGTTCGAAAAGGCGTACCGGTCAGGCGACTTGGATCGGCTGCAATAGATTTATGTTGGGTTGCCGCCGGGAGATTTGACGGGTTTTATGAACATAAACTTGAAGCCTGGGACAGCGCAGCCGGATACCTGATCGTTGAGGAAGCCGGCGGTAAGGTGACGGATCATGCGGGTGATAAGTTTTCTGTATACCAGCACCGGGTACTGGCAACCAACGGAAAAATTCATGATGAAATGGTGGAGATCATCAACAACAGAAAAGAATTATGAGCAAAGAAAGAACCGAAATATCCAGCCTGGGTGAGTTTGGGCTCATCGAACACCTGACTCGAAACATCGAAATCCAGAACGCCTCAACGATCCTCGGGGTGGGAGATGATGGAGCCGTTATCGATCACTTTGGCAAGCAAACTGTTGTAACCACCGATCTCCTGATCGAAGGAATCCATTTTGACCTGACCTATACTCCCCTGAAACACCTCGGATACAAATCAATTGTCGTCAACCTGAGCGATGTATATGCAATGAATGCCGTTCCGACACAGGTCGTAATGAGCCTGGGCATCAGCAATCGTTTCAGCGTGGAAAGCCTCGATGAGTTCTATGAAGGAGTTTATGCCGCCTGCGAGAAATACGGCGTCGATCTGGTCGGGGGAGATACCGCATCATCCCAGAAGGGTTTTATCATTTCCGTAACGGCACTGGGCGAAGTGGCCCCGGGACAATTTGTCAAAAGAAGCACGGCGCAGAAAGGCGATCTTATTTGTGTCAGCGGAGACCTGGGTGCCGCTTATGTGGGTCTCCTGTTCCTGGAAAGAGAAAAAAAGATCTACCTGGAGAGTCCGGGCGTGCAACCCGACCTCGAAGGAGAATCCTATGTGATCGGGCGGCTCCTGAAACCCGAAGCCCGTAAAGACATTATTGAATTTCTCGCCGGCCAGGAAATCATGCCTACTTCAATGATGGATATCAGTGACGGGTTGAGCTCGGATATCCTGCACATATGTAAAGAAAGCGAAGTGGGGTGCGTATTGTATGAAGACAAGATCCCCGTTCATGAAGACATGCGGAAAGCGGCTTTCAAATTCGAAATCGATCCGACAGCCTGCGCCCTGAGCGGGGGAGAGGACTATGAACTGCTTTTTACGGTGTCACAGGATCAATACGACAAGCTGGTGCTCAGTGAACAGATCAGTGTGGTGGGATATATCACAGATAAGGAACAGGGTGCCCATATCATTACAAAAGGCGGCGGGAAACACCCGGTCACCGCCCAGGGATGGAATCATATGAACCCGGGTCGTGCATGAGAAAACCCCGGCTGTTTTTAAAAAATTGATTTGTATTTTGTACCCTTTGTGATCCTGAAATGAAATTTCCCGCATTCCTTTTTGCCGGTGTGCTCCTGGTGACGGGTTGTACGGTCAACCGGTCTTCTTTTTCCCCGGAAAAAAAATATGCCCCTGCGCAACTTCAGGATGATTATACCGTTTTCCGCAAAACACTCGAGACACATCATCCTGGCTTATACTGGTACACTCCCCGTGAGCAAATGGATCATTATTTTGAAGCAGGACAAAAACAACTTAATGACTCTCTGACCGAAGGCCAGTTTCGAAAACTACTCAGCTGGGTCATTGCGAAAATCAATTGCGGACATACCACGATACGACCCTCAAAATCCTGGAACAAATATTACGATACGGCCAGACTGGGTCAAATGTTTCCGCTGAGTTTGAAAATCTGGGATGGCGGCATGGTTGTTACCTCCAACCTGAACCGGCGTGACAGCATCCTGACGAGGGGAACCCTGATTACGCGGATCAACGGGAAAACAAAGGAAATGCTGGCCGACAGCCTGTTTGAATATATTTCGACCGACGGATATAACCGAACCCATAAATTCCAGTCATTGAGTAACCGGGGGTTCTTTGGTTCCCTGTTCACGAGCGTTTACGGAACTTCAGATACATACCGGATCGAATATTTGGACAGTACCGGACAACCCCGGACAACTTTGATTCCCGCATACCGGCCTGCCGCGGATACATTCCGCCGGGCAGGAACCCGTGCATTCCGGCAAACAGTTCCGCAACCCTCAAGGCGGGAGCGGCGCCTGCTGAGGCTCAACAGCATACGCCTGTTGCGGATGGACACAGCCAATCAAACAGCCATGATGGACCTTGGCTCTTTCAATAAAGGATATGGTTTAAAAAAATTTTTCCGGAATTCCTTCCGCGCGCTTCACCGGCACGGGATCGGGCACCTGATCATCGATATACGGGGCAATGGGGGTGGAAGCGTAACCAACTCCACGCTCATCAGCCGTTATATAGCCACTGAAAAATTCAGGATCGCGGATTCCCTTTTTTCGATCCGCCGCAGCAGCCCTTACGAAAAATATATCCGGAATCATTTCTGGAACAAACTTTTTATGACCCTTATCACACGCAAAAAGAAAGACGGGTACTACCACTTTGGCTATTTTGAACGGCACTATTTCCAGCCCAAGAAAAATAATCATTTCGACGGAAAGGTTTATATACTAACGGGAGGTAATTCATTTTCGGCTGCCACTCTTTTCGCCTCCGCGCTGGTAAAACAGGATAACGTGACCGTGGTGGGAGAAGAAACCGGTGGCGGGGCATATGGCAATTCCGCCTGGCTGATTCCCGATGCCACCCTTCCGCAAACCGGTATCCGCTTCAGGCTGCCTTTGTTCCGGCTGGTGATTGACCGAAATATTCCGAAGAACGGAAGGGGTGTTCAACCAGAAGTGGAAGCGTTGCCTACCGTTGAGGCGATCCGCCGCAATGCCGATTTCAAAACAGAAAAGGCAATGGAGCTGATCAGAAAGGACAAGGAGAAATACTAATCCGGGTCTGTCTGAGGGGGGGCTTCGGAACCCAGGATGAGAAACCGGTCGGCATCTTTCAGAAAGGGTAACTTTTCCCGAACCGAGTCCAGGTGATTCCTGTCCAGTGTGATCGTAAAGATGTCTTCTTCATCTTTTTTTGTATACAGGATTTCGCCCATCGGGTCTATGATCATGCTGTCTCCGCTGTGAAAAATATTGTGTCCGTCATGTCCGACACGATTTACTCCCACCACATAACACTGGTTTTCGATCGCCCGCGCCTGTAACAGTGATTTCCATGCCAGGTTCCGGCGTTCAGGCCAATTGGCTACATAAACAAGTATATCATATTCCGGGCCCGTCGAATCGGCCGGCGATTGCCTGGCCCAAACGGGAAATCTCAGATCATAACAAACCTGTAAATTCAGTTTCCAGCCCTTCACAGAAGCGATCAGCCGGCGGGTTCCGGCATTGAAATGCGCATCTTCCCCCGCATAAGCAAAACGGTGTCTTTTATCGTACGTTCCAAATTGCCCATTGGGAAGCATCCAGACAAGCCGGTTATAATAAGCGCCCGCGTCTTCCGCAATAAAACTCCCGGTCAGGATTACTTTCTTTTCGGCCGCCACCCGCTTCATCCATTGCATCGTGGGCCCTTCCATCGGTTCGGCCAGTTTACCCGGGTTCATACTGAAACCGGTACTGAACATTTCGGGTAAAATCACCAGTTCCGTTTTTTCGCGGATTCCCTTGATCTTATCCTCCAGCATGAGCAGGTTAGCCTTTTTGTCTTCCCAGTGAAGTCGGGTTTGAATGGTGGTGATGGTCAGCGGCTGCATAATGTCGGATGAAGGACAAAAATAACTGATTTAGAAAAGAAGCGCCCCTGTTTTACCATCGTCTCTTTACCATTCACAATTTAAACTTATACCGTACCAGGACTTCGTGGGCATTACCACCTCCCTTGTCAAATATGCTGGCCGGGTCGTATTACAGGATATCCTGGGAGTTTTGAATTCGCTGACCCGGCCCGGGTAATGTTCCGGTTCTTTGAGCCGGTTAAAATCCCGGTGTATAATCCTGGCACAAATGCCGTTAATTTCTCTGAAAACGCAGAGATTGTATTGTCAGCCATATAAGGGTCTGGCACCAGGACCCTGGTGGTGGAAGATGAGGGAGTCGGAATGACCCCGGAGTAAATTCAAAACATCATGCCCGATTAATTTATTATTTGTTCCGCCAACATTGACAAACGCAAGGGTAACGGGCTGTGTTATTTAATCATTAAAGACCTGCTCAAAACTACCGGCGGGATTCTTTCTATCAAGAGTCAAAAAAAATAAAGGAACCAAAGTGTATATAAAATTCCCGGGCACTCCGGAGTAAAACCCTTACCCCTTCCGGTTGCTGATCTCTTGAAGGACCGTCGCGATCAGGTGTGTTTCAAAACCACGGCCTGCCAGATAGTCCGTTGTCTTTTTTTTCCGGACGAGGTACTGGTCTTTTTTCAATGACGCATATTTTTCACCGGCCAGCTTTTTTAATATGGCCCGGTATTCTTCCTCGTCGATTTGTTTTAGTGCCTTACTGATACAGTATTCACTCACCTGTTTCTGTTTCAGGGCGTACCTGATCTTGGTTCGTCCCCAACGATTTACCCGCCACTTTCCACCGGCAAAGGCGATCGCAAAACGCTCTTCATTCAGGTAATTTTCTTCAATCAGATAGCTGATGATTTCGTCGTGTTCTTTTGTCCGGACACCCAGTTCGTACAATTTATCCCTTACTTCGCTGTGGCATCGCTCCTGATAAGCACAATAATGTTTCAGTTTCTGAAGCGCTTGTTCCGGGGTCAGATTTTGCGGTCTTCTTTTTTCGGGATAATCGTGGGTGGGCATGCGATACTTATTCCTCGAGCCGCTCCAGGCAGCCATATTCCTTTTTCAGAAAGTCGTCATAATAATCCGCCTGCTTAAAAAGGTGGCGAAATGATTCTGCTCCATTTTCCTTGTTCATATCAAGGTCGTAAATGATACAGCTGAGTACGATGTTCTGCTTTACGCAACTAAGGACCAGCCCGCCGGTCCGGTAGTTTTCCTCCATCAGGAACCGGTATAGGGGTTTGATCCGGCTGGGATCGCCGGGCATTTGGCAGAGATAAGCGTCTCCCGCGATAAAATAATTCTCGGGATTATAGGTGATCTTTATTTTGGCAGAGCCTTCCTTTACGCTCCAGTTATTCGATCCTTCCCTGGCCAGCTTTACATCCTTACCCAGCCCGTGGAGAATATCCTCTATTGTTTTGGCAGCACCCACCGCTTCCGTCTCCTTTTCCGGCATTTCCGGAAGGCTTACTTCAGTACCACAGCTGGGACAGTATTTACGGGCATCAATATTGGTTGGCGTAACAAGCTGACCGCAGCTGTAACACCTGGTGGAGGCCTGCCCCATGTTGGGCTGATAAATCTGGAGGGCTTCCCGGAGGTAGTTTACCGGGAGGGCAAAACCCAGGTTATCCCCGCCCCGGATGATAAATGAATTCACCCCGATCACTTCCCCCTTGTTGTTGACCAACGGCCCACCGCTGTTGCCCGGATTGATGGCGGCGTCGATCTGTATGAACTTCAGCCCGTCGCGGATTCGGTCCACTTTGGAGATCACACCCTGGGTGGCAGAATAACTCAGCCCAAAAGGGTGTCCGATGGCTACGACCTGGTCACCATCCTTCATTTCCTCATACCGCCCCAGTTTTACATCCGGCAACTCCAGGTTTTCCGGGGCCTGGAGAAATGCCAGATCGTGTTTTCGGTCGGTATACCAGACCCGCGTCAGCGCTTTTTCGAAGGTCTTCCCGGCGATCGTAACTTCTGCGCTCCCCGCCACCACGTGGTCATTGGTGACAATCAGGTTGAACTCCTTTACATAAAAACCCGTGCCCGTGCCGCCGGCAGTAGCGATCTGGATAATCGCTTTCTGGTACTGTTCTATGATATGCTGCGAATTCATCGTTTATTTGGATTCCAGGTTCAAAAACTCTACTTCGTTTGTAAAACTCAGGTTGAAATTGACCAGGCTGTCAAACCGCAGGTTTTGCGTTCGAAAATCCAGTAAGGGGAATTTTTCCTTCCAGTTGTCCTGTATCTGTAGCACGTCCCGGATGATCGCCTTTGAATCAAACCGGCCGGAGACCGGTTCATAATATACGGTTGAAAATCCCAGGTCACGGAAATAGTCCGCGTAATTCACCATCATAAAAAGATGATAAAATTCGGTCACCACCCTCGGAAGGCTGTAAGAATACTGGCAATAGGAAATCCCGTACTCCGCGATCTGCCTGGCGATCTCCGGATGCCCGTTGTCGCGATACCAGACCAGGTTCTGGTTGGCCGCATGAATTGAATCTGCGATCATTTTATATTGCTGCGGGGCCACAATGGAGAACGTATACCGGGAGCGGATCAGGTTCCGGAACACTTCCTCCCGGGGTATTTCTAGGATCTTTCTGAAAGAGTCGGCCATATCCCGGTTCTTTTCCGGAACCGGTCGCTCGTCTTTCTTAAAATAAATGGTTCCCGTCTTTTCCAATTCATTCAGCAGCCTTCCTTCCGGGGCTATCAAATAGTCGACCCGGTAAATCAGGGAGAGTAACATATAGGCGATTCCGCCCGAATATTTATCCGCGTCGAGCCCCCGGATAGTCTCCAGCACCTGGTTAATCCACTTGTGAAGCAAGTCGAACTTGACTTTTTTTTCCGCTTCGGGAATCTCGTTCATGTGCCCGGTATCGGCCGATTCAAGCACCGAAAAATCTTCCAGCAGCAGGTCATCCTGCTTGTCGGCCCGGGTGGACAATTCTTTTAACCCGTAATATAATTTTCCGGGCCCTGCCGTTTCCAGGTCACTGTCGAACCGCATGCAAAGCCGGTCGTGGTCAAGGGCAAAACGGCTGTAATAAAGATTGAAATTCATCTCCAGGAGCCGGCGCATCACCGGCACAGATGGCTGCGGCATCCGCGCCAATGTCACTTCCGCCCGTATGTTCTCCGGATCAAAATTCCCCCGGACAACCCGGGAACCCTGGAAAAAATGAAACCGGCCTTCAGATCCGTTCCGCTCATAGACCACATTCTGTGCCTGGTCATCCCGCAGGTAGTCAAAAAAAGCATCAATGCTTTCGGGGTATTTTTTTTCCTTGAACAACTGATCCGCATCAGCCCACCGGCTGGCCTTGGCCACCGGTTTATTGTTATCGGAATACCTCCCGAAGCTGATCTCCGGCTCAGGCAGTGCGTCCGGTTTTCTTTTCCCCCTTCCAAATAATTTATCCAGCATTTGCGGGTTTTTGAGGAAAAAGCAAGATACTAAAGAAGCCATAAGCCACAAGCTTAAGTTTGTGTAAATAATAGGGGTAAAACCCTTGCAGCGGAGAGGTCGGCCAATACCTGATCGCGGGACCCGGGAAGCTTTTTAGGGACATTCCCACAACCGGGTGGAAGGCTGACTCCGGATGTTGGCTGTTTACTAAAAATCAGTAGTTTCGCCCAAACCAATTGACGATGAAGTTTATAGCCTCCTCTTCTTCCTTACTGAAACAACTTCAGCATATCGCCGGTGTAATAAACGCCAATACCGTGCTCCCGATTCTCGAAGATTTTTTATTTGAAGTGGGAAAAAACAAGATGACCGTAGTGGCCACTGACCTGGAAACCGTGATGCGTGTTCAGCTCGATGTGGAAGCCAAAGACAGCGGTAAGGTTTGTATCCCCGCGAAAATCCTGATGGATTCCCTGAAAAATATTCCCGATCAGCCGCTTACTTTCAACATCGATAAAAACTACGGGATTGAAATCACCAGCGATAACGGAAAGTATAAGATCATGGGTGAAAATCCGGATAACTTCCCGAAGGAACCGGCCGCTGATGATACCACCTCGTTCACAATGACCGCATCAGGACTTGTTACAGCTATCAATAAGACCATTTTTGCAACCAGCAATGACGATCTCCGTCCTGCCATGACCGGTGTGTTTTTTGAATTGGACAAAAAGGGATTGCAGTGTGTGGCAACCGATGCACATCGACTTGTACGCTATAAAAGAACGGATGTGAAATGCCCGAAAAACGACTCCTTTATCGTTCCCCGCAAACCCCTCAACCTGCTTAAAACTGCAATTCCCTCCACCGAGGACGAAATAACAGTCAGCTATAACAGCAACCACCTGTTTGTGCAGCATGGCACCACTCAGATGAGCTGCCGCCTGATCGACGCCCGTTTCCCGGATTACAAAGTCGTAATCCCTGCCGAAAACCCTTACCGGCTTACGGTCAATAAAAATGATTTCCAGAGCGCCCTGCGCCGGGTAAACGTATTCAGTAACAAAAGCACCAACCAGGTTGCCCTGAATATCAGCGGGAGCGAGCTGCAACTGGCGGCCCAGGATGTGGACTTCAGCTTTGAAGGAAATGAACGAATGAAATGCCAGTATAACGGCGAAGACATGATGATCGCCTTCAACGCCAAATTCCTGATCGAAATGCTCAGTGCCGCAGAAAGCGATGAGGTGAACATGGAACTTTCCACCCCTACCAAAGCCGGTCTTATAAAACCTTCGGAACAGGAAGAGAACGAAGACCTGCTGATGCTGGTGATGCCGCTTATGCTAAACCAATAAGATTTCTCTTTCTTCCCGGCTGACGCCGATGTTTTAAGCAAACTTTTGAGACCTGAACCGGAATTCAAGCCCGGTGAATACGGGTGCTTACCCGGCAAAGAAATGTGAATGGAATTTGTCGTCCTGAAATCATATCCGAACTATATAGAGGCCCATATTGACAGGGGTCTTCTCGAACAACAGGGAATACCCTGCTGGCTCAAAGATGAAAATACGGTCACCATTGACCCAATACTTACGCAGGCGGTGGGTGGGATCAAGCTGATGGTTAGCCGGGCGGACGCCCAAAAGGCTTATGCTTTACTGGATGACCTGAGAAAAGAACAAAAACAGTCGTTGGCCTGTCCTGTTTGCGGATCCCATGACATTGAAAAAGTCAGCTCCCCGCGAAAAGCCATGACCTGGTTCAGTTCGATTACCACTTTTTTTCTGGGTGATTATGCGATCGCCGTGGATAAGGTTAACCATTGCTTTGCCTGCGGGCACGAGTTTCCTCCCGCCGGAGGATGACGTCATTATCGATTTCCTTCGTACCTTTTAACCTTCATTGTGCACCATGTGGGATAACCTGATCAATTATTTTTCAAACCTGGAGGAACGGCCCCTGGAACGCATGGCCTTCCTGGTGGCAGGACTTTTGCTGTTCTGGATCCTGGAGGGTTCCATCCCCCTGGTTGGTCTCCGTTTCCGGAAGACTCGCCTTCGGCATGCAGCCGTTAATTTCGGACTTACCATCATTCACCTGGTTATTCATACGTTCCTGGCGATCGTGATCATCCTTATCAGTGACTGGTGTGCCCAAAACAGTTTCGGACTGGTTTACTGGTCCGGTGCGGGGGTGGGCGCCATCCTTCTGATCACTTTGTTGGTGCTTGATTTTTTTGGGGGCTGGCTGGTCCACATCACCGAACACAAGATCCGGGTGCTTTGGCGTTTTCATGTAGTACACCATTCGGACACAAACGTAGACGTCACAACAGGTCTGCGCCATCACCCCGTGGAGAGCATATTACGCGGTATCTTTTTTTTCATGGGGGTCTGGCTCACCGGGGCGCCGATGTTTGCGGTAATGATCTACCAGACGATACTGGTTTTCTTCACCGCCTTTGAGCACGCCAATATCCGTCTTCCCGGAAGAGCCGACAGGATACTGAGCTGGGTTTTTATTTCCCCGAATATGCATAAGGTTCACCACCATTGGAAACAGCCTTATACCGACAGCAATTACGGAGCTGTTTTTTCAATCTGGGACCGTCTGCTGGGAACCTATCGTCATCTTGATCCGTCAGCACTCAGGTACGGGATCGACAAGGATTACCCGGAAGAAAAGGATGAAGACTTTTTACAGATGCTCAAAAACCCGTTTCTGGACAAAACCTAAACTCCTGTTATGAAAAAAATATTTCTCCTGGCCGCAATCCTGGTTTCTGCCGCTGCCCTCGCACAGTGGCCCGGAGATTTCTATGTGGCATCCAAAGGAGGGCTTAGTCTTCGGGAAAAACAGGATGCGGGCTCCCGGCTCCTCACCACCATACCTTACGGTGCAAAAATAAAACTGTCTTATCCCGACGAGTCTGTACCCGTTACGCTGGAAGGGATGACCGGAAGTTGGGCTAAAACAACCTATGGCGGGAAAACGGGTTATGTTGTTAATCTCTACCTGCTCCCCTGGGCCGTTCCTGTTGCAGCAACCAAAACACTGAAACAGTACCTGGCCCGGGTCTCGCCGGCGGCAGGGGCTGCAGTCAATGTAAAGAACGGAAACCCCGATCTTTTTGAAGCCGGGGTTACCTCCATGAAAAAACAGATCTTCCGGAACGGGGCAGAATACCACGAGGAGCAATTTTACGAGTCGAACAATGACAGCTATTTTCTTCCCGGGTTCTCGATGGAACAGGGATTTTTGCTGATGCGCCTGATACCCGAATTCAGCCCGGTATTTGATACCAAAGCACCTTTCCCCCTTGAAAGCAAAAAATACCAGAGAAACGGAAAGGAGTATTCGCTTGTCGTCGAAAAAGAAACCCTCTCTGAAACATACACAATTATCACCCGGATCAAGGTCGAGTACGAAGATGGAGTGTTTTATACCTTTGAAATGTTCCTGCTGGGCGGACAGCTTGTAATCAGTTTCGGAGGCGGGGTCTAGACAAATAAATTATGAAATGTATCGCATTGATTCCGGCCCGTTATGCCGCCACTCGTTTTCCCGGCAAACTGATGCAGCTGTTGGGGGGTAAACCGGTGATCCGGTTTACGTATGAAGCCACCGTTGCAACAGGGTTGTTTGACGAGGTAATTGTGGTAACCGACAGCGAAACCATTTTTACGGAAATCACCGCAGCCGGCGGCTCCGCCGTTATGAGCCGAAACGAACATGAAAGCGGAACTGACCGGATCGCGGAAGCGGCGGCCGGCATGGATGCAGATCTGATCGTGAATATCCAGGGAGACACCCCATTCGTTTCGAGAGAGCCATTGGAAAAACTGCTTCTTCAGTTTAAAGACCCCGCCGTGCAGGTGGCCTCCATGATGCAGGTGATCACAGACATGGAGGATGTCATGGACCCAAACTTTGTAAAAGTGGCTGTTGACCGGAATATGAATTCGCTGTTTTTCAGTCGAGCCGTGATTCCCTATCCCCGCGACAAAAATTATCCGACTACATATTACGAGCACATCGGGGTATACGCGTTCCGCAAAAAGGCCCTGCTGGATTTTACCAAGTGGCCTGTTACTCCCCTTGAAGCGGCTGAAAAAATTGAATGCCTCCGTTACCTCGAAAACGGAGTCCCCCTCCGGATGGTTGTGGTCGACTATATGGGTGTTGAAATTGATACCCCCGGCGACCTGGAACGGGCTTCAAAACTCCTTCCACCCGAATTCTGAACCGGCAAATTTCTCTCCCTGTCATTACGAGAGCCCCTGTTTCGCGGAACTCGTGTAATTTCGTGCCCAAATTCCGCGTATGGCATTCCGAAATTTTAAGCTGGTAGGTTATGTGATTTATGGAAGGGGTTCTTTCAATCAGCTGGACGAGATCCTGGCCCCACACCGGGAACATGGTAAACCCATGATCTTCCTGGTGGATCATTTTTTTTCCGGCAAACCGCTTGTCGGACGGATCCCTGTTCGCGGAAACGATAAAGTAATCTTTGCCGATGTCAGCCATGAACCCAAAACTTCATATGTGGATCAGCTGGCCCTGGAGCTGAAAACGGAATTCGGGAGTATCAGCGGGGTGATCGGGATTGGGGGTGGCTCGACCATGGATTTGGCAAAAGCGGTTTCGCTGATGATGACCAACCCCGGGTCCGCTGCCGATTACCAGGGCTGGGACCTGGTAAAATACCCAGGGGTATACAAGGCCGGCATCCCCACACTCAGTGGTACCGGCGCGGAAGTGTCCAGAACCACGGTGTTGACGGGGCCCACAAAAAAACTGGGGATGAATTCCGACTTCACCCCTTTTGACCAGATCGTCCTTGACCCGGAACTGACCCGTGATGCCCCGGCAAACCAGCGATTCTATACCGGGATGGACTGTTATATCCACTGTATCGAAAGCCTGGAAGGCACTTACCTGAATGAGTTCAGCAAAAGTTACGGGGAAAAAGCCCTTCAGCTTTGCAGGGAAGTTTTCGTAAACAAGGATGGCTGGGATGATGAAAGTGACGACAAGCTGATGATGGCGTCCTATGCGGGCGGAATGAGCATTGCCTATTCCCAGGTGGGCGTGGCCCATGCCGTGAGTTACGGACTAAGCTACCTGCTTGGAACCAGGCATGGCATTGGAAACTGTATTGTAATGAATCACCTCGAAGAATTTTATCCGGCCGGGGTTAAGGAATTCAAATACATGGTTGAAAAAAATAACATCGAGATCCCCTCCGGCATCTGCCGGGATTTGAATGATGCGGATTATGAAAAGATGATTGGGGTTTCGATGGGAATGAAACCCCTTTGGGAAAACGCGCTGGGAAAAGAATGGGAAAAAATAATGACCCGTGATAAACTGCGACTGCTTTACGAAAAACTGTAACCCGGCTCCCAAAAAGAGCCCGCCGGAGCGGGCCCCTTATTAACCCGAGATAAGAAAAGACTGCAATTTCCTACCGCCAACGGCCGGGTATCCATATATACCCCCGGCGGGTGTATTTCCAATGACCCGGAATCCATACAGCCCGGGGGTTTCGGGGGCTGGCCCAGTAACCCGGAATCACCACATAGTTTCCCCCACGCCATTTCCATTCGGGCCCAACCCATACAGCCCCCCTGAAAGGAGATGGCCCCGGCGCCACCATGTGAATAGTTGAAGGAAACGCAAGACGGACTCTAACTCGTTGAGCTTGTGAAACAAGTGTCCCCGCGATAAAAAAAATCACTCCACAAACAAGCATTTTGATTTTCATGGCTCTTTGTTTTGGGACATTTGACTGCCTCCGGCAGCCAGGGTTTATTCCACCTGATTTTCTTTTGCTAACTTTCCTGTTATGAAGCTGGAAAAACTGCGCCCGGATAAATACCTGAAATACCTCTATCTCCCCAACCTGTTCCACACCCGGAGAACCAAGCAAATTCTGGCCGTGAACCCGACAATTGTCCCGCAAAGGGAGGAGGCAAAAGAAGTTGTGATTACGGTTTTCGACTATAACGGAGAAACCATTGAGGAAAAAAGACTTAACTCGGTAGAAGAATGCACTACTTATAAAACAAGCGGACGCACCACCTGGATCAATATCGACGGCCTCCGTAAATCGGATGTCGAAACGATATGTACGCATTTTGATATACACCCCCTGGTAATTGAAGACATCCTGAGTATCAACCAGCGGCCCAAAATGGATGAAGCCGCAAACAGCATATTCTGCCTGCTTAACATGTTGTTTTATAACGAAGAAAGTCATACCGTTGAGCACGAACAAATCAGCATCATTCTCGCCAAAGAAGTGGTCATCAGTTTCCAGGAAGATTCAAAACGGGACGTGTTCAACCCGCTTCGGGAAAAATTGAAACTCGGAAACGCCAAGATCCGTCAACGCGGGGCGGACCTGCTTTGCTACGCCCTTCTCGACATGATCGTGGACAACTATTTCCTGGTCCTGGAAAAGCTCGGGGAACGGATCGAAGTGGTGGAGGAAGAAGTAATGAAAGGAACCAACCCGCGGGGTCTTGCCCATATCACCCTGTTGCGAAAAGAACTGATCATCCTGAAAAGAAACTTTTCCCCTGTGCGGGAAGTGATAAACGGATTTCTCCGGAGTGATAGCTGGCTGCTGGAGGACCGCCACACGAAGTATTATAAAGATGTGTATGATCACATTGTACAGGCCATCGACCTGGTGGAGAACTACCGTGATGTGATGGTAAGCTTACAGGATCTGCATATCAACAACACAAACCTGCGAATGAACGAGGTGATGAAAGTGATGGCGATCGTGACCTGCCTGCTTGCTCCGGCCACGGTGATCGGGGGGATCTTCGGGATGAACTTTGACACCAATGTCAATTTTTTTCACCAGCGATGGGGGTTTTATATCGCGGTTTCCATGATGCTTGTATTCCCGATGGGCATGCTGGTTTTTTTCAGGAAAAGAGGGTGGTTTTGACCCCATGATTAAGAGGCGGAAGCTGGTTTTTTATATACCGGCACAGTGCTGCAGGGTTCTCCGTACATGATGCTTTTGGCAACCGGCTGCAAAAGCCGGGTAACTTCCATATATACGTAGTCCGCTATCGGGGTGTCTCCGCAACCTTTTACCACGACGCGCTTGTCTGAGTAGTCGGCCGGGTTGATGGTGGAAAGATTTTTTAAAAAGAGTCTTTTGTGCAACTCCTGTTCGTCGCCCAGGACTATCTCATGGGCAACAGGCTGCAGGTATGCGGTTACCAGCATCCAGGCCCAAACCGGGATGATCGCGTCGACGCTGCAGAAAAGGGCCACGTCTTTTCCCTGGTAAACGGTCCAGTCCGTTTTTTTAAGCGCCTCCCTGAAATCTTTTTCTTTGAGGATCATACCCATAAACAAGTGGTCTTTCAGGTCAAATACGGCACGATCACCCCGTGGATACCATTGTTCCAGGTCCAGTGTGATCAGACCGCTTTCTGCAACCTTATTTATGATCGGTTCACCCATATGCTCTCCAAAGTTAACATGTGGAAACACACATTGTTTGCGAGTTTGGCAAAACAAAACCCCGTCATGCCACTGCAGGACGGGGTAGTTCTTATTGGTTGCTACTGTCTTAGTATCGCTCGTTCCGGAAATCTTTGATCGTCGCCATTTTTTTCAGGGCTTCCAACGGGTTGGCTGAATTTTTTCGCGCATCAATTTGCGTTTTTCGCTGGTCGGCCACACTCCCGGCAGTAACCGGCGTGGTAGTTACACCTTCCACTTTTATCACATATACTCCGCTTTGTCCTTCAATAACCTCGGGAACAACCTTTCCTTTGTTATTGGAATTGAAAATTGCGCCGGTTACCCTGGGTTCATAGCCCAGCGTATTGTTGTTCGCGCTCATGCGGAGGCTGTCAGCTGTTTCTATCTGCTTGCCTCCCCAGGCTGCTGCAACCGCTTCCAGGGTGGTTATTTTTCCAGCTTTTTGCTTCAGGAGTTCGGCTTTTTTCTTGTTGCGGAGAGCCGCCTCGGCGGTTGGCCTGGCCTTTTCAACGCTCATGGTACCTTCTTTCAGCACTTCCGTTACCACGGCCACCACGTAATTGTTTTCTATTTTTTCGGGTTTCAGCACTTCGCCAAGTTTGGCCTCATAAACATTTTTAATAAAATTCCTGGCATAACCCAACCCGGTGATTTGCCCGTCACGGGGACCTACCGTTGCAATAACCTTGTTGATGCCCTTGCCTTTCAGGGTCTTTTCGTAGTTGGCATCAAAAGATTTGAGATCGCGGCTGTCGCCGGCGAAGAGGTTGGCCAGGTTACTGGCATTGTTATCCGTTTCAGGGCTGACCATGATCTCCTTGGGCAAGAAGGAAATTTTATATCCCATTCCGCTGCCCTGTTGGGAAAGCACTTCCATATAGTGATAGCCAAAATCGGTTTTCACGACACCCTTGGAACCCACAGGTTTAAGGAACATGAAATCATTAAAGGGGCCGACCATCTGGCCGGAAGGAACTTTATCATAAACTCCCCCCTTATCCTTGCTGCCCGGATCATCCGAAAATTTGGCGCAAAGCGAGTCAAAATTTGAACCTGCGGCGATGGCGTTGCGGATACTGTCTGCGAGTTTATAAGCTGTGGCAGTATCGCGGACCATTACGGTTTGTCCGCTTTGGGGATCCCGCTGAGTGGTGGCGATAAGGATATGGCGCACTTTCACGCTGTCCGGTATCTGGCGGGCGCCTTCCAGTTTCGCAAGCATATAATTATTGCCTTCCAGAAAAGGTCCGTAAACACTTCCCGCAGGGATCTTGAAGATTGAATCCTTGTAGGCGGACTGTATGGAGTTTCCGCTGCGGTATCCGTCGTAATTCCTGCTTGCATCCGAACCTTCCCGCATAAGCAATTGCTCAATATTATCGGTGGTATCAAATTCGGCCCTGAGATCCGCCAGTTTTTTTATGGTTTCTGCGCTGTCGGCCGCAGAAGGTGAGGCGTCAAATGTCACATAGGTAATGGTGCGGCTTTCCAGTTGCTTGAAATCGTCCTTGTGCTTGCTGACATAGGCGGCAATCTCTTTGTCTGTAACCTTTACGGAACTGTCGGGTACAGAAGCATAAGTTTCCTTCACATAAAGCGCCTTTGCCAACAGGCTGTTATCTGCGTTTTGCTTTTCCACAACCCAACGCGGAACATTTACGCTGTTGCCAAAAAAGGCCATGTATTTTTCATAGCGCCGCTGAAGAATAAGCTGGTTGATATAATTATTGAAGCTCGCTTTTTGTTCGGGGGTACCCTTTTTCAGGATCTGGTCAATTTGCTGTTTCGCCTGGACGGGGTTGTATTGGCCTGTTTTTTCGTCTGTAAACTGGCTTTTCAGGTCAGCGGGTGCGTTGGGACCGTAGAGGATATCTCCCAGTTCTTTTTTTCCCACGTTGATGCCCAGCCGCTCAAACTCTTCTTCCATCAGGATCCGGCCGACCTCCTGTTCCCAGGTGTTATCAATTGCAGTTTGGGTCGTTGACGGACCCGCAGGATAACCCTGCTGCTTCATGTTTTCCTGGGTCTGATCTACCTGTCGGTTAAACGTTTCGAAGTTTATTCCCTTCCCGTTTACCCGTCCTACTGTGTTGCTTGGACCACCCCCTGCACTGCGTCCCTGACTCTGAAAATAGTCTGTCAGGATAAAACCCACCAGGGCGATGGCGATGATCACAACGGTGACCTTTGCTCCCTTTTCACGTATTGACTGAATGATTGACATACTTGTATTTATATAGGGTTCCTAAAAACCAAAGGGGTTCTTTGGGGGAGGGCAAAATTAGGGTTTTTGGGGATATGCTGTGGGTAATTCGGTCAATAAGTTGGGTGGCGAACTTGTTGATTTGGCCCGGGGTGGGCTGGTTTGAAAGCCCCCATAACCACCCGAAATCTTTCTAACAAATGAATATTCCCCGGGTCCGGAAAAAATAAAATCCGGACCCGGGGATAATTTTTTTATAACTTATTAATTGATAATTATTTACGAGCTCCCCGTACCAGTTTCATCTCCTTTACCAGGTGACCTGCTCCGGCGTATTTGTCTATAATAAACAGGACATACCGGATATCCACCATAATGTTCCGGCAAATGGAGGGGTCGTAATTTATATCACTCATGGTGCCCTCCCAGGCCCGGTCAAAGTTTATTCCGATAAGGTTTCCGTTGGCATCAAGAGCCGGGCTCCCGGAATTTCCCCCTGTGGTGTGATTCCGGGCAATAAAACAAACCGGCATTTTCCCGCCTGATCCATACTGCCCGTAGTCCTTGTTCTTATACAAAGTGCGGAGCTTTTCCGGTACATCAAATTCATAATCCCCCGGTTTATATTTATCCATTACCCCGTCGAGATAAGTATAGTAATCATAGGTCACCGCATCCCTGGGTTTGTACCCTTTTACGGTTCCATAAGTTACCCGAAGGGTGCTGTTGGCGTCCGGATAAAAAGTCTTTTCCCTAAACACATCCATCTGTGCCTGCATATAAGTTCTTTGTAATTTGTTGATCTCGGCCTGGATTGCGCTTAGTTTTCCTGACACCTTGCTGCTGAAACTTCCAGAAATGAATTTCAACAGCTCGTTTATCGGATCCTTCTGGTGGTTCTCCAGCAGGGATGCCGGGTTGGTTTTAAGAAGGTTTAGAATTTTGTCTCCCTCATCAAGGACAGAAGACTGGTATAGCTGATCAGCCAGCTTTGCAAAACCGCCGGCCGATTGTGCTTTAGCCTTCAGTTCGGGTGCGATAAACTGTTCATCCTGTTCCAAGGCGAATTTTTCCATCAGAACTTCAAAGAGTTTTTTATCAACCTCCGGGTTGTATTCACGGTAAAGTTCCTCCAGTCGTTCCTGAACCTGCGGAAGCATCCGGTTAAAACCGGCTTCACCGTTTTTTTCCCGGGAAGAGATCAGGTTATTTAACTGGCTGGCTACTACAAAAACTTCGATCCGGCCGATGGTTTCTGAATAATAATCGCGGTGTTTTCCGTATACTTCTATCTCGTCATAGTTTTTCTTCAGGTCATCCAGGAGTGAGCCGTATGAGGCTTTCCAGGAAGGGCTGGTGTTCACCCTTTTTTGAAATTCCGCTTCGTATGCCTGTTTTTTGGCCACTGCGCCCGTACTTGTTAAACCCAGTATTTCTCCCTGCCATTTTTTATATGCATTCTGAATATTAGCATACTTGGAAGCATACTGGATCTTGATCTGCTCGTCGCGCCGCATAAACCCGTCCAGTACAGTCAGCGCTTTTTCTCGGATTCCGATTTTAACGGGGTCGTTGACACGCACCACCTGGTCGACAGCCGCCGAGTGAAGATATTCGGTGGTACGACCCGGAAAACCAAATACCATGGTGAAATCCCCTTCCCTGACACCGTCCAGTGAAATAGATAATGATCGCTTCGGGGTATAGGGTATGTTATCTGCAGAATAATCAGCAGGTTTGTTGTCCTTGCCTGCATAGATCCGGAACATGGAAAAATCTCCTGTGTGACGGGGCCACATCCAGTTATCCGTGTCTTTTCCGAAATTCCCGACAGCAGACGGTGGTGCACCCACCAGGCGAATATCTTTATAGGTTTCGGTTACAAAAAGGAAGTATTGGTTTCCTTCAAAAAAGGCCCGCACAAAGCTTTCCTGGTAAGATTCCTTTTTCACCTCTTTTCTGGCAGCCTCAATGTTTTTATCAATAACAGATTGTCTTTCTTTTTCACTCATACCCGGGTTTGTTCCGGCCAAAACCTGTTTACTTACATCATCAATCCGGACAATAAACGTAACAAACAAGCCGGGATTCGGGATCTCTTCGCCGCCATTGCGCGCCCAGAAACCATCCCGGATATAATTGTTTTGCAGGGTGGAGTGATTTTGAATGGCATCGAATCCACAGTGGTGGTTTGTAAGAATTAATCCCCTGGATGAAATAAGTTCCCCGGTACAAAATCCTCCGAAACTGACAATGGCGTCTTTCAGGCTTCCTTTATTAATATTATATATATCTGAAGCGCTGATCTTCATCCCCATCCCTTTCATCTGCTTTTCATTCAGCCGGGCTAATAACTGGGGCAGCCACATTCCCTCATCGGCACGGGCAAGGAGAGAAGCGAAGAAGAGGATACTTGCTATAAGGACGTGTTTAATAAAACGCATAAGCTGACTTTTTTTTATTATAATAAAAGTACGGGTTTCCTATTTTATGTCCGGTTGGGGTATTTCTTATTTAAATACCCAGGAATCTGTCATTTAATTTCAATGACCGGGAGTTTTTTTCCACCCGGGATTGTGAACCTGAATAATATTCTGTGGATAACCGGCCGTGAAACGGGGATTTACTTCCGGATGTTTGGATATTTAAAACCATGTTCCGGCTGTTGAAGTATTCTGACCGGAATAAATACCCATTTATTCCCGGTTCACTCACACCCGTTTTCTTCACTCCGGGTTCTTTTATATACACCTTGCTTAATTAACATATCTGTGGATAAACCAAAAATTCCGCTATTAATTTATTAAAAGACTGTGGATTTCCCGGGCTGTATTGTGAATTACTCTGAATTGGTAATTTTGACCATTAATTTTATCCACGAATCCACACCTGTAATAATAATAAGCTCTTTTTTAAAAATATATATTAATACTATTATTGTATTAATACCCGGATAGTAAAATTTTGTTTTGAAAAATCATTCCGGATAGCGGAATATTGCGATGTTGTTATTCCCGAAAATGAATCAATCATGAAAACAGATCCCATCTCCATAAACCTGAAAGAACTTGAAAAAAAAGGGTTTCTGGATTTAGAACTTGATCCAACCCTGGATCTGTTTGCCGCAATCGAAAGGCTGAAGAAAGAAAAAAACGCCGTCTTACTGGCTCACTACTACCAGGAACCGGATATCCAGGATGTGGCTGATTATATCGGGGATAGCCTGGGTCTTGCACAACAGGCCGAGAAAACAACAGCAGACATGATTGTTTTTGCAGGGGTGCATTTTATGGCCGAAACCGCAAAAATCCTTAATCCCGGTAAAAAAGTAGTTATCCCGGACCTGAAGGCCGGATGCTCTCTGAGCGACAGTTGTCCACCCCCGCTGTTTAAAAAATTCAGGGAAAAACATCCGGATCATGTGGTGGTCAGTTATATCAACTGCAGTGCTGGTATCAAGGCGCTGAGTGATGTGATCTGTACCAGCAGTAACGCAAAAACAGTGGTGGAAAGTTTTCCCAGGGATCAAAAGATAATTTTTGCACCCGATCGGAACTTAGGCGCTTATATCAACAAAGTCACCGGCCGGGATATGCTTTTATGGGACGGGGCCTGTATGGTTCACGAGATATTCAGCCTGGAAAAAATTACAAAATTAAAAGTGAGACACCCGGAGGCGAAACTTATCGCGCACCCTGAATGCGAGGAACCCATCCTTCGGATCGCAGATTTCATCGGATCCACCACCGGATTGTTGAAATACACCCAATCAGATTCATCTTCAGAATACATAGTAGCCACCGAAACGGGTATTTTACATCAAATGATGAAGGCTTCTCCCGGAAAGACTTTTATTCCCGCTCCACCCAATAACAGCTGCGCATGCAACGACTGCCCACACATGAAACTGAACACCCTTGAAAAGCTTTATCTCTGTATGGAGTATGAGGTCCCTGAGATCACAATGGATGAACAATTAAGGCTGGCAGCAAAAAAACCAATCGACCGGATGTTGGAAATTTCAGCACGTGCCGGGTTATAGAATAAAGCACCCGGGATTTACCATTCAGGTAAATTTTATTATCATATTTCTGCAAGACCTGGTTTAATTCAAATTTTTTTAATGAAAAAGACCGCGATATTATTATTCATTTTCATCCTGTTTTCTGGTATTTCCCGCGCCGGGTTCCAGGCGGCGGATACAATACCCGTAAACCATTCGGATGTAGAAACTGTGGATGCGATTGTGCAGTCTTTATATGATGTTATTTCAGGTCCTGCCGGTCAAAAAAGAAACTGGGACAGGATGCGAACTCTTTTTATTCCAGAAGCACGGCTGATTGCTACAGGGAAAAGGGCTGACGGGTCCATGGGTAAACGGGTTATGTCTGTTGAGGATTATATCTTAACCTCGGGCCCCTTCCTGGAAAAAGAGGGTTTTTTTGAAAGGGAAACAGGCCGGGTTCAGGAAGTATTTGGATCCGTAGTGCACCTGTTCAGCTCCTATGATTCAAAAAGATCACCCGGGGATGAAAAGCCGTTTATGCGCGGGATCAACAGTATTCAACTCTGGAACGACGGGAAGCGCTGGTGGGTGGTAACCGTATTCTGGCAATCAGAGACACCAGATAATCCAATTCCCGGGAAGTACCTTTTCCAGGAATTATAGAGCAAGGATAAGGGCGCTTACTTTTTCCCTGATCATATCCCGGACCGCATTAAACTCGGCGGGTTCAAAATTTCTGGGATCGGGAATTTCCCAGTCAATGAATTTTTTTGCAGGCATCCATGGGCAGGCGTCTCCACAACCCATCGTTACGACTGCGTCAAAAGGCGCAAACCCTTCAACTTCCTTCAGGGATTTTGATTCATGGGTACTAAGATCGTATCCTAATTCCCGCATGGAAGCAATGGCTTTGGGGTTTATTTTTCCGGAAGGATTACTTCCGGCGCTATATGCTTCAATTGCATCACCCCCCAGCATACGTGCGAACGCCTGGCTCATTTGGGAGCGATTGCTGTTTTCAACACAGACAAACAATATTTTTTTTGAAGGGGTGTGCTTTTTCATCAAAAAGTTGTGAACGTATAAAAAGAAAATAAATTAGAGGCTCCTTTTCAAGAGCCCCTAAATTAACTGTTAGCAGCAGCCGACGCCTGTCGGCCCTCCGCAACATCCGCCATCCCGGCGAACGATTGTGTTTTTTTTCATGGCTTTACTTTTATGTTTTAGAAATGGTTACAAATTAACAACATCCGCTCCCGGGCTCACAGCAGGCGCGCACCTCTTTCGCGGGTTTTTCCGCGTATACGGTGATGCTGGTAATCCGCGTATGGCTTTCTTTATAGGCGTCTATTTCTTCCTGACCCAGGTAGGCAGACAGGATTTCGTCCGGAATAACAATGGTTTTGTCTTTTTGGAGGGTGATATTGGTGAAACCCGCTTCCTGTATCACAGCCAGGTAATCCTTTTTTTGAATCGCGCCGGAAACACAGCCGGCATAGAGTTCGGCAACCTCTTTCCATTTTGGCGGCAACTCACCCTCCAGCACAATGTCTGAAATAGAGAAATGTCCTCCGGGTTTCAGGACCCGGTATATTTCACTGAACACTTTATGTTTATTGGGTACAAGATTGAGCACGCAGTTGCTTACGATCACATCCGCTTTGTTGGCGGTAACAGGCATGTCCTCGATATCCCCCTGCCGGAACTCAACATTTTTCAGACCGAGTTTGGCTGCGTTTTCCCGGGCCTTTGCTATCATCGCCTCGGTGAAATCAATCCCGATTACTTTGCCGGAATCACCGGCTGCCTTACGGGCCACAAAGGCATCGTTTCCTGCACCGCTGCCAAGATCAATAACCGTATCTCCTGGTTTTATTCTGGCAAACTCGGTAGGCAGCCCGCAACCCAGACCCAGGTCAGCATCGGGATTATATCCCTCAAGCTTCGAGTAATCGTCGGCCATGATATGATAAAATTCCCCCGGATCACAACACCCGGTGGCACCGCAACAGGAAGCAAGATTCTGATCCTTTGTCTGTTTGGCGATCTCGGTGTATTTCTCCCGGACCGCATTTTTGATCTCAGTACCTGATTTCATGATTATTTTTTAATGGTTAAAGACAAAATATTTTATTTCCGCCCATTAACAACAGGCCGTTTCGTTTTTCTGCTGAAGGGTTGTAAAAAGGGAACTGAATTCGTTATAATATTTTGAAAAAGCTTTCCAGTTGATGCAATAACAACTCCTGGGACCGTCTATCGTACCCGATATCAGCCCCGCTGATTTCAACTCTTTCAGGTGCTGGCTAACCGTGCTTTGCGCAAGGGGAAGCTCATCCACGATGTCCCCGCAAATGCAGGTGTTCCGGCGGGCAAGCACCTTGAGTATGGCGATCCGCGCCGGATGCCCCATCGCTTTTGCAAAGGCGGCCAGCTCCTGGTCCTTTCGGGTAAACTCTTCTTTCTTGTTTAATGCCATTTTATTGATTTATTATCGCAAATATACGATAAGATATATGTGCAACCAAATTTTTTACCAGGAAATGGATGAGCGGTCAGGCAGCAGCAGATTTTCGCTTGACCAGCGAGATGATTACACCGGACGAAATAATCAGGAGGATGCCGAAAAGCGACATCAGGTCGGGGAAAGCGTCACCCATCGACATCCCGATAAAAACAGAGAAGATGATATTGGCATACCCGATCGCGGACACGATACCCGCTTTATCGGCCCCGTAAGCCCGGGTTACAAAATATTGTCCGAACAGGGCGGCCAGACCCAGCCACAATACATAAAACCATTCAATTCCTGCGGGCCATTTCCAGCGGATAAAGAAGATATCATCCGGGGGCAAGTTAAACAACCACCCGGCAAGCATAAAAACAACCGGGATCAGCACCCCGCCCCCGATAAAGGCCAGAACGATGACCCGGTTATCATAAAAACCGGCCAGGCGGTTAACTGTTATATAGGCCAGGGCCGAAGTGATACCGGATATTAAGCCGGCGAGATGGTAATACCATGGATAGTGCATGGCGGGTTTATAGATAAGCAACATTCCTCCAAAACCGAGCAAAACGGCAAGAAGCACCACTCTTCCGTGGTATTCTCGAAAAAGCAAGAAGGAGAAAACGGCAATAAACAGGGCTGAAGTCAGGTTATAGGTCATTGCCGTTCCCAGCGGAATGTGCAAAATACAATACAGCAGCGTGTACAGCGCCGTCGTTCCCATAAGCCCCCGGAAGATCAGCAAATGAAACTTCCCGCCCTTGTTCTCGGGCGGACGCACCAGGAAACCGCCAGTAAGCACCAGCAATCCGACCGCGTTTCTCCAGAACACCAGTTGGCCGGCGCCAAAGCTTCCTTTCAGCATTTTGGCGGCACCCCCCATCAGGGAAAACCCCAGCGCAGCCAGCAGCATAAAAAGAATTCCCCGATATCTGGCATGGGGTCTCATCAGATCCTGGACAATTTTTCCGCGGCAGCCTCCAGCGTTTCCTTCTTCTTGGAAAAACAAAACCGAAGCACCTTGTCATCCCGGCCGTCTCGGTAAAAAACCGAAACGGGGATCGTGGCAACCCCTGCTTCACGTGTAAGCCTTACGGCCAGGTCCTTGTCTGATTCGTCGCTGATCCGCTCGTAGGTACCGCAAATAAAATAGCTGCCAAACGAGTCCTGCATGGAGAACCTCGTTTGCTCCATCAGCTTTTTAAAGAAGTCTCTTTTTTCCTGCATGATCACGGAAAGCGATCGGTAGGCGTCCTGGTTCTTCAGGTATTCTGCTAGCGCAACCTGGGCGGGGGTGAAACAGGAGAAACAATTGAACTGGTGGACTTTTCTGAATTCTTTCGTGAGCTCGGCGGGCGCCACGCAGTACCCCAGTTTCCAGCCGGTGCAATTATAGGTTTTTCCAAAAGAGAAACAAACAAAGCTTCGTTCCAGCAGATCAGGATACCGAAGTATGCTTTGGTGCGGAATCCCGTCAAATATCAGGTGTTCATACACCTCATCGCTGATGATAAACAATCCTGTTCCGCTTACCAGCTTGCGGAGTGCAAGGATGTCAGACTCCCGGAGTACCGACCCGGTCGGGTTGTGTGGCGAGTTGATCAGGATCGCCCTGGTTTGCGGGGTGATTGCCTGCTTAACGGCTTCCCAGTCGATATGATAATCAGGAAAAACAAGCGGCACCGCAACAGCGCGCGCTCCGTTGATCTCTATATTGGGAATATAGCTGTCATAGGCCGGCTCAAAAATGATCACCTCGTCCCCCGGCCCGAGGATACTGGTTAAGGAAGAATAGATCGCATATGTACCTCCGGGTGTAATGGTAATTTCTGTATCCGGGTTAATGGCTGTTCCGTACAAATCCGAAATCTTGGCAGCAATCGATTCCCGCAGCGGCATCCAGCCGGGCATCGGAGAATACTGGTTGAAATCATTGTTCATCGCGCGGGTAACCATCCCCGTTAGCTCCCGGCTCATGGGATAATCCGGAAACCCCTGGCCAAGATTGATGGCGTTATGTTCTGTCGCCAGCCGGCTCATGGTGGTAAAAATGGTAGTGCCCACCCGGGGCAGTTTGGATCGGATTGTTGGAGTCATGACGTAAAATTACCGGCTTATCCAACGCAAACGGCCGAAGTTCAGTAATTTGAAGATCTTGAACCCCGCCGCATTGATCATAAACAAGATTCACGCTTTTTTCAATCCCGAAGAATTCAGGGGTTGGGGAAAAAGGCGCCGGTACTTTGAGGGGTGGTATTATAAGATCGTA
>JBMSNP010000003.1:0-96864 GCA_049421765.1 Chitinophagaceae bacterium
TTATTCTTGTCGATCAGTTTATTTACCCTGAGGAGTAACTCCTCCAGATTAAAGGGTTTGGTCAGGTAATCATCGGCGCCTTTCTTCAGACCAAGAACCCGGTCGGCGCTGCTGTTACGGGCGCTGAGGATCAGGATCGGCACTTCGTTATTCTTCAGCCGGATGGTTTCCGTCACGTTGATCCCATCCATTTCTGGGAGCATAACGTCGAGGATGATCAGGTCAAAATATTCTCCCTGTACAGCTTCCAGGGCCGATACACCGTCATAGGAAGAGGTCACAGAGAAACCTTCCAGTTCCAGGTTCAGCCGGAGGGCTTCGTGCAGGTTTTCTTCATCCTCCACCAGCAGGATCGATGGTTTACGTTCTTCGCTCATGTTTTGAAATGAACTGCAAAATTACTGCCGCGGGATTCATTATTTGTCACCGAAATGTCGGCATTGTGATCCCTTGCGATGATCCGGCAAAGATACAATCCCAGCCCGGTGCCCTGGCGGGTGCGCGTGGCTTCGTTCCCGATCCGGTAAAACCGGTTAAAGATCTTTTTTCTTTCTTCTTCGGGGATTCCCGGGCCTTCATCCAGGATCTGCAACTCAATCCCATTATTTGTTTTCCGGAGCAGGGCGGACACCGGGGTTTCTTTAGGGGAGTATTTTACCGCGTTCTCGACCAGGTTGCTGATCAGGATCTGGAGCAGCAGGGGATCTCCCTTGATCTCGGCATCCGGCTCGATGGATTCCGGAAAGGTCCGGTCGGGGAAACGGTTCCGGAAATCCTGCAGTGAATTTTTCAACAGGTCGGACAGGTCAAGTTCTTCCTTGGAAGAATGATAACGCCCTCCTTCGAGTTGCGATGCGATAAGGATGTTATTGGTCAGGAAATTCAGGCGGGTTGTTTCATCCAGCGTGTTGCGGATGAGCTTTTTCTGTTTCTCGGGGTCCAGGTGGTATTTCTGGAGGGTTTCCAGGTTCAGCCGGGCTACGGAAATAGGCGTTTTCAATTCATGGGTAACGGCCATCATAAAATTCTGTTGCTGCTGCTGCACAATGATCTGTCGCCGGATGGTACGGTAAACAAAAGCGGCGCCCACCAGGATGAGGATCAGGAAAGCCACACCTTCCCCGAGGTATTTGCCTGTGTTGCGGCTGGTTTCGGCTTCTATGCGGCCGTGCGCGGCCAAATAAGCGTCCGCATTCATTGTATTTTTCTGTCCATCGAGAAGAGCGTACCGTTGTGCGGCGAGTTCAAGGTTTTGTTTTTCCAGCGAGATGAACCACCAAACCAGTGCGGCGATGATATAGGCCAGGAGCATCCAGTAGATCAGGGTGATGCGCTTCAGTTTTTTCCGGTTGGAATCGGGCATGGTCAGGGTTGTTTTTTCTCGATGCGTAAACCCACGTTCAGCACATGCTGCAACGGGTCTTCCCGCATCACCTGCTCAATAACAAAGGTATAGTCACCCGGTTTCCGGAATCGGAATGACATCCCTGCGGGGGTGAGGGGGATTCGGTGTTCATAGATATCGTCCATGCCGGTGCCGGACCAGCCCGTCTCATCATTGCCCAGTTTCAGGTCGTACCGAACCGACCGGGCGCTGTCTTCCCCGGGCTGCCGGGTGCTGAGGTTAATGTAAATATTATTGTAATTGTACTTGTCGAGGTGGCGCAGGGTTACAAAAAGACGGTATTCTGATGAGGTATCCCGGATGGTGAATGTAAAAGAGGGTTTGAAACTGCTTTTCCAGCTGTGTCCTGGAATCGTGGCTGTCTTTTCATACAGGTCGATCGACTGGCAGGCCGACAGGCATCCGCCGCATGCGGCCAGCACCCAGAAGAAATGTCGAATCCGCTTCATTCCGTAAAGATATGGTTAAGCTGATTTGCCCGGTTCGTATTACAGCACATTTAAAACCTGTTCCTTGGCCTTTTCGAGTTCATCTTTCATCATCACCACGCATTGCTGGATGGTGGAGTCATAAGCCTTGGAACCGGTGGTATTGATTTCCCGCCCGATTTCCTGGAGTACAAAGGAAAGTTTTTTGCCCTTGGATTCGGTGGGTTCATCCAGCAGGGTGCGGAAATAATCACAATGGTTTTTCAGCCGCACCTGTTCTTCGCTTATGTCGATTTTTTCAATATAGTAGATCAGTTCCTGTTCCAGTCGGTTCCCGTCATAGTTTTCTTTACCTACGTTTTCTTCCAGCAAACGCGTGATGCCTTCCCGGATTTTCTTCTTGCGAAGCGGTTCCAGGCGGATCACTTCTTCCTGCTTTTCCAGGATTTGGGTGATCCGGGAGCGCAGGTCCTCTTCCAGCGAGCGGCCCTCTTCGGACCGGTGGAGGTTCAGGTCGTCAATGGCCGACTGAAGCACATCCTGCCGGAACATATCCCATTCTGCATCCGTAAGGGTATCTCCGCTTGGGGTGATCACCTCCGGCAGTTTCACCAGGGTACTGAGAATATGCGAGGGATCGAGTTGTAAGGCTTCCGAAAGCTCGGCAAGCGGTTTATAATAAGACTTGGCCAGGTCCGTATTGATCGTCACGGGCCGCGCATTCCCGGTATCTTTAAGGCTGATCGTACAGTCTACCGTTCCCCGGCCCAGGTTTTCTGAAAGCACACGCCGGATATCAAACTCAAAAGGCCGGAGAAGGGAAGGCATCTTCAGCTGCAGTTCAAATTGTTTCCCGTTCAGGGATTTGATATCGACAAGAAAGGTTTTGTCCCCCACGTTTTTTTCGGCCCTTCCGAATCCGGTCATTGACTTTAGCATGCAACTTTTTTTAGGTAGGGGTAAAGGTATTTTTATTTATTGATTCAAACGTGCAAGGGTATGGTGACAGACCGGCTTCGGGGAAAGTCCGGAATTAAAAATCCCCCCCCAATTCGGGGAGGGACATTTATATGGATGGGTTAGTAAGTACCGGGAAATAAATTTCCCGACACAATATTAAAAAGAATTTTCTTTAACCAAAAAATAATTCCAAAATATTTTATTAACATTTTAAATGTACTTGTGGATAAACCCGGCGTTTAAAATGCTATTGTGATTCTTTTTTTTTAGTGATGATTACCCGGGTGCAGGCAAATTTTTTTCAGTCATGAATTCTTATTTTTTATATCAGGCGCAGGTTTGCGGTTCATGTCCGGGTGTGCAACTTTCCGGATCGGGGACAGGACCCCATTGTTTTTCCGGAGCCGGAACCAGCGGTGAGCGCATTACCTTTGTCCGGATCCTGCGGGTATAAACAATCTTCCATTGGAAAAAAGTAAAAACATACGTTATGCGTTTTGAGCATCCAGTTCCCCTTGCTTCGATTGCCCAGTTGATCGGTGCGGAGATCATCGGTAACAAAGACGGGATGGTTACCGGGATCAACGAGATCCATAAAGTGGAGACCGGGGATCTCGTATTCGTGGATCATCCGAAATATTATGACGCCTGTCTTCAATCCGCTGCCACTTATATCATCATCAATAAGGCTACGGAAGTGCCACAGGGAAAAGCGCTCCTGCTGGTGGATGAACCTTTTGAGGCCTACCTGCGGATTGTCCGGCATTACCGGCCCTTTAGCCCTTCAATGCAGATGGTCAGCGAAACAGCTACGGTTGGGGAGGGTACGGTTATCATGCCAGGTTCCTATATCGGCAACCACGTGCGCATCGGGAGGAACTGCATCATCCATCCCCTGGTTACCATCGGGGATCATTGCATCATCGGGGACGATGTGATCATTCAGTCGGGTACCGTGATCGGGAGCGATGCTTTTTATTACAACCGCAAGACCGGCCGGGAGATCGCTTACCGGAAAATGGAAAGCTGCGGCCGGGTTGTCCTCGGCAATGCGGTAGAGATCGGCGCCAATTGCACGATCGATCGCGGAGTTACCCATGATACGGTGATCGGAACGGGTACCAAGTTCGACAACATGATACACATCGGGCACGATACGGTGATCGGTAAAAACTGCCTGTTTGCCGCGAATGTGTTGGTGGGGGGATGCACTACGATCAAAGACAACGTGGTCATCTGGGGCGGCGCCATCATCAATAAAACGATCACGATCGGCGAGAACGCGGTTCTCTATGCGCGAACAGGCGTGTCTTCCGATCTTGAGGGAAACAAAACCTATTTCGGCGCACCGGCGCAGGAAGCAAGGACTGCACAAAAAGACCTGGTCTGGATCAAACGGATTCCCCAGTTATGGGAAAAAGTGATGAAAGGCTAACAGAGTCTTTTACCCGGTTAATCCGGTGAATAATCATATGGGAGCAGGTCCGCCAGGTTCTTCCAGCTCCAGTAACCCTGGTTTACCCAGTCTTTCTGGTCGTAGTAATACCCGTTTTCCATAATGGCTATCCCATCCTTCATTTCAATATAAGAGATCAGGTATTGAACGTTCTTCGGGAGATGCATTTTTTTCAGGTATTCGGGTTCAGGTCTCCGGGGTGTATAAGTAATGCTGATCTTCCGGGGGTACCAGATCTCGATCTGCATGGTGCTGTCCAGCGGACCGTAGTAAAGCGTGTCGTAGGGATCTGTCACCTTATTGAACTTTCGGTCGTTGTTCTCGTCAAGCATATCTATGATCCAGCCGTCTTCCGCCAGGGTGCTGTCGTAATAACTCCGCATAAAGTGAAGCCGGGATCCGAGATAGGTTTTTTTCCTGGCACTGGCCCAACTGGTTTTCAGGCTGTCAGATCCATCCAGTTCGGTAAAAAGACAATAACCCCGGTAAATACTGCTGTTGGATCCGTAATAATAGACAAATGAATCGAGCTGATAATCGAGCCGGTAACCCAGCGACTCGTTCATGATCCGGAGCGGTTCGGTAGCCAGTACTTTCAACCGGTTGCTCCGTTTATAAAAATAAAATTTCAGGGCTTCTGGATTTTCCAGGGTACAGCCGGCCGCATTGGGAGTGGTGCCTATAAAATTGGAAAGAAAAAAATCCCCGTACTTGGTCAGCCCGTCCGTTACTTCGAATGAATTCCGCAATACCACTTCCCCCATACTTTTTTCCTCTTTCACCATCAGCACTTCAAGGGTATTGTGATCAGAAACCCGGATGGTCTGTGTCTGGTATCCCGTATAGCTGAAGATCAGGTCGTACCCTCCGGATTTCAGGTTCAGGGTAAAGCCACCCTGTTTGTTGGTGGCGGTTCCCAGCGTGGTATTCTGGCAAAACACCGAAGCCGCGGCCAGCGGTTCGCGGGTCACGGAATCAAGAACACTTCCGGACACAACGAATTGAGCGGAGAGCGATGTTGACAGGACCAGGCAAATAAAAAGGAATTTGTTATGAAGTTTCAGCATAGATCAAGATTACGGCTAAAGATACTGTGAAGCCGACAATGGTTGCCCCTGCCGGGACATTCAAGAGTATTTTTCACAGGCCTTTTTGATGGTTTCTTCCAGGGAGGTAAAGGAGAAGCCCGGGAGGGCATTAAGTAGTTTATCGTTTTCAAACCAGGTCTTGCTTGCGGCTATCCGTACGCTTTCTTTTGTTAGCAGGGGCTTGCTTCCCAAAAAAACGGATTTGAGTTTTTCCATCCGCCAGGCGAGACCCAGCAGAAAAGGAGTGGCTTCACGGACGGGTATTTTTTTTCCGAAGGTCCCGGCGATCGTTTCCTGAAGCTTCCGGAAAGTCCAGTTATCACCATTTACGATAAACCGCTCCCCGCTGATACCGCTCTCCAGTATCAGCCGGGTGGCCCGGGCCACGTCTTCCACATCCACAAACCCATTGACCCCGGGGGAATACCAACCCACTCCCTTGTGGATATTCCGGAAGATGGAGCTGCTGCCCATGTCCCAGTTGCCATAACCCAGTATCGTGCTGGGGTTGAGGATCACGGCTTCAAGTCCTTCACTGATCCCCCGCCATACTTCCAGTTCAGCCTTGTGTTTGCTCTTGGCATAGTGTGTATTTGCTTTGCTCTCTTCCCATTTCTTTTCCTCATTCACATGCCCCCCTCCGGCACTTCTTCCCAAAGCCGCCACGGAACTGATATAAATAAACCGCTTTACATTTTTTTCAAGCGCCATATTCACCATGTTGGCCGTGCCTTCATGGTTTACCTGGTACATGAGACGGCGTTCTTTTTTCAGAAAGGAGATCACGGCAGCGGAATGAATGACGCTTTCCACCCCATCCAGGGCCTCTTCGAGGGAGACCACATCCAGCACATCCCCCTCGACCCACTCCGCCCGGTTCAGGATATCAGGGGCTATGAATGAAGGCAGCTGTTTGGATCGGCGGATCGCCCGGACCCGGTAGCCCTGCCTGATCAGTTCCTGGATGATATAGGCTCCGAGAAAACCCGTGCCGC
Source organism: Chitinophagaceae bacterium (assembly GCA_049421765.1). Classification (GTDB taxonomy): domain Bacteria; phylum Bacteroidota; class Bacteroidia; order Chitinophagales; family Chitinophagaceae; genus JJ008. The sequence continues at coordinate 6,333 of JBMSNP010000003.1, forward strand.
CGGTTACTAATACCATTTACGATGATGTTGATGCGTTGCGAAATAAGCGGATTTAGAAATAATCATAATAACCTTTTTTTGTTTTGCGCCCCAGCTGTCCTTTTTCCACTTTTTCCTTTTGCAGAGGAGAAGGTTTCAATCTTTCGGGGTTTTGCAACTGTTCATATACAGAACAGCTGACCGCGTAGTTGATGTCATTTCCGATCAGGTCCATCAGCCGGAACGGCCCCATCCTGAATCCGGTCGCTTCCAGGATCCGGTCTGTGGTCTCAGGTCCTGAAATCTCTTCCTCAGCCAGCCGGAGGGATTCAATATAGAAAGGTCGGGCCACCCGGTTCACGATAAAACCAGGTGAATCCTGGCATTGTACAGGCACTTTGCCCATCGCACGCACCAGTGAGATAGCTGTGGCAGTTGTCTCCGGATTGGTCCGGGGTGTGACGATCACTTCCACCAGTTTCATGATAGTGGCCGGGTTAAAAAAATGCAGCCCGATCACACGTTCCGGTTGCCGGACTCCTTCGGCAATCTGTGTTACGGAAAGTGAAGAAGTGTTGCTGGCGAATACACATTCGCTGTGATTGATCTCCGCCAATTGGTTGAAGAGGGCGATCTTCGCTGCCGTTTTTTCGATAATCGCTTCTATAAACAAATCCGCCAGGCAATGATGAATATCATGTGTGAACTGCAGGCGACTCATCACTTTTGTAACCCCATCCACCGGCATCTTTCCTTTTTCGGTCAACCGTTGCAGGTTTTTGCCAATCGAATTGCGGGCCTGATCAAGGACATCCGGGTTGAGATCATAAAGAATTGTATGAATACCGGACTGTGCCAGGGCCTGGGCAATCCCGCTTCCCATCGTACCAGCGCCGCAAACGCATACGGTGTTAATATTCATTTTGATGTATTGTAAGCGTAAAGATACTGCGTACCGCCCAGCACCCGCTATTATTCATTCACAGAGCCGTTGGTAAACCCGGCAACATATCACTGTGGATTAACGGGTTGTTATTTATGGTAAGTTTCGCTTACCTTGACTAAAATTAGCATTATGGATACCAACCAACCTGCTTCCCCGCAACCGGCTCCTTCCGCTCCCGCCATTCCGGCAACTCCGCCAACGGGTGTACTCGGATCCAAGATACCTTCTTCAGTCGCTTTTGTTGTAGCGATTCTGCTGTTCTTCATGCCTTTTATTGATATCAAGTGCAATAATATGTCGCTTCAGACCGTAACCGGCATCCAGCTGGCTACCGGTTTTAAAATGAAGAACAACAGCTCGGGTAATTCATTCCTGGATGATGTAAAAACCGAAGACGTCGACAGCACCATTACCAAAACCACCACCAAATCGGACGATAAGAACCCGAATCTTTACGCAATGGTGGCACTTGGCCTGGGGATACTGGGTCTTCTTCTTTCATTTACCAACGCCAAAGCGGCTATGGGCGGGGCCATGATCACCGGGATCGGTGCAGCCGGCGCGCTGATCGGGATGATGCTCGATATCAAGAAACAGGTTAAAATGGATCTGCCTTCCACCGGGGGTAATAAATCCGACGGTGGTTTTTCCAAGGGGCTGGATGATTTCGGCAAGGACCTGAGTGAAAAAATGAACATCACGGTGGATTTTACACCCTGGTTTTATGTGGCCCTCGTTGCCTTCCTGATCGCAGCTTTCTTCTGTTATAAACGGATGACAGCCAACAGAACCTGATCAACATTTTCTTAATCATCACGCTAAAACCACTATTATGAACCGAAAAAATCTAACGATCATTCTCGGGGTCCTGCTGATCGGCAGCTTCTTCCTGCCGCTTGGTTCAGTAAACAACACTACGCCTTTAGATATTGTCAAAGGCCCTTCTTACGGATCCGAACTCGAGGCCTACCTGCTTAAATATCTCTGGCTGGCAATCCCCCTCTCTGGTCTGTTCCTTGTGATCGGCGCGTTGAACAACGGAAACTATATTCTGGGCAGGGGTATTTGGGCCTTTCTTCCCCTTATCTGCTTGCTGTATCTGTTCATTCGTCCGCTGAGTCTCCTGGGCGGGCGTTTCGATATCGGCGGCCTGATAAAAGGATTGGGCGTGGGAACCTGGATTGCCCTGGTAGCTTCACTAGTTCTCGCATTTTATTGGCCCAAAAAGTAAATACAATAATAAGTTTTCCAAAGGCCGCCCCCGTGCGGCCTTTTTTTCTTTCAAACGGAAAAGCTATTTTTATCGAAATGAATCAACCTGCCCGCATCCTGCTGCTGCTCTGGGCTATAGTGGCAAATATTGGGATTCAGGCCCAGACACAGGAAGAATGGGCACGAATTGTAAACTGGGACGGGGTCAGCCATTGGTCGAAATATATCATTACCCAGCCAAAATTCATGGGACCCAACGCCCTGCCGGTTCCATATCTCACCAACGGGGGGACAGACAGCACCAATTATGTCGGCTCATCAGCAAGCTTTCATTTCACGAAGGGTGACAGGGCACAGGACCTGGCCGTATTTGGTAATTATTGCCTGTTACGCGACCGGATTTCAATAGATATTTCTTATGAACCTGTCGAAATATACCAGACCAGCGACACGATCAAAAAGCAACGACATGTCTATTACAAGAATTATTATGATAATCACGCGCGGGGGGATGTACACCTGAATTTCAATATCAGGATATTCCGGAAATGGGAAAAGACCGTACAACTGGCGCTCCGGATCGGGTACCGGTACCCGGCTTCTTCGGGATTGGAATCGGCCAGGTATACCGATGGGATGGGTTATTATTTCGATGTATCCTATGGCAAACCGCTTTCCCCGAACCTGAAATGGATAGGCATGGCAGGGTTTTATGTCTGGCAACTTAACGGCGACGGCCATCGCCAGAACGATGCGTTTCTTTTCGGCAACGGGCTGGAATGGAACCGGAACGGCTGGAAAGCACAGGGATATATTGCTGGGTATATGGGGTACCTCTACAACAGCGGCGACAAACCGATCGTAGTTCGGGCACAGGCCGAAAAAAGATTTAAAAAGTCAGGCTTATTGTTCCGGATGCAGCATGGGATACAGGATTATATGTACACTTCCGCAGAACTGGGAGTAAAATTCTACCTCAATATCAAATCCGTGGAGTCTGTTAAATAGCGCTGGTAAACTGCCGGAGAAAACGGACATCATTCTCGCTGAACAACCGGATATCATTGATCCCGTATTTCATCATCGCCGGTCTCTCGATACCCATCCCGAATGCGAAGCCGGTGTATTTGTTGGGGTCAATTCCGCAATTGGATAATACGTTGGGATGCACCATTCCGCAGCCCAGGATCTCCACCCAGCCCGTTTTCTTGCACACGGGACACCCCTCACCGCCGCAAATAAAACAGCTGACATCCATTTCAGCGCTGGGTTCAGTGAATGGGAAATAGGAAGGCCGGAACCGGACTTTTACATCTTTCCCATACATCTCTTTTACAAAAAAGTATAAGGTCTGCTTGAGATCGGCAAAGGAAACGTTCTCATCTATATACAAACCCTCGATCTGGTGAAAGAAACAATGACTGCGGGCGCTTACGGTCTCGTTCCGGAACACCCGGCCGGGATAAATTCCCCGGATAGGCAATACGCCTTTTTCCATTTCCCGGATCTGGACATTGCTCGTGTGTGTCCGGAGCAGGAAGGCGGGGTTTTGCTGGATATAAAATGTATCCTGCATGTCCCGTGCGGGATGGTGCTCGGGTAAATTCAGTGCACCGAAATTATGCCAGTCGTCTTCGATCTCGGGTCCTTCGGCCACGGCAAAACCCAGGCGCTGAAAAATGGATACGATCCGGTTTCTCATCAGGGTAACGGGATGCCGGGAACCCACGGGCTGCTGATCCCCGGGGAGACTGAGATCGATACTGGATGTCTCTTCGCCCTGGCCGGAGACGGCCGCTTTCAGTTCTTCATACCGGTTTTCGGCAAATTGCTTGAACTCATTCAACAGCTGCCCGGCCGCTTTTTTGTTTTCCGGGGCCACTTGCTTCATTTCTCCCATGATCGATTTCACCAGTCCCCGGGTTCCCAGGTATTTGATGCGAAATTCCTCAACAGCCCGGGCATCGGGTGCCTGGAAAGCCGCGATCTCCTCTTTATATGCTTTTACCTGGTTCAGCAATTTTTCCATAAGGAGGCAAAGATAATGAATAGGCGGAGTCTCCCATAGGGTCGGAAAGTCACCCGGGAATGGCTTGGTAATGAAAACATCCTTGATTCCGCTGGCTCAACTTACGACACAGAAGGCTTCCGCACCCGCACCTTTGCTTCCCCCCATTTCCTTAACTTGCATTCATGTCTGATCACCTCAATATTTCCGACTTTCTCGACCCGGTGAACCTGCACGAGATCTCGCATGACGAGGGGTATAAGGAAGGACAGCTGGGCAAATCGATCGCCATCTACAGCGAGGATTTTCCGGATATCGACGAAGCCTCTGTGGTGATCGTAGGATGCGGGGAACAACGCGGCAGCGGTCTTATTCATGGACACAGTGCAGCCCCTGATATCATCCGCCGCCATTTCTACAACCTGTACTACTGGCATCCCGATATCCGGATCGCGGATGTAGGCAATGTGAAAGCAGGTTCCCTCTTTACGGATTCTTACGCGGCGCTGAAAACCGTTGTGCAGGAACTCATGGGTGATGGCAAGACGGTCATTATCCTGGGCGGCTCACACGATCTCACCCTTTCCCAATACCAGGCTTATGCGGAAAACAAAAAACTGATAGAAGCCAGTTGTGTCGATGCCCTGATCGACCTTGACCTGGAATCTCCGTTCCGCCATGAGAATTTTCTCATGGAAATGCTGACCGGGGATCCCAACTTCATCCGGCATTACAACCACATCGGTTTCCAAAGCTATTATGTTCATCCACGGATGCTTGAAACCCTGGACAAACTCCGGTTCGACTGTTACCGTGTGGGACATGTAAAAGAAAGCATCGATGAAATGGAGCCGGTAATCCGGAACAGCAATATGCTCAGTTTCGATATGACAGCGATCGCTTATGCCTACGCACCTGCCACTACGGCTTCTCCCAACGGGTTCAACGGCGAAGAGGCCTGTGTACTGATGCGTTATGCCGGGATGAGTCCGAATATCAGCAGCATCGGCATTTACGGGTATAATGTTCAGCACGACAAGGATGAACTCACTGCCAAACAGATCAGCCACATGCTATGGTATGTGCTCGATGGCCGCAGCCGTGGCCGGCGCGAAGCCGCCCTGGATGAGAAGGATTCCTTCAATGAATATCATATGGCTTTTGCCGAAGTGGAAACCATTTTTCTGCAAAGCAAGAAAACAGGCCGCTGGTGGATGCAGCTCCCCGACAGGAAATTCATCGCCTGCAGTTATAAAGACTACCTACTGGCCAGCAGCAACGAGATCCCGGAACGGTGGCTGCGGGCACAGGAACGCAGTTGAAAGATTAATACCGTACCTGCCTCCTAATCAGTAATTGATAATCCAGCAACCGGAAAATGATGATCAACAGGAAATCATTATTACACATTCCTTGTTTCTTACTCTTTCTTCTTTCTTCCTGTTCCATCCAGCAACAGATCGGCCGGTCGGCCCGGGCTGAACTTCTTGAAAACCGCGCCCTGAAATCGGCCCATGTGGGCATCAGCATATTCGATCCTGAAGAGAACAGGTTTCTCTACGAATACCAGGGCCAGAAGTATTTTGTACCCGCGAGTAACACAAAGATCCCCACCTGTTACGCCGCAATGAAATACCTCGGGGAAAAATTAAGGGGATTGGATTTCCTGGACACGGATACAGTATGCTTTATCCGCCCCACTGCCGACCCTACTTTTCTCCACCGGGATTATCCCGGACAACCTGTGTTTGACTTTCTGAAGACACTGGCAAAACCACTGGCCTTTATCTACCCGAAATGGGAGGCTGAAATGTATGGAGACGGCTGGTCCTGGAATGATTACAATGAATATTACATGGCCGAAAGGTCTGCGCTTCCGGTATACGGCAATGTGATTGAGTACAGTATAAGGCAGCTGGGAAACCGTTATGAACTGAATGGCGATATTAATTTTTTCCGGTACGCACTCAGCCCGCATGTGGACCCGATCACACCGCGGATCCGTATACAGCGGAAAAAAATGGAAAACACATTTGAAGTGTACGGAAGCAGGGGTACCTTCTCAAAGGTGCAGATCCCTTTCCAGACCCTCGGGAACCGGCTGCTTCTGGAAGACACGCTGAAAAAAGCCTGGCTGGACCAGGTTTCTCCTCCCGTTGACCAGGTTTTCCGCTCCGTGTATTCACAGCCTACAGACTCCATGCTGAAACCCATGATGCACCGGAGCGATAATTTCTTCGCCGAACAGGCGCTGCTGATGGTCAGCAATGAAAAGCTCGGACTGATGAATGATGAAAAGATTATTGACACCCTGCTCAAGACCGATTTTTCCGATCTCCCCCAGGCGCCCCGCTGGGTGGACGGCTCCGGCCTCAGCCGATACAATCTTTTTTCCCCCCGCGACTTCGTGATGATTCTCCGTAAAATGAAAGATGAATTCGGTATGGAACGCGTGAAGGAAATTTTCCCGACCGGGGGCGAAGGATCAATCCGTAATTATTACACGGATGCCGGCGGGTATATTTTCGGGAAAACAGGCACCTTATCCGGTGTCGTGGCGTTCAGCGGGTTCCTGTACACGAAAAAGGGAAAACTGCTGATTTTCTCAACCCTGGTAAATAATCACAAAACCGGTGCCACGGAAGTCAGGAGGGCGGTTGAAAAATTCTTAACGGGGATCCGGAACGGCTATTAAAGGGTGCTATCTCCCAAACATCTTTTCCAGTTGTTCGGCTTTCAGCTCTAGATAAGTGGGTGTGCCGTCCGGTGTGATGTTAGGTTGCATGCATGCAAAAAGGTCATTCACCAGGTGGCGCATTTCTTTTTCCGAAAGCCGGGTGCCCGTGCGGATACCACGTTGACGGGCCAGGGCGCGCACCAGTTTCTCCCTTTTTGAAAATTTGATCTCCGGGTTGAAGTGCTTGTATTGTTCGAGAAGTACTTCGATGCTTTGTTTTTCATTCCCGGTACCTACATCGGCCGGGGTGCCCTGGATCACATAGGTGTTTTTCCCAAACGGTTCAATCGTAAATCCCAGGTATTGCAGGTCATCCATGATTTCTTCCATGATCGCCGCATCAGCAGGGGCCAGTTCCAGTGTGGCGGGAAACATACTCCGCTGGGTGGCTACCGGTTTATCCCGCCCGGCTTTCATCAGTTCTTCATACAATACCCGTTCATGTGCCGCTTGCTGGTGAATGAGCAGGAATCCCTTTCCGGAAGGAACCGTGATATAGGTATTCAACAGTTGTGACAGATCCGCGTCTTTGAATCCCTGGGTTTCGGGAGTTATGTGCGTCAGGGATGTATCCGGTTCGGGGGCCGGTTCTGGTTTTTCGTTTTCAGTCTGACCGGGTTTATAAAAATCTTTCCAGTGACGCAACTCGTTTTTTTCGATAAAGTGCGCCTGGTTCTTCTGGGTAAACCCTTTGTAAAGGGAACCTGCGGCCGCAGCCGATTTTTTTTCTTCAGTAAAAGGTTGCTGGATCGCCGGCAACTGCTGGATGGATGCATCCAGGTCAAAATCCAGGGTGGGGGTGATACTAAACTGAGCCAGGGCGTGCTTAACGGCTGCCTGGACAAAGGCGTAAACTATTTTTTCATCCTCGAATTTGATTTCCTGTTTGGTGGGGTGGACGTTCACATCCACCTGGGTGGGGTCCAGGTCTATGAACAGCACATACATGGGGAAACTGTCCGACGGGATCATTTCCTGGTATGCGTTCATCACCGCGTGATTCAGGTAAGGACTTCGGATGAACCGGTTGTTGACAAAAAAATACTGGTCACCACGGGTCTTTTTAGCCGTATCCGGCTTGCCTACAAACCCGTAAATATTCATGTAATCAGTCTCTTCTTTCACCGCCACCAGCCGGGCATTGTAATGGTTGCCCAATAACTGAACGATCCGTTGTTTGAGACTGCCGGACTCGAGGTGAAATAACTGCTGGTTATTGGCTGTGAGGGAAAACTGAATCGTTGGGAAAGATAGGGCGACCCGGGTAAATTCATCCACGATATGCCGCATCTCCGCTGCGTTGCTCTTCAGGAAATTACGCCGGGCCGGCACATTGAAAAAAAGGTTTTTCATCGCGATGCTGGTACCCGTTGGTGCGGCCACCGGTTCCTGGACCCGCACAGCGCTGTTTTCCACTTCAATATATGTCCCGCTGTCTTCCCCGCTTTTTTTGGTCTTCATCTCCACCTGCGAAACCGCAGCGATCGATGCCAGGGCCTCACCCCGGAATCCCATGGTGCGGATATGGAAAAGGTCTTCGATTGTCCGGATCTTGGAAGTGGCATGCCGCTCGAAGCTCATGCGGGCATCCGTTTCGCTCATTCCGCTTCCGTTGTCTACTACCTGTACTAACGATTTACCGGCATCATTAATAATGAGTTTTATTTCGGTAGCCCCCGCATCCACCGCATTTTCCAGCAACTCCTTGACGGCGGATGCCGGTCGCTGGATCACTTCACCGGCGGCAATCTGGTTGGCAATATTATCAGGTAATAACGTAATCTTATCCGGCACAAAATCAGGTTTAGCCTCCAAAAATAGCCAATTCATTTTTAAACAATATTAGGCTAAGCCATTACCCTAAAAGGGTTAATTTTAAAACCGTTTCCCGATCTCAAATGCCGATCATATGAAATTGCATAAAACCTTGTTCTGGGCCTTTTTATTCATTTTCCAAGCGACACAGGCCCAGTACCATAGCAACCTGACCCGCGAATCCTGGGTGGACAGCGTGTTTAACAGCCTGAGTGATGAAGAGCGGATCGCACAACTCATGGTTATCCGGGCACATACCGATAAGGGCCCTGAGTATGAGGCAAAAGTGGCTGCGGACATCACCCGCTATAATGTCGGCGCTCTTTGTTTTTTCCAGGGGGGGCCCGTCCGGCAAGCCAATATCACCAATTACTACCAGCAGATTGCAAAAACTCCATTAATGGTTACGATCGACGGGGAGTGGGGACTTGGAATGCGACTCGACAGCGTTACCAAATTCCCTTATCAGCTTACTCTGGGTGCGATCAGCGATGAACGCCTGGTCTACGAAATGGGAGTGGCAGTGGGAGAGCAGTGCAAACGGATCGGGGTGCATGTCAACTATGCCCCGGTGGTGGATATAAATAATAATCCCAATAACCCTGTGATCGGGTACCGGTCCTTTGGCGAGGACCGGGACAAAGTAGCCCGCTACGGGGTTGCTTATATGAAAGGCATGCAGGATGAGGGCATCATGGCATGCGCCAAGCATTTTCCCGGGCATGGCGATGTGGATGTGGATTCGCATTATGATCTCCCTGTGATCAAAAAGAGCATGACCCAGCTCGATTCGATGGAACTGGTGCCTTTCCGGGCTGTTTTTGATGCCGGGATCGGCAGTGTCATGATCGCGCATTTGTCCATCCCTGCCATCGATAACACGGCCAACCGCGCCACTTCGATCTCAAAAAATAACGTGACCGATCTTCTCCGTAACAAAATGGGGTACCAGGGACTTACTTTCACTGATGCGCTTGAGATGAAAGGAGTGGCCAAGTATTTCCCCGGCGGGGTGATAGCGGTCGAAGCCCTGATCGCAGGCAATGATATGCTATGCCTGCCCGCCAGCGTTCCCGAAACCATTGATGCGGTGAAAAAGGCGATCGCGGAAAAAAGACTGAGCTGGGAAGACATTTATGGGAAAGTGAAAAAAGTACTGGCTTCCAAATATCAATTGGGTCTGAACCGGGCACAGGTAGTTGATACAACAAACCTGCTGGCCGACCTGAATGCAAAAACGGATTCCATCCGGTATGAAGTGGCGCGTCACAGCATCACCCTCCTCAGCCGGGCCAGCCTGACCGCATCCCGGACCGATTATGCCGATGTTCCGTTAACCTCACCACAGAACCAGTCCGCCGGGAAAAAAGGTCCGGGCCGGGTAGCCTATATCGGGATCGGGACAAGCGAACTGAATCCGTTCGGAAAACGCATGCAGGATGACTTCAAAGCGGATGTATTCCTGTTTTCCTACAAGAATGGAAAGGACTCCGCAGATGAGATCCTGAAAAAAGTATCCAAAGACGGGATCTACGACGCAATCATCCTGGGAGTCCATAATTATTCATTAAGACCCACCGATAATTTCGGGATCAGTTCAGCCGCTCTTTATTTGTACAAACAGCTGAATTTTATCAAAACCATCACCCTCACTTTCGGGAATGTGCTGGCCAATGCAAATTTCTGTGATGCATGGACCCTGCTGGCTTGTTACCAGGACGATAATCTCACCCAAATGGCGGCCGCCGATTATCTTTCCGGGCAGTTTGAACTCCAGGGCAGGCTCCCGGTATCCGTATGCCGCTTCCGCTTTGGAGACGGGATCGTAAAGGATCTGAAAGATCCAGCCTGGCACAGGCCTGATAAAATGGAAACGGTGGATTCGATCGCACTCGACGGGATCGCACAAAAAGCCTTTCCCGGCTGCGTAGTACTGGCCGTGCACGAAGGAGAAATCATTTATCACAAATCGTTCGGGCATTATAAATACGAGGATTCACAAGCCACCAGCCTTGAAAGTATTTTCGACCTGGCTTCAGTGACCAAGATCTCTGCTACAACCGTCTCGGTCATGAAACTCTATGAAGAAGGGAAACTTGACCTCCATAAAAAACTGGGTGATTACCTCCCGGTAGTTAGGGGCACTAATAAGGCAAACCTCGAAATCGAAGACATCTTGCTTCACCAGGCGGGCCTGGTGCCATTTATTGCTTTTTATAAAGAGACCATCGATGAAAAAAGCGGGGAACCAAATCCCGCCATTTACCGGTCTCGTCCCGAACCCGGCTTTACGGTCCGGGTGGCGGAAAATATTTATATGCGGAACGACTGGGAAGACACCATGTTCAACCGCATTCTTAAAAGCCCCCTGGGACCACTGAACAAGTATGTTTACAGCGATAACGACTTTATTTTCCTGGGAAAGATCGTTGAGCAGATCAGCGGAACCACCCTGGACCAATACGTTCAAAAAACCTTTTACAAACCTATGGGTATGTGGACTACCGGATTTAAACCCCTCGAAAGATTTCCGGCGGAAAAAATGGTACCCACTGAAACGGAACAGCATTTTCGCAGGCAGACCACACAGGGAGATGTGCATGATGAAGGGGCTTCCATGTTTGGCGGGGTGGCCGGTCATGCAGGGCTGTTCTCCAACGCATATGACCTTGCCATGCTCTACCAGATGTTGTTGAATGGCGGCGAGTTTAACGGAAACCGGTTTTTGAAAAAGGAAACAATAGATCTTTTTACGGCTTATCACAGCAAAGTCAGCCGGCGGGGTTACGGATTTGATAAACCCGAAAAAGACAATGCAACACGGAAGGAACCCTATCCTTCCTCCATGGTCTCCCCGGGTGCTTTTGGTCATACCGGGTTCACAGGTACCTGTGTGTGGGTCGACCCGAAATATAACATAGTCTATGTCTTCTTGTCTAATCGGGTATACCCGACAAGGTCCAATAATAGACTGGGACAAATGTCGATTCGAGGCAAGATCCAGGATGCAATTTACCGGGCGATGGGGATCTGATCAGGTTTACGGCCTTACTCAGATAAATTAATAGTCTGGAAAGATTAGCTCTTATTTACCCTTACCTGTGTTGGGGTTTTGCGGTTTTTGTCCCGGGTTGTTGCCGCCGGAAGGGTTTCGCGGGGGATTACCAGGTCTTTGGCCAGGTTGATTTCCGCCAGACTGGGGCCGACCCTGGTTTTGGGGCGGTCTCTTTTGCTGCTGTCCTCCTCCTTGTTGTTGTCCCCTTGGACCTTGAGGCCTCCTTTGCTGCGGATTTTTTTGTTGCTGTCCTCCCTGTTGTTGCTGCTGTCCCCTTCCGCCCTGGCCCCGCTGTTTTTGTTGTTGCTGTTGCTTCTTTTTCCTTTCCGCTTTTTCGAGGGTGCGCAGGCTGATTTGACCGACCAGTTCGACAGTTTCCGGTTCTGTTTCGCGGGGTTTACTTGAAGTGACTTCGACGGGCTCAAGCTCTTCGGGTTTGACTCCCTGCTGGTTCAGCGACTTGATCTTCCGGACCCGCTCGATCGAAAGGGGGTATTGTTTATTGCTTTCCGGCAGGGTATACCACATGAGGTTCTTGAAAATATCTTTTTTAACCAGGAATGCATTGCCTTTCGCTACCTGAAGCACATCACAGTTGTCGGGGAAATGCTGTAAGGCGTCGAGGTAAGTATCGAGTTCATAATTCAGACAGCATTTCAAACGACCGCACTGGCCGCTGAGTTTGGTCTGGTTGATTGAAAGATTCTGATACCGCGCGGCAGCTGTATTTACCGATTTGAAATCCGTAAGCCAGGTGCTGCAGCAAAGCTCACGCCCGCAGCTTCCGATACCGCCCACTTTGCCGGCTTCCTGCCGGGCCCCGATCTGCCGCATTTCCACTTTTAATTTGAATTCGGAAGCATATACTTTGATCAGTTCACGGAAATCGACCCGGCCGTCGGCGATATAAAAAAAAGTGGCTTTTCGGCCATCAGCCTGCATCTCCACCTGGCTGATCTTCATATCAAGCTTTAGCTGTTTGGCGATCGCCCGGCTGCGGATTACAGCTTCTGGTTCCCGCGCCTTGTTCTGGTTGCGGATATCAATATCCCGGTCTGTGGCTCTGCGAAGCACTTTCCTCATTTCGGGGTTGTCTTCCTTTACCCCCCTTTTTTTCATTTGCAGGCGGACAATCTCACCGGTAAGGGAAACTTCTCCTACATCAAAACCACTGACTCCTTCCACGGCGATCAGGTCTCCTTTTTCAAAAGGTTGGAGGGACGGGTTTCGGTAAAAATCCTTTCGGGTACCCTGGCTGAAACTGACTTCGATGACTTTACAGGCGCTGTTAATATCGGCTACGGGAAGGTTTTGCAGCCAGTCGTGGGAATTCATGCGGTTGCACCCGCCGGAACTGCATCCGCCGTTGCTCTTGCACCCGTTTGGCTTACTGCCGGTAGCCGTGCTGCAACCTGTACAACCCATGAGATTGAATAATTTAGAATGATCAATTGTCGATTGCGGAAAAGTGGGGAAACCCGGGAGTTGATTAGAATACAGCTTTCGTGGCCCGGTGCAACCCGGCAGCCTCCGGCCCGTTTAGACGGGAGGCTGGGGAGCTAAAAAAGCTACTGGTAGCTGTTTTTAAGGCACTTATATCTTGAGATAAAATACGAAGCATTGTTTTAATTCAACTCGTGGTGTTTCCGTTTTTCTTCCCCGGATCCTTGTTCTCAATCCACAATTATCCAAAAATACACTTTTCTGGAAATTTACAGTCCCCAACTCTCTGAGGCCGGAAACCCCAATTAAATCAGGCCAAAACGACCTTATCCTGGATTATATGATAGATTTTGATGGTCAGGGCATGAAAAAGCATCTTGCCATGCGCGTTCCTTTCAATATAATAACTGGCCCGGTCGATCTCTTCAAGGATGGCCTCCTGTTGCTCGATCCCTGCGATCCGGTTCAGTCTTTCGGCAAAGTCTTTTTCCATACCAAAAGAACCAGGTGATTCCCCGGTCACCCGCAACCGGACAGCCTGTTCAAGCAGGTGGTTAAAATAGCGCAGGAATTGTTTTTGTTTTTCCCTTCCCAGCCGGCTGATCTCTTCCACCCATTTGGCCTGGGCCACCGGTCCGGTCTTAAGGATGGCATTCAACCATTCTCGCAGCAGTACCTGCCAGTCTTCCTCTGCGTGTTGTACCAGTTGAAGGGCTTCCCGGTAGTTCCCTTCGCTGACACCCGCCACCTGGGCAGCAATCGCCGGGCTTGTATTATTCCGGGTAATCAAAGCGTTTTCGATTTCTCCGGTATTCAACTGGGGGATCCTTACCAACTGGCATCGGCTGACGATCGTAGGCAGAATCAGTGCCTCGTTTTCAGAAACCAGTATGAATAGTGTATTGGCTGGGGGCTCTTCGATCAGTTTGAGCAACTTATTTCCTTCCGTGCCAAGCATTTCAGGCATCCACATAATAAGCACTTTGTAAAGGCTCTCAAAACTTTTCAGGCTTAGTTTCCGGATGATATCATTGCATTCCTCCGCCGTGATCTTCCCCTGGCTGTTTTCTTTTTCCTTGATCAATTCGATCCAGTCAAATAAATTCCCATAAGGGTTCAAACGGATAAACTCCCTCCAGTCGGTAACAAAATCCGTAGCAATGGGTTTTTCTCCCGGCTTCCTGGTTACGGTCGGATAGGAAAAATGAATATCCGGGTGTACCAGGCCGGCAGCTTTCTGACAGGCCGGGCAGACTCCGCATGAATCAGTCGCCGGTTCTCCGGAAGTATCCGGGGTCTCTTCTCCAAAAAGCGAGACCACACCCGCTTGTTTACCGGTTACATTGAAAGGAGACTTTTCGCAAACAAGGTATTGTGCAAAAGCCAGTGCCAGGGAGAGGGCGCCGCTTCCTTCTTTTCCCAGGAAAAGAAGGGCATGGCTCAGCCGGTTATGCTGCACCAGTTCCGCCAGTTGTTTTTTCACCAGGGCCTGTCCTATGATTTCATTGAATCGCACGAACAACGAAAATATGGTTTATGGGCAAGAAAAAACGGTCCTCGTTTTCAGGGACCGTTTCATTATTTCAGGGATATCGCTTAATTCAGGTATTTAAGGATCTCCGGGCTGTCAGGCTGGGTTCTTGGGCCGAAAGTTGCGATCAGCTCTCCCTTTTCATTTACCAGGAATTTTCCAAAATTCCAGGTGACCGGGTCGGTCATCCCCTTGGCAGCGGCTTCGGCTTTTAAATATTTATATAAGGCATGGGTGTCATCACCTTTAACGGATACCTTTTCCGCCATCGGGAAACTCACGCCATAATTCTTTTTGCAGAATTCCTTGATCTCGCTGTTACTTCCCGGTTCCTGGCCGCCGAAATTATTTGCCGGAAATCCCACGATAACCAGTTTGTCCTTGTATTTCTTGTACATCGATTCCAGGCCTTCATACTGGGGCGTGTTGCCACACATTGATGCCGTATTCACGATCAGGATTTTCTTACCCTTAAAGCCGGCAAAATCAATGTTTGAGCCATCCAGTCCCGGAACTTTAAAATCGTAAATCGAAGACCCCGAGAGGGCGACTGTGAAGATGAATGATAGTAAAATCGTTTTCATGCTGTGTTTTTGAGAATAACAAAGTTATACGGATTCGGTTTGGAATAGCCGGCTGATATTTAAACGGGATGGGAAATTATTGCCGTTCAAAACAACCCAGGTCAGGCAGACCCACGGCCCGGGGATTCCCGTCAAGATCTGTGGGTATGGAGGTTATCACCCCCTTGTTTATGGCAGGGGATCCGGATTTTAACCTGAAATCATAGTACTGGCGGGATGTGTTGATGCTGTCAAACTGGGGTGCCTGATTGCTGATCACCTGGTTGACCGTGCTGTTGGCGGGGGCGGTCTGGACCTTCCAGAGGTTGTAATCAAATAATACGCTGAAAGCAGTGTTGCCGGTTTTTTCCACAACCACTTCGTTGTTGACCAGCCCGTTCTCTCCCCAGAATATACAGTTACGGAAAATTGCGGCCAGGTTGGCTGTAATGTTATCCGAAAAATTCCGGACCGTAAGGACCGGATCCTTGTGTTCGATATACCGGTTTGCCCAGGTGGCCACGGTGCAATGTGTAAACTGGTAATCACCACCCCGGGCGAGGTAGATATTCCGGCCGCAGTTTGTCACCAGGCAGTTTTGAGCCCGTATACTGGAGTTCAGTGCGATGATGCCCGCATCGAAAGCGTTGTCGATCTCACATTCATTCAGCACCAGTTTGGGGGCTGCATTGGGAGAAGGATCCTGGAGTCCGACGGCCTGGTATGCGTTTCGGATGGAGGTGTATCTGAGAAGATTGTCTTTTGACCCTGAGAGGAAAAAGATACCGGGCCAGCTGGCCGGGTAATCCCGGTAGGGTTCATCCAACCGATCGCCCCTGAAAACTACTCGGTCAGCCGTGTCTTTCTGCCCGTTTACAACCAGGGTACCGTTTACCACAATAGGTGCGTCAGCATGCACATATATCCGGCATCCTTTGTTGATGGTAAGTACCTGGTTGCTGCCCACCACCAGCGAACCAAGAATCACATAAGGCAGGTCGTTGTTCCATGTCTCATTGACGGTTACCACTTTGTTCCTGTAAAAATGTGCGTTTTGACCCCACGCTTCGAGTTGTACAAGCCGCCTCCGGCCATTATAATTGATTTCAATGCTGTCACGCAGAATAAAAGGAAGCGCCCCGGCACCGGGATCCACATTGACCTGTACGAATACATAGAGGCTGTCATGGGCTTCGATATCCAGTCCGTTGAACTGGGTCCCGGCCATTCCGTCCACATTCATTTTATAGGACGATGCGGGTCCGCCCGATAATTTTAATGAAGACAGTTTTAATTTTTGTTCATTGTCGTTAATGATCTTCAGGGCCCGGTAAGTGGAACCCGCCGTAACAAAAAGCGTGTCGAACTTCAGGGTGTCTTCCGAGATTACTACACGGGCATCGGGGCTGGTGATAAATGAATCTTTCCGGCAGGAGAATATCAGTATGGCCAGGGATATGATTACGGTTCCGGAAAGCCTCATGGGAATCAAAAATAGCTCAAACTATTTGAAATTAACGGGTGGCAGTACAAAGTGTGGCCACACTGAGGCTGGTCGGGCCGGCCCTGAGCAGTTCATTTCCGCATGCTTCGAGTGTGGCGCCCGTAGTGATCACATCATCCACGAGGAGGATTCGCTTACCTGTAATTGTTTCAGGTCGCATAAGCAGGAACTTCCCGTCAATATTTTTCCATCTTTCAATGCGCCCTTTCCGGGTCTGTGATTCGGTGTGCATGGGCCGGCTGATGGTATGATTGAGTACCGGGACGCCGGTGACACGGGAGATGCCTTCACAGAGGATGGCCGACTGGTTGTACCCTCTTTTTCTTTCACGTGTCGGGAACAGGGGGAGGGGTACAAGGACGTTTGCGGTAAACCGACCGGATTGCTGCAGGAGCATTCCCATCAGGTTTCCCAGCTGCAATCCCAGATCTTTTTGGTGTTTGTATTTGAAGGCATGCATCAGTTGCTGCATAATCGAGCCCCTGGTAAAATAGAAACTGGCGGACGCACTTTCCAGGGGAAGGCGGCCCCAGAAAATTTTTTCAACCGGGTTGTCAGGGTATAATTCAAAATTTGTTTCAGGCAGGTCATGCATGCAACGCATACAAAGGAAACTGTCACGGGAGATCAGGTCGGTCCCGCATCCCTCGCAGATATGAGGGAACACCAGGTGCAGTAAGGATTCTTTTATTTCACACAGCCATTTCATCCAAACAGGTACCTGTATACTTCCTCCACATGTCCCATCATCACCACTTCGATTCCGGCCGGGCTACCCGGCTGCCGGTTTTTTTGTTTGGCAAGTCCTTTCTGGTTGTATTTGGAAACAATGATTTTTTTAAATCCCAGTTTTTCAGCTTCAGCGATCCTCTGCTCTATGCGGTTTACTGCCCGGATCTCACCGCTCAACCCCACTTCCCCGGCAAAACAGACCTGTTGTTGCAGCGGAACATCCTCATAGGAGGATAGCAGGGCACAAAGCACGGCAAGGTCGATGGAAGGATCTTCCACTTTTATTCCCCCGGCAATATTCAGGAATACGTCCTTGACACCAAAATGAAAACCCCCTCTTTTTTCCAGCACGGCAAGAAGCAGCTGAAGCCGTCTAAGGTCAAATCCGCTCACGGTCCGTTGTGGAGTGCCGTATATCGATTGGGTTACCAGTGCCTGAACTTCGATCAGAAGAGGCCGCATCCCCTCGATGGTGGCTGCAATGGCGATTCCGCTCAGTTGATCCTCCTTCTGGGTGATCAGGATCTCGCTTGGGTTTAATACACCCCGCATCCCCGAGTCGGTCATTTCATAGATTCCCAATTCGGCAGTACTGCCAAACCGGTTTTTCAGGGTTCGGAGGATTCGGTAAGCATAGTGCCGGTCGCCTTCGAATTGCAGCACTGTATCCACCATGTGTTCGAGTATCTTGGGACCCGCAATATTTCCGTCTTTTGTAATGTGCCCGATCAGGAAAACCGGGGTATTTGTTTCTTTGGCAAACCGCTGGAATTCGGCGGCGCTTTCCCGGATCTGTGAAACACTTCCGGGTGAAGAATCGATCAGTGGTGTATGCAAAGTCTGGATGGAATCCACGATCACCAGCTGCGGTTTCAGTTTCCGGATTTCCTGGAAAATGGTTTGGGTGGATGTTTCCGTTAGCAGGTAAAACTGGTCATTCGCAAGACCGAGCCGGTCAGCACGCATTTTGATTTGCTGATCACTTTCTTCCCCGCTGATATAAAGTACGCGAATGTCTTTCAGCCAAAGACCGTTTTGAAGAAATAAGGTTGACTTGCCGATACCCGGTTCACCTGCAACCAGTACCAGGCTGCCCGGCACGATCCCTCCGCCAAGTACCCGGTTCAGTTCCGGGTCGGAGCTGGCCATTCTTTTTTCTTCGTTTGTAGAGACATCGCGGAGTTTTAAAGTTCGGCTGGTTTTTTTTTCTCCGCTGTAATCATCCCAATCGTTGTTTTTGGAATCCCCCTTCTGGATCAGCTCTTCCACAAACGTGTTCCATTGATGGCAGGACGGACACTGTCCAACCCATTTCACACTTTCATACCCGCAATGCTGACAAAAAAAAGAGGACCGGACTTTGCTCATGGATTAAAATTAAATGATTGCAGTCTCAATATTCAAATGTTTGAACAACGATAAAGCATGAAAAAAACGGGGAGCGGGGGGGAAAACTTGTAATATCAAGGGCCATTAAAACGACCTTTCTTAAATGTAAAAAGGGCCAATCTGACGATTGACCCCCCTTACTTACTAACCCATTAAATTCTATTGCTAAGTTACAATTATGAGTCACATTTCAAAATAATTTTTTTGCCTTGTGCATAACTTTAACGACTTGTCTTTCCCTTTTATTGGTTTCAAATGTTGATTCAAAAAACAAGTGTAAGATATTATTAATCAATAAATAATGTATTATAAATTTATTTTTAGATAAGACCTTTAAAACCAGTCCGAATTAAATTATTATGAATCCCGGGTGACAAAAAGACGTAAAATATTCATTCAAACCGGTTGGTAGCAAATTTGTTATAATTGAAGTCAAATTTGAATTAAAATGATAATGTCTAACGAGATTTTCATCGTATCCCTGATCTTTCTGGGAATCAGTTTTCTGGTGTCCTCTATCCTGAAGAGCAAGTTCACCAAATATGGTAAAATCGGGCTTTCAAACGGCCTCTCAGGGCGTGAGATTGCCGAGAAAATGTTACGGGAAAACGGCATTTATGATGTCAAAGTGACTTCCTCGGAAGGGTTCCTGAGCGACCATTACAACCCGGTCAATAAAACAGTGAATCTCAGCCCCGAAGTATATGGAGGAACCAGTGTTTCCGCGGCGGCGGTGGCGGCCCATGAATGCGGCCATGCCGTCCAGCATGCCACCCAGTACGGCCCCCTGATGTTCCGGAGCAAAATGGTGCCGGTTGTACAGGTTAGCTCCATGCTGGTGAACTGGATACTGCTTGCGGGTATGATCGTGATCGCCACTACGCGTAACCCCACGATCCTCCTGGTGGGAATTGTGGCCATGAGCCTGACTGTCCTTTTCACACTCATCACGCTCCCGGTGGAATTTGATGCCAGTAAGAGGGCGCTGGAGTGGCTTAACCGGACCAATGTGACAAACCAGGCGGAATATCCCAAAGCAAAAGATGCACTTAAGTGGGCAGCAACCACTTATGTGGTGGCAGCACTGGCTGCGGTGGTACAACTTGTACAATATATCATGATCTACCTGAATAGCCGAGACAGAAGCTGATAGGGGAAAAATCCGAAAGTCGGTAGTTGAACAAAAGAATCGGGGGTATCGGAAACCTGCCCCCTTTTTTTAGAGCTTTATTTCTTCATCCCGCTGGTCAAAAAAGCGGTATTCTGTGAGATGATAATTGCTGTCCTGTTCCAGGTTGATCTTCTGGCCGAACTTCTTTTTCCATTTGGCGATCTTGTTGTTCCAGAACCAGCCCTTGGTCAGATAGGCGTAGAGGATCGGGTGAACAACCAGCTTTAACCCGCCGTGTTTGTGGGTGACCAGGTAGCTCACGTTCTTCTCGATCTCATCTTCAAGCAAAAGTGTGGATGAAATCTTACCCGTGCCATTGCAGCTAGGGCATGCTTCCTGGGTATTGATGTTCACTTCCGGCTTCATCCGCTGGCGTGTGATCTGCATGATGCCGAATTTGGAGATCGGGAGCACTGCGTGCTTGGCGCGGTCAGGTCTCATGAATTCCTCCATTTTCTCCATCAGCTTGCGCTTGTTTTCAGGAAGTTTCATGTCGATAAAGTCGACCACGATGATACCTCCCAGGTCACGAAGCCTTAGCTGGCGCGCGATCTCATCGGCCGCTTCAAGATTTGTTTCCAGCGCATTTTGTTCCTGGTTATTGCTGACGCTTTTGTACCCGCTGTTCACATCGATCACATGAAGAGCTTCGGTATGTTCGATGATCAGGTAAGCGCCGCTGTCCAGGTTCACGGTCTTTCCAAAAGAAGATTTCACCTGTTTGGTGATACCAAACGAATCAAAGATGGGGGAACCGTTCTGGTAGTATGAAACGATATCCGCTTTTTCAGGTGCGATCCGCTGGATATAACTCTTGGTATCGGCAAAAAGAGTCCGGTCATTTACGACGATCTTATTGAAGTCCTCGTTAAGCAAATCCCTGAGGATACTCGTTGTTTTGGTCTGCTCGCTCAGAACCCGGGTGGGAGGAACGGCCCCTTTCAGATTCTGCTGGATGGTCTTCCACATCGCCACCAGGGCTGAAAGATCTTCATGCAGTTCTGCGGTATTCTTGCCTTCTGCGGCGGTCCGGACGATCACACCGAAATTCTTCGACTTGATTGATTCAACGATTTTCTGAAGTCGTTTTCGCTCTTCAGAGGAATGGATCTTCCGCGAAACGGCGACTATATCATTAAAGGGGGTGAGGACCACAAAACGTCCCGGCAGGGAGATCTCGCAACTCAGCCTTGGTCCTTTGGCGGCGATCGGCTCTTTCAGGATCTGAACCAGGATATTGGGTTTCCCGTTTAGGACCTCGTTGATCTTCCCGGTTTTGATGATCTCGGGCTCCACGGTGAATTTGCCAAAATCAAGACCGGTCTCACTTTTATCGTTCATGCACATGTGCGTGAACTTGAGAAGCGACTTGGCATAGGGACTCAGATCGGTATAATGGAGAAAGGCATCTTTTTCAAAGCCAACATCTACAAACGCCGCATTCAGCCCGGGAATCAGTTTTTTCACTTTTCCCAGATAAAGGTCTCCCACAGCAAAACGCGCATCGCTTTTTTCACTGTGCAGTTCAACCAGCTTTCTGTCTTCCAGCAGGGCAATTTCCACACCCTGGGGGGCTGCATTAATAATTAGTTCCTTGTTCATTACAGCTTAATGAATCACCTTGATGCTGTAAACACCGGCTTGTAATAACCCGTATGAGTGCTGGAGTCGTAGCTGCAGGATACAAAACTGAGAATCCAGAAATTCAGGAGCGGCGGGGAGCAATGATACGGCTGACAACCGGTGGACTGAGAGGAAAGTTGAAAGGTTGATCGGGTGAATGGCTGATTAGGAGGGTGTCCGTTTGAAAAACCCGTAAAAAAACGGGCTATGATACAAAATCCTAATAATCCGATCAGCCGATCAATCGGCCAACTTATTTATTCCTCTTCTTGTGACGGTTCTTTCTCAGTCTTTTTTTACGCTTGTGCGTCGCAATTTTATGACGCTTCCTTTTTTTACCACAAGGCATACTCAAATCTTTTTTGACCTGTTTATAATAATTTTTCTATTCCAGATTTTCAGCCGGGTTAAGGCTGTAACTCACGAATCCTTTGCTCGATAGCCTGCCGGATCTCCGGTCGGCTCACCATCTGCAAGCTTTTCCGGTACCATTCCGCCGCTTCTGTCTTGCGGCCGGTTCGCTCATACACTTCAGCCAGCAACAGAATGGCATCCAGGTTGGATGGTTCCAGACGTACAACCCGCAGGAAGCGGTCAAGCGCCTTGTCATATTGTCCGGACATCAGTGATCCTTTGCCCAACATGATCTGCGCGTAAACCAGGGTACTGTCCCGTTCGGCAACTTCCCGGATTTTCATAATCCCTTCCATGGGTGTGTCTGAAATGCCTCCGAATAAATAACAGGCACCAAGTCCCACTTTTACGGAATCATTGGCCGGGTTGATTTTTAAAGATCTTTCAAACAAGTCCTTGGCCTGCAGTGCTTTCCATTTTCTCCGATCCGGAATTTCATCCGCCTGCAGGTTGTCCAAAAACAGTTGGGCGGCAAAGGTGAGGCTTTTTTCCGAATTTTCCAATCTGGCTGATTCGGCGGTATACCAGGCATATGGCTCAAAGATCCCGGCCGAGTCGGCCCAGAACCGGGCCAGCTGATGATACACATGAATCTGCTGATCCATGACATCGCCCCTGGATATAGAGTTTTCAAGCCTGCTGACTCGAACAACCTGGTCGGGAGTCAGTTGTTTTTTTGCAAGGACCAGAATGGAATCAATTGAAATCGCGGATCCGGTGCCATGATCATGACCATCATCGGCACTGTGCTCAGCCTGGACAACCGCTTTTTTCCCCGAAGGGGTTGTCCGTACAAAAAAATAAATCCCGGCAGTCAGGACAAGCCCGGCAACAAGGGTGATGATCTGGGGTCTTTTCACTTTCTATTTTTAAGAGGGCAAAAGTAACCCCAAAACAACAGAAGAGTTGTATCAATTCCAGGTTGGACCCCGGAATTTTCGGGATACAACACCTGTGCAGAAATAAAGAAAGGAATGAATGATTATTCCGCATCTTCGCCAGGACCGTTATCAGGTCTGGGTTCTTTCAGCTTTTTCACTTCAGCCACAAACTCCTTGGCTGGCTTGAAAGCGGGAATATAATGTTCGGGAATGTGTACCGCGATGTTCTTCTTGATGTTGCGTCCGATCTTGGCAGCTCTCTTCTTGGTTATAAAGCTTCCAAATCCACGGATGTAAATGTTTTCGCCGGCAGCAAGGGTGTCCTTTACTTCTTTAAACATAGTTTCAAGAGTAACAAGCACATCTACCTTGGGGATGCCTGTTTTTTCAGAGATCTGATTTACCAGGTCGGCTTTTCTCATTGTTGCAGGTTTTAGTGGGTTTACAGGTCCAATTTAGAACAAAATTATATGATAGTCAACTAAATAGGAATAATTTTTTTAACCTCATTTAGATACAGAAACCCGAAATGACGGATATTTATCCCGCAAAAGCCCATTTTAAGTCGAAAAAATGAAGAAAAACGTGATTTTGGGGTCAAAAAAAGCTTTTTCCCGCTTGCTTTTGAAATGGGACCGGGATCAAAATAAAAGGCAAATGCCCTGGAAGGGGGAAAACGACCCTTATCGTATTTGGCTCAGCGAGATCATTTTGCAGCAAACCCGGGTGGAACAGGGCTGGTCTTATTATAATAAGTTTATCAAGGCATTTCCCAATATCCAAAGCCTGGCCGCAGCATCTGAAAAAACCGTGCTTAAGTACTGGGAAGGTCTGGGATATTATTCCCGTTGCAGAAACCTGATCGAAACGGCCCGGCTTATAACTTCAAAACGAAAGGGTAGGTTCCCTGATTCGTATACTGAAATTCTTTCTCTTAAAGGAGTTGGTCCCTACACGGCTGCAGCTATTTCCTCATTCGCATACAACCTGCCGCATGCAGTGGTAGATGGCAACGTGGTTCGGGTGTTGGCAAGAGTGTTTGGTATACGGGAGCCTGCCGACTCCTCTTCAGGTAAAAAGTTGTTTGCCACCCTCGCCGAAGAATTGCTGGATAAAAAAGAACCGGGACGGTATAACCAGGCAATTATGGATTTCGGTGCAACGGTTTGTAAACCGGCTATACCCCAATGCGATCATTGTAAACTAAAAAAATATTGTTATGCCTTCACTCATAACAAAACGCAGGATCTCCCGGTAAAAAGCGGTCGGGTCAGGATACGGCAGCGTTGGTTCTATTACCTGTTCCTGGAACACCGGGGCCGCCTGGCCATACACAGGAGATCGGCCAAAGATATCTGGGAAGGGCTTTATGAATTTCCATTGGTGGAGACCGGGGCCGTCCGCAGTATCCCGGATATTTTGGCCGAAGCGGAGAAAAGAAAATGGCTGATTCCAAACGGGTACCGGGTCAGTTCAGTTACCCCGCTACTCCGGCATCAACTTACACACCAGCTTATTCAGGGCCGGATGATCCATGTACGAACAGAAAAAAAACCCACCGAATCCGGATGGTCCTGGGTAACCCGGTCTGCCATCAGCCGGTATCCCTTTCCCCGGTTCTTCCATGATTTTTTAAAAAACATGACCGGGTAAACCGCAATGGAGCGATGTTTTTTTGAAGCAATCCACCGGGAAATACGTTAACTTTAAGAGACCTTGATTCCTGAGACGGAATTACTCATGTAAAGCTTACTTGTATGAGAGGTGTAAACCGTGTTATGCTGATTGGAAACCTGGGCAAGGATCCCGAGGTACAGCACCTGGAAGGAAATATTGCAGTGGCCAAATTTCCGCTGGCAACGACCGAAACGTTTAAGGACCGGACGGGTAAACTTGTATCACAAACGGAATGGCATACCGTTGTGCTATGGAGGGGACTGGCAGAACTGGCCCAGAAATATCTTCACAAAAGCAGCCTTGTTTATATAGAAGGCAGGTTGCGCACCCGCAGTTGGGACGACAAGGACGGCCACAGGAAATTTGCCACAGAAGTCGTCGGTGATAACCTGATCATGCTGGATAAAAAGGCAGACAACCCGGCTCCTCCCGCAACCGGGGAAGGGGGTCTTGAAGGCATGGGCGGCGGTGAGATTTCTTTGGGGGATCCCTCCGAATCATTGCCTTTTTAATCCCCCGTTATTTTGGGTAACTTTGCCCGAAGGGGCGGGCTGTATGACCTGCCTTTTTATTAATCAAAAAACCAGGCTTTGGACGCGTTACCTGTAACAGGTTTTATTTCTGCCGATATTCCATTTGTTCTACTGGCTGCCATTCCGCAGGGAACAACCTATGTGGCGGTGGCACTGGTTCTCATGCTGATGCTAATTTTCACCATTTCCGGCGCAGAAGTGGCACTGTTTTCACTCAACAGCAAGGATGTGAATATGCTGAAGACCAAGCAGCATGCCTCGGCCCGGCGTATCGTCAGCCTCCTGGACGAACCCAAGGAGGTTTATGCTTCCCTGTTGATTGCGGGCACTTTTGTCAATATCAGCATAATCGTTCTGGCCAATTTCATGATCAACCAGTTCCTGAAACTCCAGCAACTCGGGGAAATACCCGCGCTGCTGATCAAGGTGCTGCTCATTGCTTTCATACTCCTGTTTATCGGCCGGATCCTCCCCAAAGTCTGGGCCACCCAGAATAACCTCAGGTTTGCTTACGGTTCTTCTTTTGTAATCGAAGCTCTTCATTTATTCCTTCGCCGGGTAAGCCGGTGGATCGTAAAACTGGCCGATAATATAGGCAAACGTACCGGGGCAGACCGGGCCGACACCCTCACCATCCGGGAACTGGATGAAGCGATCGATATCAAATCGGATGAAGAAGCCTCCCAGGCCGAAAAAAACATCATGAAGGGGATCGTGAAATTCGGGAATATCACCGTCCGCCAGATCATGCGCAGCCGGCTTGAGGTGAGCGGGGTGGATTACCAGTCATCCTTTTCAGACGTAATCCGCAGGGCGGGGGAACTGCACTATTCCCGTCTGCCCGTTATGTATAAAAACAGCCTCGATGAAGTGGCTGGGATCATCAATACCAAGGACCTGGTGCCTTTTCTTGAAGAGAACGACGACTTTAACTGGCATCGCCTGATGCGACAGCCTTATTTTGTGCCAGAACATAAGTTGATCGAAGACCTGCTCCGTGAATTTCAGCAGAAACGGATCCATTTTGCAGTGGTGGTGGACGAATTTGGCGGAACCAGCGGGATCGTCACAATGGAAGACATCCTGGAGGAAGTGATCGGTGATATCCGGGATGAATTTGATGAGGAAGAAAACATTAACAAACAGCTGGACGAACATAACTATCTTTTCGAAGGCAGGACGATGATCCATGATATGTGTAAGCTGATGAAATTACCCATGGATACGTTTGATGAAATACGCGGCGAAAGTGAATCGCTCGGCGGGCTTATCTTGGAGCTTGCCGGGGAATTTCCGGCTCTGAATTCAACCATCAGCAGCGGGGATTTCGACTTTACCGTGATCCAGGCCGACAAACGGAGTATCCAACAGGTTAAGGTGACAATCAAGCCACATGCGGAATAACAGCATAAACAGAGGGCTGAAAAAGTGGGTGTTGCCGGCCCTTTGGATGGCCGGACTGCTGTCCGCATGCAACAGCAATTACACCGCCGGCAAGAAAAAGGGCTATTTCAGGATCGATTTTCCAGAAAAAAAATACCAGGTATTCAGTCAACCGGGATATCCCTATTCATTCGAGTACCCGGTTTATGCCAACGTAGTAAAAGACACTACTTTCTTTGACGACCGGGCAGGTGACTGGTGGATCAATATCGATATTCCCCGCTTTGCAGGCCGTATCCATGTCAGCTATAAGCCCATCAACGCGCAGAATCAATTTGATTCCCTTGTTCGGGATGGATTTAAAATGGCTTATAAGCAACATGTCAACATGGCCACGGCCATTAATGACAGCCTGATGCGAACGCCAAACGGGGTCGAGGGAATCTATTTTTCACTGGGAGGCAATACCGCTACTGCCAACCAGTTCTTCCTGACTGATTCCACCAGGCATTTCCTCCGCGGGGCACTTTATTTTGACGCGGCTCCCAATGCCGATTCACTCGGAATCGTGAATGACTTTCTGAAAAAAGATCTCTTGCACTTGATCAATACACTCAAATGGTCGGACAGCGTTACTCCCGGTAAATAAAAAACCCCGGTATTGCTCCGCAAAGCTGGATACCGGGGGACAGGAAAAGGGCGGATTACAATTCTTTCTTATCTGTTTTCTTTTCTTCCTTTACGGCAGGTTCTTCCAGGTATTCATCTTCATCACGAAGCGGGGCCCGGCTGAATAACTCCCTTTTCAACTTCCTTTTTTTCTTGACAGTCTTCAATACCTTATTTTCCGGCGCCGGTTCCCCGGCTACAGGCTCTACGGCAACGGCTTTTTTCCCCGACTCTGCCTGAGGCTTTGGCTTCACGGACTTTTTTACAGCGATCGGTTCCTTTTTTTCCTCTGGCATTACCGGCTCATCGGGCAATACAACCTCCCCCGGTATGACCGTCTTTTTTTCGGTATACATTTCTTTAAATTCTTTTTTCTGCCGGGTCTGTCTGTAATCCACAAACCCGTAAATACTGGCGCCTATCATTAATACGGCGCCGGCGTAGAGCATTGTTTTCATGATGTTTGTTTTTATGGTGTAATAATTGATTCAGTTGCAGTTCAGGAGGCAAATGAACGGAGATAATTCCGGCTTTGCCGGTAGATCACCCATTCAGCAAAAAGCATATTCCCGAGTACGCTTATCCAAAGGGACAGTTCATAATTTTCAAGATGACCCCATCCCAACAGAAAGAAAAGGATATGATATACCCGGAATGTAACGGCGGTCATAGCCATCGCATAACTCCGGATCATCCAGATTTTGTGCCCGACCACATTTCGTTTATGGATGGTGTTTAGTCCATTCAGGGTGGTGACAAACCACCAGGCGGCCATGAACATGAACAGGGATCTTTCCCAGAGGCTTCCCTTCGCGAAAAAGGACATGTATAAACCTGTCGGAGCCCCCAGGAACAGGACTACAAATACATAAATCTTACCTGAGAAACGGTGTATGGCACGGGACTTTTTCAGTAAATACCGGGAGAACTGGATGAGTGCCGTTGCAATACACAGGGCACCGGCGGCAATATGTATGTAAAAGCTGCTGTTGTACAGGCTGCTGTTAAACAGCAGGCTCCTTTCTTCAATAAATGCGAAATCCCTGCTGAAGGAGAAATACGGAATGGTATTATAGATCAGGAGCAGGCTAAAGCCTGTCACCGGGATCCAGAACAGCATTTGAAAAATCACTTTTGCGGAGCGGCGAAAGGTTATGACCCGGGTGTTTTGCATACAGTTGGTGTGATATCGGGGAGATGCTTCTGTCCGGTTCTCTTCACAGGCAGGTGCTGTTAGAAGTTTGTTAAAGGAATATCCAAGGTGCCTGCAGGTATGTTCCGTGCCATCGGTTTCTGTTTATTCCTGATGCCCTTTTTATTTATTTTCATTGTATTCAAAAGGTATATTTACGCGATCACCCGTGAGGAACCTGGTGTATACTTGCATTCCTAATTGCCCGGCGACCCTATCCACAATAAAATATTCAGGCACCAGGTAAAGGGGGATCTGTAATACAGGACTTACCTTTGCGCAAACCCGAAAAATTGATCGTTGTAGATAATATCATAATAAGCGATGAGGTGGTGGAAACCCAGTTTGTTTGCGATCTCAGCAAATGCAAAGGGGGATGTTGTGAAGAAGGCGACGCGGGCGCACCGCTCGAGGATTCCGAACTGGATATCGTTCTGGAAATGTACGATAAAGTGAAGCCTTACCTGACACCCGCTGCAATTGAGGAGATCGGGAAAAAGGGAAAATATGTATACAATAAGGAGTTTGGCTGGGTAACTCCCACGCTCGGTAATGACCGCGAGATCTGCGTGTATGGCAGCCGGGATGAAAAAGGGGTCATCAAATGTGCTTTTGAACAGGCCTATTATGACGGGGTGATACCCTGGAAAAAGCCGATCAGCTGCCACCTGTTCCCGATTATCATCAGCCACGGAAAAAAAGGGGGGTACGACCGGATGAATTACGAGCCCCGTGAGAAACTATGCAACCCAGCCTGCGGACTGGGCCAGAAACTGAAAGTGCGAACCTACGAGTTCCTGAAGGAACCCCTCGTTCGCAAGTACGGGGAAGCATTTTACAACGCACTGGATAAATCAGCCCGGATGAAAGCCGGGAAAAACGAATCTGCTGCCCGATGAAGGAAACCGCCTCTGACTTTATGGCCAAAAGCACGGTGAAAGCCGCTGACCGGGAACACCGCCGCAAGATCAATTTCAATATCGGGAAATACAACGCCGTTGTGCCTCAGGGCAAGGAACAGTTTGCCGACATTGGGCTGGCCCGGGAACGGGCGAAGAATCTCAAATGGAAGGCACTCGAGACCCTGGATAAACAACTTGAGCATTTCGAAGCTGTGATCAGCACACGCGGAGCAAAAGTGATCTGGGCTGAAGATGCCGGACAGGCCCTCGAAGCAATCCACCGGATCTGCCAGGAGAAAAACTGCCGTACACTTGTAAAAAGTAAAAGCATGGTCACCGAGGAGATCGGGCTGAACGAATTTCTCGGGGAGAAGGGAATTGAAAGTATCGAGACCGACCTGGGAGAATACATCCAGCAACTCGACGGTGAACCGCCTTATCATATCGTGACGCCGGCCATGCATAAAAGCAAGGAAGATGTGGCACGGCTATTTGCGGATAAACTCGGTACCGATCCCAAAGCCACTCCTGATCAACTGACCCGTATCGCAAGAAATGTATTGCGTGAAAAATATGTGCAGGCGGAGATCGGGGTTACAGGGGCGAACTTTATCATCGCCGACATAGGCGGGATCGCGATCACTGAAAATGAAGGCAACGCCCGGCTCAGCAGTTCGATGCCGGCCACGCATATCGTGATCGCGGGTATCGAAAAAGTGATTCCTTCCATGACCGACCTCGGTCTTTTCTGGCCCCTGTTATCGACTTTCGGGACCGGTCAAAAAGTAACGGTATACAACACGATCATCACCGGGCCGCGAAAGCGTAATGAATCGGATGGCCCTGATGACATGTATGTCATCTTACTGGACAACGGGCGTACCCGGATCCTTGCCAATGAGAAACAGCGGGAAAGCCTGTATTGTATCCGGTGCGGGGCCTGCCTGAATGCCTGTCCCGTTTATAAGAACATCGGTGGCCACAGTTATGCAACGGCATACAGCGGACCGATCGGATCGGTGATTACCCCTCACCTGAAAGAAATGGGTGACTGGAAGCACCTCAGTTATGCCTCATCACTTTGC
The DNA here is from genome assembly GCA_049421765.1 of Chitinophagaceae bacterium. Classification (GTDB taxonomy): domain Bacteria; phylum Bacteroidota; class Bacteroidia; order Chitinophagales; family Chitinophagaceae; genus JJ008. The sequence goes on from JBMSNP010000003.1 coordinate 36,777, forward strand.
GGGAACTGCACAGAGGTCTGTGCCGTCCGGATCAACCTTCATGAATTGCTTCTTGAAAACCGGTATGAGGCTGTTGAAAAGGGATACAGTCCGCTGTCCGAGAAACTGGCCTGGAAAATGTGGAAACAGGGCATGTTGCACCGACGCTGGATGAATATTGCGGGCGGTCATGCAAAGAGCCGGCTTATCAAAACACTTGTCAAAAGCTGGGCGACCCACCGCAGCACCCTGGAATTTCCTCCCCGGTCTTTCAACCAGCTCTGGAAAGATAAACACAAATGATTCTGTACAGCCCGGTCATAACAAATCGGCTCAGTTATATCGCTGAATTTATCGGCCGGGAAATCACCGGGCAGCCTATTCGTATCACCGACAGCCCCGGGGAATTCATTGCTTCGGATCTTCCACGGATCAATTACAGCACAAACCCTGTTCTGCCGGATGAATTTTGGATCCCCCCGCATTCCTTACTGCTGGAAACAGGGATCCGGGATCAGGATACGGAATGTTTTGACCGCAACGGGTTCCCGGCGTTTTTCCGATCCGCCGGGGATTTCGGATTTGATATTTTTGCTGCCGCATTTTACCTGTTGAGCCGGTATGAAGAGTACCGGGCCTTTCATCCCGACAGTTACGGCCGGTTCGGGTATATGGATTCACTGGCTTACCGGGAAGGATTTCTAAAACGGCCCCTGGTCAATGAATGGATCGGGGAATTAAAAAAATCCTTGCAGGCCAAATTCCCCGGATTCAAGGAAAGCCCTAAAAAGCAATTCCGATTCCTGCCCACTTACGATATTGATGAAGCGTATTCATACCGGCACAAGCAATGGTGGCGAAGTGCCGGGGCCGCAACCCGGGATCTGCTTACCGGGCGTTTCCGCCGTTTTCAACAACGAAGAAGGGTCCTGGATAACAAAGAACCCGATCCTTTTGATTCATTTACCTGGATTGATGACCTGCACCGCCCTTTTCACCTGGATCCCCGGTATTTTTTCCTGGTAGCGGAACACACCGGAACCCACGACCGGAACATACTCCCCGAAGAACCCGCCCTGCAAACCCTCATCCGGCATCATGCGGGAAAATACAGCATCGGGGTTCATCCTTCATGGCAAAGCGGGGATGAACCGGCACTCCTGCTTAAGGAAAAGGAATGGATTGAAATGATCACCCGGATAAAGGTTACATCCTCGCGCCAGCATTTTATCCGCATGCGAATTCCTGAAACATACCGGCTACTCGAAGAAGCCGGTATAAGAGAAGAGTTTTCCATGGGGTATGGCAGCATCAACGGGTTCAGGGCCTCAGTGGCATCTCCTTTTTCCTGGTATGACCTTGAAAAGGAAAGAATTTCACCACTCGTGATATACCCGTTCTGTTTTATGGAGGCCAATTCATTTTTTGAGCAGCGTTACAAACCAGAACAGGCATTGGAAGAACTACGACATTACCGCGAATCGGTGCAAAATGTAAACGGGTTGATGATCACGATCTGGCATAATACCTTTCTCGGCACTGATCCGATGTATGCGGGCTGGCGGGAGGTCTATGCACGGTTTGTACAGGAGACCATGTCCTAAATACCCTCCGTTTCCGGTTGTTCAGGCGCCGGGACCGCCTTAAAGGCTTTGTTAACGAGGTATACACCCAGCAGCGTAACCAGTCCCCCCAATGTGATATACAGGGTAACCTTCTCTCCAAAGAAGGCCCATCCGCATAATACCGCTACGATCGGGTTGATATATGCATAGATAGAAGCCTGTTCGGTGGGCAGATTCTGAAGTGCATAGAGGTAACAGATAAACGCAATCAGGGAACCAAACAGGACCAGGTACCCGATGGCGACCCAGGACTCCCAGGGAATAGCCCGAACCGATACTGCCATTCCCGTTGCCCCGGTAAAACCGGTCAGGAAAAGTCCGGAGATAAGCATTTGTAAACCCAGGCTGAAGTAGGGATTGAAATGAACGGCCTGCTGTTTGGTATATAGCGTGGCAAAGGCCCAGGTCCAGGTTGCGATAAGGGACAAAATGATTCCCTTGAGGAAATCCGGGTTCAGGAAATCCTGCAGGTGGTCGGAAAAGATGATGCATACCCCGCTGAACCCAAGCAAGAGTCCGAGAATCGCTTTCCGCGGAAGTTTCTCTTTGGAAACAAATAACCCGATCACCACCAGCCAGAGCGGGAAGATGGCACCCATGATTGATCCCAATCCGGCCGAGATGTATTTCACACCCCATGTACTCAGACCATTGCTCATGATAAAATTCAGAAAACTGAGCACCAGCACCGGTATCCACTCTTTACCCCGGGGGAGGGCCCATTTTTTATAAAGAAAGAAACCTGTATAAAGCGATCCGGCGATCAGCTGCCGGATTCCGGCCAGTTGCAGGGCGGGCATTCTGCGGACACCTTCTTTGGAAGCGATCCAGGTCGTACCCCAGAGAATGCAAACCAATGCCAGGGCGAAAACTGCTTTGGCCCGGGTTCCTTTCCTCCGGATCGTAAGCGGATTGAATGCCGATAACTTCTTCAGGTAATCTGCAGAGGTATGAATGATTGTTTTATGAAAATCAAAAAGATTCATACCACGATATCCCGTGCAGGATAAATTTTGGTTGGTAAAACAGGCGGGTATTTGACCTGCCCGAATTTAATGTTTAAAGTGACGGGTTCCGGTGATCACCATGGCCAACTTGTTTTCCTGGCAATAGGCCACCGAATCCTTGTCCCGGATAGAACCTCCCGGTTGGATGAAAGCACTGATACCGGCTTCATGTCCCATTTTGACACAGTCGTCAAACGGGAAAAAGGCATCACTGGCAAGTACAGCACCCTGGAGGTCGAATTGAAATTGCCTGGCCTTGTCCAGCGCCTGCCGAAGCGAATCAATCCGGCTGGTTTGACCGCATCCTTTCCCGATCAGTTGCCGGTCCTTGACCAATGCGATCGCGTTTGACTTCAGGTGTTTGCAAAGAAGGTTGGCAAAATCCAGGTCTGTTTTTTCCCGGGGGGTGGTTTCCCTGCCTCCGCTTTCACTCCAATTTTCAAAGTTACCCTTGTCGGTATCCTGAACCAGCACCCCGTTAAGCAGGGAACGCGACATTGAACCCGGTTGTTTTTTTACATCGGGCCGGTATGACAGCAGGATCCGGTTCTTTTTGGAACGGAGAATCGTCAGGGCTTCATCATCATAAGATGGCGCGATCAGGACCTCGAAAAAGATCTCACTGATCGCCTCCGCGGTTTCTTTGTCTATCGAACCATTGCTTACCAGCACCCCGCCAAAAGCACTTTCGGGATCACCGGCCAGCGCGGCATCCCAACTGTCACGTACCGAACCCCGCCGGGCGGCTCCGCACACATTGGTGTGTTTGATGATTGCAAAAAAAGCTTCCCCGTCGCCGGCATCCGTGGGGGCGGCATCCTGGAGCAGCTGAATGGCTGCATCCACATCCACCAGGTTGTTATAGGAAAGCTCCTTTCCGTTCAGCTGGGTGAATAATGCTTCCAGGTTCCCGTAAAATGCCCCCTGTTGGTGCGGATTTTCTCCATACCGCAGGATCTTTTCTTCTTTATTAAAAGGAGTGCTGATCGAGGTTCCGTGAAAATAGTTTGATATAGCCGTATCATATGCCGTACAAATATCAAAGGCTTTGACAGCCAGGGTTCGTCTTTGTTGCAGGGTTGTTTCACCCTGTTGTTCATGAATTATTTTTCTCAGTTCCGGGTAATCCGATTTGCTGGCCACCACCACCACATCCCTGTGGTTTTTTGCAGCAGCCCGGATCATGGAGGGTCCCCCGATATCGATCTTTTCGATGATCGCGTTCTCATCACTCGTGGATGCGACCGTCTCTTCAAACGGATACAGATCTACGATCACCAGGTCGATCTCCGGGATTTGATATGCTTGCATATCTGCCCGGTGTGTTGCATCATCCCTTTTACCGAGAATTCCTCCGAATACAGCCGGGTGCAGGGTTTTGACCCGGCCGCCAAGAATGGAGGGATAGGTGGTCAGGGATTCAACCGGGATCACCGGAATTCCCAGTTTCTCAATAAAAGCCTGGGTTCCGCCGGTTGAATAAATCGTGATACCCTGCTGGTGAATCAAATTTACAAGCGGCTCCAGGCCATCTTTATAAAAAACTGAAATAAGGGCTGACTGAATCTTCTTATTCATAACAGGTTGGGTTGAAAGGCAGGCAAATCGCCGGGTTGTCGCAGCCTGGGTGTCGCTTGAAACAGGAGGCCGGCAGGCCGCAAAGGTAGGTCACCGGACTTGCATCACAAAAGCGCCCGCCTCCCTTACTGGGTGACAAGGAATTCCTCGTTTCTCGCACTCGGATTTCAGCATCCCGGTCTGCCAGACGGGTACGGATGCATCGATAACCACCTGCCTGACGGGAGCCCGCATATCCGGAGGAAAAGGAAAATGGGCAAAGCGACCGGAAAGGATTAGAAGGTCAGCATTTTCTGTGAACGGGAAAGAGGAAAAAGAAGTTTTGTTTTCGATCAGCAAAATCTTTTTACCGGCAAACTGCAGGCAGGGTCCGTGCTTAATAATACCTGCCAGGTTGCCGGCTTTAGTCCTGAACAGTGTTCGTGCCGGTCGCAGATTAAAATACCAGGCAGGGGAGGACCTGTCAACGTCTCCCAAAAAAACATAGGTTCGTCCCCTCACAAGATCGATCGCCTGTTTCCCGGGGATATTATAAACCACAATGAATTGCTGGTGTCCCCTCTGAACAAACGAGAAGGACCGAATGATCATGAAACCCGCCAGGAAGGACAGACCAGCAAAGAACCCGGTCTTTGACCTGATGAAAATCCAATACGTAAACCCAGCGGTCAGCAGGTATAGTAAAATAACCTGAATGAAGGAGATCTGCAGGTTTTCCAGTGTGGCTCCGGGAAGTGCTTCTACCTGCTGCACGATCATATTCATCAATCGTATCATTTCTTGGATCAGCTGTCCAGCCAGCCGGGCCACAGGTTCGAAAAAGGAAACCAGGCAAAGTATTATTTCGGCAAACAGGATCAGCCCGGAAAGAGGAACGGCCATCAAATTTGCCAGCAGGAAATAAACCGGGAACTGGTGGAAATGCCAGATGCACAGCGGAACGGTGAGCACCTGGGCAGCAAGGGTAACCGAGCACATCTTCCAACACCGGTCCGGCCATTTATTCCGGATATACACACTTGTATAAAGAGCCCGACTGAATAGCACGATGCTTAAAACCGCCGTGTAGGAAAGCTGAAACCCGATATCCCAAAGCCAGAATGGGTTTATGCAAAGCAGCAGAAAAGCCGACATTGCGAGGGCATTGTAAACACCGGATCGCCGGTTGAGAGATTCTCCTGCAACGATGCAAGAGAACATCAGGGCAGCCCGGAGTACAGAGGGCTGGGCCCCTGCGAGTAAACTAAATGTCCAAAGTCCGGCAATCACCAGGAGCGGGCGCAGCCATGGGGTGCGTCGGAGACGGGTCAGGGGTTTCAGAAAAAAGGAAAGCAATCCGTAGATCAGCCCCAGATGCAAACCCGAAATGGCGATGATATGGACAACTCCTGTACGCGAGTACGACTGTACCAGTTCCCTGTCCATATCTTCCCGGTACCCGATCAGGAGAGCTTCTGCCAGCCCTTTTTCCTTTTCACCAGGTATGTATTTCCGGAGTATGGATAGAATCCGTTTTCGGGAAACGGATAAAATTTTTTGGACAGGGTGGGAGTTATCATCTCCTATGAATAGATATTCGCCTTGTTTCAGGAAGACCTGGTGCGTGACACCCCGGTGAAGCTGGTAGGACCGGTAATCAAATTCTCCCGGATTCCCGGAATTCACTATTTCATGGGGTTTGGTGAAAAAAATAATACGTTTCCCCTGTTCAGGGAGGTCGTCGGAAAATCCTGAAAACCTTATTGAGCTGTCTTTCCTGAAATAGAGCAGGATCCGGCCTGTTGCCTTCCGCGAGTATTTTGGCCGGACAAGCTTTTCTGCAAGCGCCAGGGACTTGTAGGTACCCGGTCTTTCCGATAGAGGTTCATCCAGCTTCGCGACAAATGCATATCCGGAATAATTTCCTCTGCCAATCCAGTATTTGTTGTGCCGGATATCTCGGGTTCGTAAAACTATCATGCCCAGCGCCGCTAAGGACAGATAGATGATACCACCCTGAAGCGTGGCAAGCATGAATCGTTTTCGTAACGGGATAAAAAAAAACAAACGGAAACAAGCAACCCACCAAAGAGGATCAGCCGGCTTGCTACGGCAGGCGGATGTCCATAATATTCAACAAGGATTCCGGTACAAAACGGGATCACCAGCCTGGTGAACGGTGATTTTTTCAAGCTGTAACCTGCAGACACATCCATCACGTAAAACTATATTTTGCGTCTGCAGGAGTTTTCGTCTTTTCACCAGGAGAAAGAGTGAATTTTCGGATGGGATCAGGAGAATGAGACAGCCGGGTTTTCTTCTTTTACCTTTTGTTCAACATATCGCCGGTAACTGATACGCCGGATCCGGCTTTCCAGCCAGCCCGGGAAATTGAAGATGCTGACCGATATCTGTTGAACCACATTTTCCCTGTGCTGCTCGAAAACGGAGATCGTTTTCCGGAATTCGGTGGTCTTTTTCCTGTGATCGTCCAGGTAGAACGTATGCTGGAGGCATTGCACCATGGCAGCTTCAAAGGGATATTTCTTTTTACGGCGATAGAAATAAGAGTAGGCTGACCGGTATTCTGAATCAAACATCCGGCTGTTGTTCTGGCAATAGGCGGTCATCAGCATAAGCAGGTGACCCAAAGACCGGTATTCATCGCGGGCCCCGTCACGGAACCATTGGATCCCCCTTTTGAAATAAAATAGGGCTTCATCATATTGTTCCATTACAAAATAACCGATCCCGAGAGAAAAGCAGATCGTCCGGTTCAGGTCGGCATTCAGTACGGCTTCCCATTGCGGGTATAGTTTTTTCATGTCACTGATCAGCCTGCCCACCTCGGTATACCGTGCCGATTTGTTATAGATTTTATTCAGGGCAAGGAACCGGATGGCTTCAAAATTGGCCCGCAACACAGGTTCCCTGATCAACTCATTTACCGGGTCCTGGAAAACTTCTTTTACATACCCAAAAGAACCATTCAACACCCCGGCATAGTTGATCATATACAGCAGTTCAATATAGTATTCACCGTACGTAACCAGGAATCGGGTGTCTTTTATCCAGTCGGTGCGGATCTTCTGCAGGAGTTCCAGGGATTCGGGTATCCGGTTCTGCAGATAGTACAGGTTGGCCAGGCTCATCCGGTAATAATGACCGTACCAGAACGATCGGTTCCGGGTCGGGGTGGTAAAACCGGATATCTTTCCCATCAGGTACATAATCCTTTCTTTCAGCTCCTCATCTATATCATAATGGGCTTTTCTCTTCAGCAACAGGGTTTCTGTATACACGTCGCGAAGAGTGATCATTTCAGCGTATTCAGTATAGGTAATCAGGTTGTTCCGGAAAACGGAGTGCAATTCATCATAGGATGTGTGCAGGTTGCTGAAAAGGATCATTTTTTCAAACTCTGACTTCAAGAGGTTGAGAATGGCGAAGGACTCGGAGTGCCGGGCTTTCCTGACCGCTTTGTCCCATATGCTGTGGGCTTCTTCAAGCAGCCCTTTACGCCGGTAAAGCCGGATCATCTGTACCTGTTGATACAGGTCTTCCTGTCCGGCACCTCTCCGGTTTTCATATGCGATGAGTGCGTCACATACTTGTTGATGCAGGTAATGTTTTTGAAAAGCAATATTTTTTTTGTTCAGGGAGGGGGCAAATTTTTTGAGGATCGCGGCCTCATCATATTTTTTCTGGGCCAACACCGCATCAAACAATTTCAGGTACAAATGCCGGGTAGCATCCCTGCCGGCGGAAAAATTCCTTTTAAAGAACAACTTTTCAGGACTGTTCAGGGAATGAATTAGACGCCAAAGAAGGTCGGAAGTCGTTTTCAAAGATTATGATTTTGGCACATGTACTTTAAGTCTGTTTAAATTAGTAAGTCAAATTATATTATATCATTTATATTAATTAAAAGATTGATATACATCATAATATAATTTTTTTATTAATTTAATGAATCAAATTTATGTAAAAAATAGAAACTTATCCAGCCTGGCACAGGATTACATTTGTACCGGATTGATTGTAGTAAAGCCGAAAATAATTTTTTAAAGATATTTCGCGCCAAAACCAACTGCGGCCCTTCTAAACCATTTACCATTAAACCAAAAACCCATTACCAAACAGGTAATGGGTTTTTCAATTCAGGAGCGGGTTTTTCTATTTGCTCAGGTACATGCTCCGGTCCTTATACAATTGACGGAAATACGGGTCCCTCAGGTTTTTGATAAAACGAATCGCTTCCCCGGTACTTTTCATTTCCGGTCCCAGTTCTTTGCTTACACCCGGGAACTTATTAAAACTAAAAACAGGTTCCTTGATCGCGAAGCCATCGAGGAATTTTTCTTCAGGGATATCTGTCACTTTCAGGTCTCCAAGCATCACTTTGGTGGCGTAATTGAGATAGGGCTTATTATAGGCTTTGGCGATAAAGGGAGTGGTTCGTGAGGCCCGGGGATTGGCTTCGATCACATAAACCCGTCCTTCCTTTATGGCAAACTGGATATTGATCAGCCCTTTTACATTCAGGGACAGGGCGATCTTTTTGGCATAGTCCACCATATCCTGGATCTCAAGCGGGGAGAGGTTGAAAGCAGGTAATACAGCATTGCTGTCGCCCGAATGGATACCCGCAGGTTCGATATGTTCCATGATACCCATCACATGAAATTTCTCTCCGTCACATATAGCGTCTATTTCCGCTTCCTGGCAACGGTCGAGGAAGTGATCGATCAGGATCTTGTTCCCGGGAATATGTTTTAGCAGGCTGACCACCGCTTTTTCAACTTCTTCATCATTCAGTACGATCCGCATCCGCTGGCCGCCCAGTACATAGGAAGGACGGACCAGCACGGGATAGCCGACTTTATTGGCAACGGCGATTGCGTCATCCACAGACCAGGCTGTTCCGTAATCGGGATAGGGGATGTCAAGGCTTTTCAACATATCGCTGAAACGGCCCCGGTCTTCTGCAATATCCAGGCTGTCGAAGGAGGTTCCGACGATCCTGATTCCTTTCTGATGGAGTTTTTCCGCCAGCTTTAGCGCCGTTTGCCCGCCCAACTGTACGATCACCCCGTCGGGTTTTTCATGTTCGATGATTTCCCACAGGTGTTCCCAGTATACCGGTTCAAAATAAAGCTTATCGGCCATGTCGAAATCCGTGGACACCGTTTCCGGGTTGCAATTCACCATGATGGCTTCATAGCCGCATTCCTTGATAGCCATCAGCCCGTGTACACAGCAATAGTCGAACTCAATACCCTGCCCGATCCGGTTGGGACCGCTTCCAAGCACGATGATCTTTTTCTTATCTGAAATCTTGCTTTCATTGATATTACCCTCTTCAAAAGTGGAGTAGAAATAGGGCGTCTTGGCTTCAAACTCAGCCGAGCAGGTATCCACCATCTTGTATACCCGGGTGATTCCGGCGGCCTTCCGTTTTTTATACACATCTTCCTCATCGCCGTGTTCTAGTATTCGGCTGATCTGTTCATCACTGAAACCGTTTACTTTGGCTTCCCGGAGCAGATCGAGGGGCAGGTCTTCCAGGTCGTATTTCGCGATTTCTTTTTCAAGGTTGCAGATTTTCTGGATTTCATAAAGGAACCATCGGTCGATTCCATTGGTGGCCTTGGAGATCGTACCCACGGAAATTCCTGCCATCAGGGCATCCTTGATCCGGAAAATCCGGTCCCATTTCGGGGTCTTGATATATTCGAGAAGATCGTCCGCGTGCATCAGGCTTTTCCCGTAATATCCAAGTCCCACGGCATTGTTTTCCAGGCTCTGGCAGGCTTTCTGAATGGCTTCGGTAAAACTCCGGCCGATCGCCATCACTTCCCCCACGCTTTTCATTTGCAAACCGAGGGTGTCGTTGGCTCCCTTGAATTTATCAAAATTCCAGCGCGGTATTTTAACGATCACATAGTCGAGTGCAGGTTCGAAATATGCGGAAGTGGTGCCCGTGATCTGGTTTTCGAGTTCATCCAGGTTATACCCGATCGCCAGTTTGGCCGCGATCTTGGCGATGGGATATCCCGTGGCTTTCGAAGCCAGGGCAGAAGAACGGCTTACCCGGGGATTGATCTCAATGGCAATAATTTCCTCGTTCTCGGGGTTCATGGCAAACTGCACATTACATCCTCCGGAAAAGTTGCCCAGGTCCCGCATCATCCGGATCGCGGTGTTCCGCATCAGTTGCATTCCGGTATCGCTCAGGGTCATGGCGGGAGCCACCGTAATGGAATCCCCGGTATGAACACCCATGGGGTCAAAATTCTCCACGGTACAGATGATGCAGACATTGTCTGCGGCATCCCGGAGAAGTTCCAGTTCGAATTCTTTCCAGCCAAGAACCGCTTTCTCAACCAACACTTCATGTATCGGGGAAGCCTGGAGTCCGCGGTTCAGCGCTTCATCCAGTTCATCCTTATCATGTACAAAACCTCCCCCCGTGCCCCCCAGCGTAAATGAAGGACGGATCACAAGCGGAAACCCGATCTCCTGGGCAAATTCTTTTCCTTCCAGGAATGAGTTGGCAGTTTTAGCCTGCGCCACATTCACACCCAGCTGGATCATCCATTGCCTGAATTTTTCCCGGTCTTCCGCTTTATCGATCGCTTTTATATCCACCCCGATCAACCGGACATTATACTGCTTCCACAAACCCAGGTCTTCGGCCTCCTTGGCCAGGTTCAGTGCGGTTTGCCCTCCCATGGTGGGCAGCACGGCATCGATCTGGTTTTCCTGTAAAATCTGTTCGATACTTTCTACAGTCAGCGGGAGCAGGTACACCCTATCCGCCATCATGGGGTCGGTCATAATGGTCGCCGGGTTGCTGTTGATCAGGATCACTTTTATCCCTTCTTCCCGCAGGCTCCTGGCAGCCTGGGTGCCGGAGTAATCAAATTCGCAGGCCTGGCCGATGATAATAGGACCCGACCCGATGATCAGGACAGACTTAATGGAATGGTCTTTAGGCATTTTTTATTTTTTGGAATGTACTGGCAGCAAATCGTAAACAGGTACCGGTCGCTTGTCCGTTGGACAAATTGCGCAAAAGTAGGGGAAAGCACGGGGATTACTGGCGGTAATTATTCCTTTTTTTACCCACGGATCAGCGCCCGGGGAAAATCTGGTCGGGTTTGGGGATCTTCCTGTATTTCAGGGAATACTGGGCGTCATAAATAGCCGGATTTTTTTCCAGCATTTCGGTTACATGCTGCTTGAATTCGGCCGAATGCGAAAAGAATTTACGGGCGGAAAAATTTTCGGTGATGGTTTTCACCTCCAGGGTGTCATTCCGTTCTTCAATCGAGGAAACATAAAATACTTTATGCTGCCGCATTTGCGGTTTCTTTTTGTTGGACCGGTCCTCGATCCAGACAGCCCCTTCTATATTGATAAACCGGGTTTCCCCGATCCAGGAAGTATAGCCGGTAAAGGTGGATGTATCAGGCATGATCATATCACCCTTGATGGCTTTCCCATACCGGATGATGGAATACAACGAGTCTGATTTTTTGCTGATCTCCAGTGCTTCAATACCGAAATAATCACTCCCATCCTTGATGATGCCGTACCAGTAACCCAGCAATGCTGTATCCACCGGTTCTACGGGATATTCATCCATAGGCACCGTTGATTCATACGGACAAGCACTCAGCATGGTCCAGAGCGGGAGTAACCACCAAAATATTTTTTTCATAACAGCCCGAAAAGATACAAATATTGATTTTTATGTCCCATTCTAATTTGATTTCTTCAATACAGATCCTGTAAAAAATTTGTTTGACTTATTTTTGCATATGCAGCGCAGGCTATCATTTTTGACGATACTGTTTCTTTATTCGTTGTCTTCCCTCGCCCAGTCTCTTCCGGATTTTAAAACGTATTTCCGTAACCCGATGGATCTGCCCATGCAGCTTTCCGCCAATTTCGGAGAATTGCGTCCCAACCACTGGCATATGGGTCTTGATATCCGGACGAATGCCCGTGAAAACCAACCGGTATATGCTGCGGCGGAAGGCTATATTGCTCACATCGGTATCCGGTCACAAAGTTTTGGCCGGTTCATCGTGATCAATCACCCAAACGGATTGTCCACTCTGTACGGACACCTGAATGATTTTTTCCCTGCGCTGGAAGAATATGTAAGATCCCTCCAGTATGAAAAGGAAAGCTGGGCCATCGAACTGGATTTTTCTCCGGGACAGTTCCCGGTAACCAAGGGGAAATTCATTGCGTATAGCGGTAATACGGGAGGTTCTCAGGGGCCTCACCTGCATTTTGAAATCATTGACACCCGGACCGGGAAGAGACGAAATCCCCTGTTGTTCGATTTTCCCATTTCCGATAACGTTCCGCCAGATCTGTTTAAACTGGCTCTTTATGACCGGAACAAACCGGTTTATGAACAATCACCCCGGATTTATGGGCTGAAAAAAACCGGGAATGATTATACGATTCCCAAAATTCCCTTCATTCAGACCGGATCAAACCGGGTAAGTTTTGCGATCCAGGCCACTGACCGACAAAGCAATTCCCCGAATCCGAACGGGATTTATGCGGCCACTCTTTATGTGGATGACGAATTGCGGTCTTCATTTGTAATTGACAGCATCGATTATGATGAATCGCTTTTTATCAACGCGCATATTGATTATAAACTTCGATATGCCGGCGGAAGTTTTCTCCAACATCTTTCCCGGATGCCCGGTGACCAGGGTCCCGTTTACCGGGAGCTTTCCGGCGACGGGGTGATACAACTGGCGGATACAGCCGAACATGCCGTCCGGATTGAAGTGGCCGATGCGGCCGGCAATATTTCTTCAATTCTTTTCGGGATCCGGTTTTCAGACAGCCTGGCCCTGCCGGCAAAAGATATGGGCAGCCTGAAACCGTTGCCACCTTCAAAGGCTTCCCTTCTTGAGAAACCGGGATTTGAATTCTATATCTCGGATAAAAGCCTGTATGATACAGTCCGCCCCGCCTATATCATTACGGCTTCAACAGGCGTAGATGCTTACTCTGATATCCATACTGTCGGGGACCCTTCCATCCCGTTGCATGAACCGGCGATCATACGGATCAAACTCAAAAAAGCCGTGCCCGAAAACCTGCAGGATAAACTATTGATCCGCCGGTCCGATAACAAAAAAGTGGAATATAAAAAGGCAATGTGGCAGGAGCAATGGCTTGCCGCTTCGTTCAGAAGCTTTGGCAGTTTCCAGCTAATCTCGGACGGGCAAGCCCCGGTGATCCCCGACCCCGGGAAAGGCGATACCATCAACCTGAGTGCCTCCCGAAGAATCCTGTTCACCCCACGTGACAATACCGGCATTGCGGAATTCAGGGCCGAACTAGACGGTAAATGGCTGCGTTTCACCAATGATAAAAGCCGAAACTGGATCTATTCGTTTGATGAACGGTGCCCCTACGGGGTACATCATCTGAAAGTGAAGGTGGAAGACCTGGCCGGAAATGTTTCCGAAAAGGAATGGTGGTTCAGAAGAAACCCTTACACCCCGCCGCCTCCCAAAAAGAAAACATATAAAAAAAGTCCTGCCAGGAAAAAATCCGCCTTGAAGAAAAAATGAGGAATTTAGGGTCTGTTTCTAAACCAATTCATTATGATCACGCTTAAACCAGGAGACAAGGCGCCGGTATTTACCGGGACAGACCAGAACGGGAAAAAGGTTTCTCTCAAAGATTACCGTGGTAAAAAGCTGGTGTTATATTTCTATCCCGGGGCGGATACACCTACCTGTACCATTCAGTCCTGTAATCTCCGGGATCATTATACCCTGCTCCGGAAAAAGGGACTCGACGTGCTGGGTGTAAGTCCGGATCAAGAAAAGGCCCAGAAACGATTTGAACAGAAATTCGATCTTCCCTTCCGGCTGGTGGCCGATCGCGATCATGTGATCAGCAATGCCTACGGGGTGTGGGGTATGAAAAAATTATTCGGACATCAATACTTGGGCATCCAACGAACCACTTTCCTGATTGATGAAAAGGGAAAGGTTCTCCGGGTTTTCGCCAAACCAATAAACAAAACACATGCAGAAGAGATTCTGGCTGCGCTGAAATAATCCTCCTTACCCGCAAGGTTGCCCAGAATTTTCCATTGCAAGCAACCAGCAGGTGTTTGCGCCCGATTCTCCTGTATTAAAAATCAGGAATTTATGAAAAATGCCGCAGTTATTACACTGACTTTTATTTGCTTGAATGTTGCCGCCCAGGAAAAAAAGGAAGCACGGCCTGTACAGGTATTCAGTTCCACCAAAACCATTAATGCACGGACCACGGAAGTGATCGGTGACGGGAAGCTGGACTTCAATGTCACGCATAATTTCGGAGACATCGGGGGAAGCAACGGGGGGATCAAACGCTTCTTCGGCCTGGACAACGCAGCGGATATCCGGATTTCCTTTACGCTGGGGATCGGAGATCATTTTGATGCAGGCATTGCCAGGGCAAAAGGGGCCGGCCCTCAACAACAGCTATATGAACTGTCAGGTAAATACAGGTTCCTGCAGCAAAGGGAAAACGATCCTTCTCATCCACTCTCACTGGCACTGTTCGCTAATTTGGTCATCGCGGCCAGTGCACAAAATTCTTTTCCGGATCAGGACAACAGCTATGATGGTCTCGGGGAACGGATGAGCAACGTGCTGCAACTGATCCTTGCCAAAAAGATGGGCAAGGTCAGTTTCCAGTTGAACCCCACCTTCCTGACCCGCGGGTATGCGATCAGTTATGATCAAAAGAACATGTTTGCCCTCGGAGGGGCGCTAAAGGTACCACTTGGCGGCAGGGTCAATCTCCTTATGGATTATTTTCACCCTTTCCGGGGTGAATCTGTCAGGACCGCCTTCCGCAATAACAACAATATCCGGTTTTATGATCCCCTGGGTGTGGGGTTTGAGATCCTGACTTCGGGGCATATTTTCCGGCTGAATTTTACAAACGCTACAGAGATCCTCGAGAACCGGTTTATACCCCGTACTATCACTTCATGGGGAAAAGGGCAGTTCCGGTGGGGGTTCACTATTTCGAGGAAATTCACGGTTTGGAGGAAATGAGCCATTCCACTTCCTGGAAATTCAAAGCTTCCTGCAACGCGTGTTCAACGATCAGTTTTCCTTTGGCGGTAACACCGATTACCCGGGCATCAAAAACCCGGTTTTCCTTTCTCAACTTTATCAGTTTGCCGCATTTGTAAAGATGCCTGTTGTAAAGACTGAGAATATTGTCAAACCCCCGCGTGGTCAGTTCGGAATAGTAATGCTGTAAACAGGTACAAAGTTCCCGTGCAAGATCCGCCGGGTTGAATTCGCGACCAGTAATTTGTTTCAGGGATACGGGGTTTGGCAGGTGTTCCGGGAAACGGGTTTGGTTGATGTTGAGACCGATCCCGATGATCGCCCATTCCCAGGTAGCCATGTTCCCGATTGCAGGAGCGCTGGTCCCTGGTTTGGCTTCCGGCGTCCGGATGACTGATTCGATCAGGATTCCCCCTGCCTTTCTGTCCTGCCAGTACAGGTCATTTGGCCACTTGATAGTGGTATGTTCCACTGCATAGCGTTCAAAAAACTCCCGTACGGCCACCGCAGCGGCGGCACTCAGCTGAAACTGACCAGATAAAGACAGGGTTTCGGGCCGGATCAATATGCTGATTGCGATATTCTTTCCGGATTCTGATTCCCATAATCGTCCCCGCTGCCCTCGGCCGGCTACCTGGTCATGGGCAAATACAGCCAAGCCATGTTGCACCGGACCCTGCCTGTTCGGCAGAACGGAGGCATGGATCAGCTCCCGGGCATAGTTATTGGTGCTGTCAACCGCCTGCAGTTCAATGAATGGCGTACCGATTGGAGGAGCGGGAGGAGCTTGTGACAATTAATCGCTATTTTTGACAGGGTAAACTTAAACCAAAAACAAACACGTTCAATTATTGGAACAATTGGCAGTACTGACCAACCGTAAGAAAAAAAGTGCAGTCCGGTTAACGAGGAATTCAAAAATCATCAAAACCATCATTGCAGCGATCCAGGAGAAAAAAGGGCAGCATATTGTTTCCCTTGACCTGCGCAAAATAAATGAAGCGGTAGCCGATTTTTTTATCATCTGCGAGGCCGGAAACCAACCGCAGATCCGGGCGATTGCTGAGAATGTAGAAGACAAGGTAAAACTGAAATGTGTTGAAAATCCATACCGGCACGAAGGCTATTCCAATCTCCAGTGGGTATTGATCGACTACGTAAATGTGGTTGTCCATATCATGCTCCCGGAAAACCGGAAATTTTACCGCCTTGAGGAAATGTGGAGTGATGCCGCAGGGGAAGAACACCCTGACTAAGCTTTGTTAAATGTTGGCCCCCTGGCAACTTTTTACCCTATTAATCATTAATTAGCAGTACAGGAAACTATTATATGTCACAAGATCCAAGCAGACCCCCCCGTTTCAGCAACCGACCTCCCGGACCCGGAGGTGATGATCCCAATCAGCCTCCCCGGAGAGGCCCCCGGTTCAGTATTTACTGGATCTATGCGATCATTTTCGCGGTCCTGATCGGATTTCAGCTTTTCAGTCCTTTTTCCCGGAACATGTCCAAGATCAATGAACTTGACTTCAAGAACATGATCGCTGCGGGAGATGTGGCCAAATACCAGATCATCGACAACCGCAAAAAAGTCAAGGTTTATCTGACAAAGACGGGAATGGATAAATATGCCGACAAACTCAAAAAGGGTGTAACCGGCAAGATCGCAGAAGAAGGACCACACATGGTATTTACCATTACAAGCGGCGACACATTCAAAAAAGGCATCGATGATTTCTACAAGGAAAACCCTGCTGTGGCCAAAGTGCCTTTCGACGTGGACAATGAGCGCGATATTTTCGGCGGTATCCTGCAGTTCCTGCTGCCCGTGCTGATTTTTGTGGCTTTGTGGATCCTGTTGATGCGCAAAATGAGCGGTGGTGCCGGCGGTGGCGGAGGTCCCGGCGGGATCTTCAATATCGGCAAATCCAAAGCCACTCTTTTTGACAAAGGCACCAAGGTTAATATCACCTTTGCAGATGTTGCCGGACTGGATGAGGCCAAGGTGGAAGTGATGGAGATTGTTGATTTCCTCAAGAGCCCGAAAAAATATACAAATCTCGGAGGTAAGATACCCAAAGGCGCCCTGTTGATCGGTCCTCCCGGTACAGGGAAAACCCTGCTTGCAAAAGCGGTGGCAGGGGAAGCACAAGTGCCTTTCTTCAGTCTCAGCGGATCCGACTTCGTGGAAATGTTCGTGGGCGTCGGAGCCAGCCGGGTTCGGGATTTGTTCAAGCAGGCAAGGGAAAAAGCGCCCTGTATCATTTTCATTGATGAGATCGATGCCATCGGGCGTGCCAGGGGAAAGAATGTGATGATGAGCAACGACGAAAGGGAAAGCACCCTTAACCAGTTGCTTGTGGAAATGGATGGCTTTGGTACCGACTCGGGCATCATCGTCCTGGCGGCCACCAACCGACCCGATGTACTGGATACAGCCCTGCTTCGTCCGGGTCGTTTTGACAGGCAGATCACGATCGACAAACCCGATCTGGTGGGCCGGGAAGCGATCTTCAAAGTGCACCTCAAGCCGATTAAGATCTCAAAAACCCTTGATATTCATAAACTCGCCGAGCAAACCCCCGGGTTTGCGGGCGCTGATATCGCGAATGTATGTAATGAAGCAGCCCTGATCGCAGCCCGCAAAAACAAAGAAGCGGTTGATATGAGCGATTTCCAGGATGCGGTGGACAGGGTGATTGGCGGATTGGAAAAGAAAAACAAGATCATCTCTCCCGAGGAGAAAAAGATCATTGCCTATCATGAAGCCGGGCATGCCATCTGCGGATGGTTCCTGGAGCATGCATATCCGTTACTGAAAGTAACAATCGTTCCGCGGGGCACCGCAGCACTGGGGTATGCGCAGTACACACCCAAAGAACAGTACCTCTATAATACCGATCAGCTAAACGACCAGATCTGTATGACGCTTGGCGGCCGGGCCAGCGAGGATATTTTCTTCCAGAAAATCTCCACCGGTGCACAAAACGATCTCCAACAGGTAACCCGGATTGCATATGCAATGGTAACCGTTTACGGGATGAACGATAAAGTGGGCAATATCAGTTTTTATGATCCGCAACAAGAGACCACATTTACCAAACCCTACTCGGATGAAACAGCGAGGATGATCGATGAAGAGGTTCGGAAACTGGTAGACGAGGCTTACGGAAAGACAAAGCAACTCCTGACGGATAAAAAAGCGGAAGTGGAAAAACTGGCGAATGCCCTGCTTGAAAAGGAAGTTCTTTTTCAAAGCGATGTGGAAGCGCTGATCGGGAAACGTCCATTCGAAGAAAAGAAACCCCTCGCTGTGGATGAGACCGAGACTGCTCCCGCGGCTGAGGAGATCCCTGCTGTTGCAGAAAAAAAGCAGGATGATAAACTGGATGGGCCGGTAGAAGGTTTTGGCCTGGCTCCTTCAGTATAACCCAACTGGAACCGCTATGAATGTTTCTCCTTCAAAAGAGAATATCTTAAGAAGAATACGCAAGGCGTTGAGTCATTCAACGCCTTTGCCTTTCCCCCAAAGCGAGGGAACACAATCGGTTTTTCATCCCCTCCAGCAGGAACCCGAAGTGGAATTCGCCGAACAGTTCACCCGGCTGCAGGGAAAATTCATCTACTGCATTAATCACCAGGAGCTTTCATTTCAGCTGACAAGTCTGATCAAGAAACAGGATTGGAAGAAGATTTTTTGCCCCGACAACAAGCTCCTGGGTTCGGCAGCTCCTCAACTGGAGGAAAGGCTTATCAGGGATGACCTGGCCGGATGTGACGCCTCGGTAACAGGCTGCGAGTACCTGGTGGCCCGGACCGGGAGTATCGTCTTGAGCGCTGCCCAGGCAGGCGGACGTTCCGCCAGCGTGTATGCCCCGATTCATATCTGTATTGCTTATACCAGCCAGCTGGTTTATGATATCCGGGATGCGCTGCAGGCAGTCCGTGAGAAGTACGGGGCTGCCATCCCCTCCCTTGTCACATTCGCCACCGGACCCAGCCGGACGGCAGATATCGAGAAAACCCTGGTGGTAGGGGTACACGGCCCTGCCGAAGTATATCTTTTCCTTGTGGAGGGCTAGCCATTTCCTGCTGCATTTCTCCTCCGATCCTTTTTCTCTCTTCCCCCCATGACCTATCTTTACAGCATGACCAGTCACGGTGTTTTCCAGCTATTTGTGTATGGCTCGCTCCGAAGCGGGTTTCATCACCCCATGTATGAGTATATCAGTCGTTTTTTCAGTTTTGTCGGACCCGCGAAAGTCAAAGGGGTTCTGTTTGACATGGGAACCTACCCGGCCGGGGTGCCTGCGGACGGCGATCATTTTATCATCGGTGAGTTATACCGGATCAAAGAGGCCCATGAATTTTCATGGGCCATCGGCCAACTCGATGACTATGAGGGCGTATCCGTGGAACCGGATGAAGTTCAATTGTACCGCCGCGAGCTGACAGAGGCCCACCTGAACGGGCAAACAATCCCTGCCTGGATTTATTGGTACAACGGGGATGTAAGCGGCAGGCCGGTGATCCCTTCAGGCGACATGATGGAATATATGGGGAAAACGAAATGAGGCTTCATGGACAAACGGAGACCCATTCCGATCCTTTCGATTTTCAGATCAGGGGGTAAAAAGTGCAATGCCTCAGCATCAGGCAGCAATATCATTCATTCAAAATAACCCGGGACCGTGGGTAAAAAAATATATTTCCTATCTGATTTTCATCTTGGGGCACCCGATCATCCTTCCAGCCTGGTGAGGGAAAAGATCATCGTCCGCTTCCTGGACGAGATACGGTCCGATGCAGGAGAAATCTTCCTGGTGGGGGACTTGTTTGACTTCTGGTATGAATACAGGAAAGTAGTGCCCAAGGGGTATGTACGATTACTGGGCAAACTGGCAGAATTGAGTGACAGTGGGATCACCATTCATTTTTTTACAGGTAACCATGATATGTGGATGCGTGACTATTTCGAAAAGGAACTGAATATCCCTGTCTATTATGAACCCCGGGAACTAGACCGCTACGGAAAGAAATTCCTGGTCGGACATGGGGAAGGACTCGGCCCGGGAGACCATGGCTATAAAAGACTCAAAAAATTGTTTCGCAACCCGGTAAGCAAATGGCTGTTCGGGATTCTCCCTCCCGTGGTTGGCATGGGTCTTGCCCATTATCTCAGCAGGCGAAGCCGGGCACAGACAGGCCAGGCGGAGGAACAGTTTCTTGGTGAGGAGAAAGAGTGGCTGATCATATACTGCAAGGAAATAATGGAACGAAAGCCGTTTGATTTTTTTGTTTTCGGACACAGGCACCTCGCCATTGATTTCACGTTCCCCGGAGGGAGCCGTTATATCAACCTGGGGGACTGGATCCGGTATTTCAGTTATGCAGTATTTGACGGGGAGAATCTGCAACTGCATTCGTATACGGGGCAGGAGGAAAAGTTTATCCGGATGAAATGATTAGACTCAGGTTCATATTCATTTTTTTGTGGCTGATTACGCTTAGAGGCCAGGCCCAGACCGATACCAGTTTCAGGCTGCTCCGGGTGGTTACAGGCGATATCACTGGTTTTACGGTAGATAATCTCGATAATCTCTACCTGCTCAACAGCCGGAACCAGGTCAAAAAATTCAATTCCAACGGCGATTCAGTGGCTGTCTTTAATGATATCCGAAAATACGGACAGGCTACTCTAATCGATGTTTCCAATCCCCTCAAAGTGCTACTTTATTACCGGGATTTCGCCACTGTGGTGATGCTCGACAGGTTCCTGAACGCGGTTAATACGGTTGACCTGAGGAAGGCCGGCGTGCTCCAGGCCCGGACCGTGGGCCAGTCCTATGATAATAAGATCTGGGTGTATGATGAGTTCGAGGCCAAACTCAAGAAAATCGATGAAGACGGAAAACTACTGCTGGAAACAGCTGATTTCCGTATGATTCTCGGCCAGGCCATTACACCTGTCAAGATCTCGGATGAAAATAAGTATGTGTATCTATATGACCCCGCACGCGGGGTATATGTTTTCGATTATTACGGGGCCCTGAAAAACGGGATCCTGATCCAGCAATGGCAAAACTTCAAAGTGAGTGGCAAATATATATTCGGCTCCAAAGAGGATACACTGAACCGGTATGAGATCAGCAGTTTCCGGGTAGATGACTGGAAGTTGCCCGAACCTATCCGTCAAGGCCGCAGTTTTAACTTCAGCTCCTCGCGTTTATATGCCCTGAAACCCGGTAGCGGAGACCGGCAGGATTGCGTCTATATCTACGCACTTCGTTAACCGACCGTCTGGGCGGGATTCCATATTTTTATTTCATAAAGCGAACAACTATGAATGATTTCCTGGAGCAGATATGGTTTGATAACCCGGTAAAGGATTACCTGATGGCCGCCGGTGTCATACTTTTTATCTGGCTGGTGAAGCAATTTATTTCCCGTTATATCGCCGGTCTGTTATACAAAATCGTGCGCCGGATCTGGAAAGGGGTTGACCGGCAATCTTTCATCAAACTGGTGGTTAAGCCGCTTGGATTATTCCTGGCGGTCCTCGTTTCCATTATCTCTTTGTACCGGCTTCATTTTCCCGCGCAGCTGGATACGGATATTTACAAGTTCACGGTCCGGGATGTGGCCCATAGCCTGGCGACCATTTTCCTGATCCTGGCCCTGACCAACCTGTTGCTGAGAATGATCGACTTTATCGCACTTATCCTTGAGGAGCGAGCCAATATCACGCCGGATCAGTTCGACAACCAACTCATTGTATTTTTCAAGGATTTTTTCAAGGTCATACTGGTAATCATCGGGATCATGCTCGTACTCCGGTATGCGTTCGGGCTTGATGTCAGCGGGTTGCTGACCGGTCTGAGTATCCTGGGTGCGGCAATCGCCCTGGCCTTGCGTGAAAGCCTTGAGAATCTGATAGCCTCCTTTATCATTTTTACCGATAAACCGTTTACCATAGGGGATCTTGTAAAAGTGCAACAGGTTACGGGTACAGTCGATCGGATCGGACTGAGAAGTACCCGGATCCGGACCAACCAGATGACTTATGTAAGCGTACCCAACAAGCAAATGGTCGACAGCATCCTGGATAACCTCAGCCTGAGAACGCAGCGGCGGGCAGACCTGATTCTTGAAATCGGGTTGAAGACCCCGCCGGATTTGGTGGAGAAATTACTGGCCGGAATTCATTCGGTCATGAACACACCAAAAGTGGAAAATGCACATGTTCACCTTTCTGATATCACAGCTTCAGGGATTGTTGTGGCCATAGAATATTATACCGCGCCTTCCACCTTGCAGGAATTCAATGCCATCAAACAGGAAATCAATCTGAAATGCCTGAAACAGATCGCGGATCTCGGGATTGAGCTTGCGGATGCAAATTCCGGCCGGCGGATGTAGCAAAAAGATTAGCGGGATGCTGTAAGGATGGCAGCCAGGTCCTTGTCAAACATACCTGAGCTTCCGTATTCCACCACACGGCCCATTTCCCTTCCTTTGCGCATGACAATAATTGTGGGTACGTTTGTTACATTCAAAGCCTCGCAAAGATGACCAAGCGTTTTTTTGTTTCGGTCTGTACCGATCAGCGTAACCCGGTCGCCGGGGAACCCAGCCGCATCAAGGAGCGCGAAAAAACGGGGAATGACAAAATGTGAATCCTCGCACCAGGTGCCCATAAATACCAGCAATTCCACCGAATCCTTTTTGGCCTTCAGGGCCTCCACGGCGGATGCCTGCGGGGTGTAAATTTTCTGGTTGGCCGCGAACCAGGTAAACGTGGAGTCACTCAGCAGGACTTCCTTTGAAATAATCCCCTTTAAAGATTTTTCATTAGGGCGTTCCACCAACACCTGGTACTGCGTTTGCGCCATGATCGTGCCGGCAAAGAGAAGGGCAGGGATAAAAACGGGCAATATTTTTTTCATATCGGTGATTCTAAGGCGCAAAACTAACAGGGAACCGGTTAAAGATGAGGGGAGTCTTGTTAAAGTTGCACCATGGATTTTTGAAAACGAAAAATTAAGGAGAGATACGAGCCTCCAGTTAAAGACTCGCCTTTATTTCAAGCAGGAAACCCTTGATCTTTTCTAACGACCGGATCATTGCGAATTTTTCTTCGGCTTTCTTATTTTTTTTCAGGTATTCACGGGCGCCTTCGATGGTGAATTTGCGTCGCCGGAGCAGGTCGTAGATCAGGACCAGGTTTTTGATGTCAACCGGTCGGAAAAAACGGTCTCCTTTCCGGTTCTTGCGGGGCTGGAGGATATCAAATTCCGTTTCCCAGTAACGGATCAATGACTGGTTTTCCCGAAACATGGCTGCTACTTCGCCGATTGAGTAGTATTGTTTTTTGAATAACTCCTCGTCCTCCGGTACCTGGACCAGGTCGGCGCTCAGTGAGATTTCTTTGAGAGATTTTCGGCCGCGTTTGCCCGGGGCCGCTTTTGGTTCTTCGGATACAATGTTTTTTGAATCCGGTGAAGGCACCGGTTTTGCCGGCTCCGGTCCGGGTTGAATTTTCGATTGAGTCGCAGGCGGCGTCACCGGCGTTTCTCCGGTATCCGTATCCGCGGCAAAATCAAAAGTAATTTGTGACAAAGTTTTTCCCATGTATATAAAGGTACGACGGGTTTTGCCTTTGTCCGGTGGGTATAGGAACTTGTGGAAAATTCAGAGGTAGCCATTGTTAATCCAGGCTCTGGTTGCTGGCTGCTGCCTTCTTCAGGAGCAAATCATACTGTTCCGGGGTAAGATCGTTGTAGAAAAAGTAAATGGGGTCAATCTTGTTTCCGTACTTATGAACTTCATAATGGCAGTGCGGTCCCGTGGATTTCCCGGTACTTCCCACCCAGCCGATCACTTCGCCCCGTGTAACCTTTTGCCCGGGTCTTGATTTGACCCGTACCATATGTCCGTAAAGAGTTTCATACCCGAAGCCGTGGTTGATGATCACGTGGTTACCATAGCCGTTGCCCGTATTTCCTGCTGTTGAAACTGTCCCGTTTGCCGTTGCGTAAATCGGGGTGCCCTGGGGGGCAGAGAAGTCAAGCCCTGCATGCATTTTCGTGGTCTTGTAAACCGGGTCGATCCGGTATCCGAAACCCGAAGCGATCCGGTTCAGGTCCTTGTTGCTGACCGGCTGAATAGCCGGGGTATGTGCCAGCAATTGTTCCTTATTCCGGACCAGTTCCTCTACTTCAGCATATGATTTTTTTTGGGCTTCGATCCTGCTCCTGAGGTTATTCACGGTGGACAGTACGGAGGAAAAAAGCAGGTGGTCCTTGATATTCTCCACTTTAGCAATCTCCTGTTTTACCTCCAGTTCCTTGGCCCGGGCACTATCCGGTACCGGGTTGGCTTCAAAAATGGCCCGGTAGACATCGTTGTCCCGTTTTTCCAGGTCCCGCATCTGGCGCTGGATTGATTCCAGGGTATCCCCAAGGTCGCGGTAATTATCCCGGAGGATCCTGTTTTGCTGGTAAAGGATCCTTTCCCGGGGTGAACCGATGAACTGGAACGCCACGTATGAAATCAGGGCTGCGGTAACCAGGGCAGCCGCCAGGAATCCGAATATCCGCAACACTTTGACACGCAAAGGGGTTTCCAGCTTTTCGTATCGAAGCGTATTGGTATTATAATAATATTTGATTCTTTTCATACCCTCAACCGATGGTTTTACTAGTATGATAAAACGGTCCCTGGCCGGAACCACCCCTTTCCTCCACTTTGGGTATTACCTTACCTTTGCACCCATTTGCAGGGCTGACAAATATAGCCCGTTAAACAGCAAAAATCAACCCAGTTTATCGTTTGGGCTCCTGAAAAAACCCAACAAAGAAATACGATGAGAACCGCCGGGAAGAACCGCAGGTTTGGAAAAAAGAAATAACCATGACAGCAAACGAAATTCGACAGGCATTTCTTGATTTTTTTAAATCAAAAGGTCACACCATTGTGCCTTCGGCGCCTATTGTAGTAAAAGACGACCCCACCCTCATGTTTACCAATGCGGGGATGAACCAGTTCAAAGATTACTTCCTGGGAAATAAAACACCTCCTTATGGCCGGGTTGCCGACACCCAGAAATGTTTAAGGGTCAGTGGAAAGCACAATGACCTGGAAGAAGTGGGGGTGGACACCTATCATCATACCATGTTCGAAATGCTCGGTAACTGGAGCTTTGGGGATTATTTTAAGAGAGAAGCGATCACCTGGAGCTGGGAGCTGCTTACAGAAGTGTATAAAATTCCCCAGGACAGGTTGTACGCCACCGTATTTGAAGGAGACTCAAAGGAGGGGCTTCCTTCTTCTTCCGTTGCATTGGCAAAATGGAAAGAAATACTTCCTGACGAGCGGATCATTTTCGGCAATAAAAAGGACAATTTCTGGGAAATGGGAGATACGGGGCCCTGTGGACCCTGCAGTGAAATTCACGTAGACTGCCGGAGTGATGAAGAACGAAAAAAACTACCCGGACAATTCCTGGTAAACAAGGATCACCCACAGGTCATCGAAATATGGAATAATGTGTTTATCCAGTATAACCGCAAGAAGGACGGGACCCTTGAGCCCCTTCCTGCCACACATGTGGACACGGGAATGGGACTGGAAAGGCTGGTTCGGGTACTTCAGGGAAAGAACTCAAACTACGACACGGATATTTTCACAGGAACGTTGTCGGCTACAGAAAAAATTACAGGGAAACATTACGACGGCTCCGATACCCGGGAAGCCGTTGCATTCCGTGTGATAGCTGATCATATACGGGCGATCTGCTTTACCATTGCAGACGGGCAGCTTCCCTCCAATACAGGAGCAGGTTATGTGATCCGGCGTATCCTGCGGCGGGCGGTACGGTATTATTACTCCTACCTGGATTACAAACACCCGCTGCTTACCCAACTTGTCCCGGTCCTGGCAGCACAGTTTGAAAAGGTTTTTCCCGAGCTTATGCAACAGGCCGATTTTGTTGGTAAGGTCGTGAAAGAGGAGGAGGAAGCGTTTTTACGAACTCTTGAAAAAGGACTGAAACGGGTGGATGATCTTATCGCGGGGGGCAAGATATCCGGTAAAGACGCATTTGAACTGTATGACACTTATGGTTTCCCGTTCGACCTGACCCGTCTGATTGCGGCTGAAAATAAACTGGATATCGATGAAGCGGGGTTTGACACCGAGATGAAACAACAGAAGGAACGGAGCCGGGCCGCCACATCCATCGATGCGGGCGACTGGGTGGAATTAAAGGAAGGGTCCAACCGTTTTGTCGGGTATGATTACCTCGAGACCGAAACAGCAGTTCTGAAATTCCGTAAGGTAAAGGCGAAGGGGAAGGAGTCCTTCCAACTGGTGCTGGAGGAAACCCCGTTTTATGCGGAGAGTGGAGGCCAGGTGGGTGACCGGGGTGTGCTTTATATCAATGATGAAGAAGTATATATTACAGACACCAAAAAGGACAATGACCTGATTATCCATTTTGCTGAAAAGCTTCCCCCTGATATAACAGGTCCTGTAAAGGCCCGGGTGGATCCGGGAATCCGGAAGAATACGGCGCTGCATCATTCGGCCACACACCTGTTACATGCGGCATTGCGCCAGGTGCTGGGGGCGCATGTAGCACAAAAGGGATCGCTTGTAAATGAAGATCATCTTCGTTTCGATTTTTCTCATTTTGCCAAAATGACGCAGGAAGAAGTGGCAAGGGTCGAATCACTTGTCAATGAAAAAATAAGGGCGAATATCCCGGTTGTGGTAAAGACCATGCCCAAAGATGAGGCATTAAAACTCGGTGCCATGGCTCTTTTCGGAGAGAAATACGGAGACCTGGTCCGGGTGGTGATCATGGATCCGGGTTATTCCGTAGAACTTTGTGGGGGTACCCATGTGGGAGCAACCGGTGAACTGGGAGTCTTTAAGATCACCGGGGAGACTGCTGTGGCGGCCGGGGTTCGAAGGGTGGAGGCGTTGTGCGGGTTGCAGGCGGAACAATTTATCAATGAAAAAATTATGTTGATAGAGGAGATCCGGGAATTACTCAGGAACAGCAAGGATATCCGCAAATCCATTGCGAACCTTCAGGATGAAAACGCCGAGCTTAAAAAGCACTTGGAAATGATGGAAGCCCGCCAGCTGGTTGGGATCCGGAATGAACTGATGCAGAAAGATGAGATCATCAACGGCGTAAATTTTATTTCAGATATCGTCGAGGTCAGTAATCCGGAAGCGCTTAAAAAACTTTGTCTTGACCTGAAAAACCATATCCGTGACCATGTGGCGGTACTCTGCGTAAACCTGGGTGGCAAGCCTTATGTGGCCGTTGGGATCTCCGATTCCGTTGTGGCTGCCAAAAAACTGGATGCCGGGAAGATCATCAAAGAACATGTCGCGCCCCTGATCAAAGGCGGGGGCGGCGGGCAGAAAACACTGGCCACGGCCGGAGGTCAGGAAGCGGGGAATCTTTCCCAGGTGATCGAAGCAGTGAAAAAATTATTGTAGAAGACCTGTGCCTGTCAGCCAGGCGATTTCATTTCCCGGAATTGTCCAAACCGCTTGAGCCGTAATTGTATTTCGGTTATTTATGAACGTTATAATAGAAACAGAGCGGCTTATACTCCGCACATTTACGGAAGATGATACGGAGCTGATCTGCCTGCTGAACCAGGATCCAGATGTTACACGCTATACCGGCGATACGGTCAGGGACCGGGCACATGCGGCAGAGGTGCTGGCGGAGATTATTTTACCCCAGTACAGGCTTTACAACCACGGTCGATGGGCCGTGCATACAAAACCCCACCTGGTTTTTATCGGGTGGTGCGGGTTGAAATACCGCCCGGAACTGGATGAGGTGGACCTGGGATACCGGTTTATGAAATCCGAATGGGGAAAGGGGTATGCCACCGAATCGGCCATGGCTGTTTTGGATTTCGGATTTAGAAGGCTGGAATTGAAAAGGATCGTGGGAAGGGCCCTTCCGGATAATTCCGCCTCTCTGCGGGTTCTTGAAAAATGCGGAATGGATTATGTTGGTGAGGAAGTTATCGAGGGCTTGTTGCACCGGACCTATGAAGCTTACAACCCGTTTATCCGTTGATTTATCCGCTTAAAAAGCAAAGCCGTTTTAACATTTCCGAAACATTTCGTATTTCAGAAAATGTCTTTATATTTGACTACGAAACTTAACGTAGTTCAGTACAAAAGCAATTAACATGAGACAGAAATGGTATTTGAACCTGGCCATGATCGCAGCCGCAGCCTTCCTGGTTTCCCCCAACCTGCAAGCACAAAAAGATGAAAAAGGGGATAAAGGAGATAAGGGAAAAAAGGAAGTAGAACAGATCGTGATCACCAGAAAAGGGGAGAATAAAGAGAAAGTGGTGGTCCAGATTGACGGGGATAAGATCACAGTTAATGGTAAACCACTCGATGAATACAAGGACAAAAACGGTGATCTCAATGTACGGATCAACCGGATGCAGGACCTTGAATCGCTGAGTTATTTCAGGGCTCCTCGCGGAGGTACCTGGAATTTCAAAGGAAATGAAGGCCTGACTCTATTCGGTGAAGACGAAAACAGGGCCATGCTGGGTGTAACCACCGATAAAGCGGATGCCGGAGCACAGGTTGCAGATGTAACCAAGGGCAGTGCTGCCGAGAAAGCGGGATTAAAGGAAAAAGATATCATAACCCGGGTCGGGGATACCAGGATCGGTGGACCGGATGATCTTTCGCAAGCCATCCGGAATCATAAACCGGGAGATAAGGTAAGTATCACCTACCTGCGGGAAAAAAAGGAAATGAAAACAACTGCCGAACTTACCAAATGGAAGGGGGTAGGTGCATTCTCTATCGGGGACGGACAACACTTCAACATCGACCTCGGAGATATGAAATTTGACCGGATCGCTCCCAGGACTCCGGATGTAAAAGTTCCACGGGATAATTACAGGACCTTTGCCTGGTCCGGGGGCTCTCCTAAATTAGGTCTTTCCGTTCAGGACACTGAAGAAGGTAAAGGAGTAAAAGTGATAGACGTGGATGAAGACAGCAATGCATCCAGGGCCGGGATCAAAGAAGATGATATCATCACCCACCTGGACGATAAGGCCGTCAATTCCGTAGATGAGATCTCGGCTCTGTTAAGGGAGAAAAAAGACAACCCGACCGTCCGGTTCCAGCTCAAAAGGGCTGGGAAGTCCCAGAATATCGAAGTTAAAATGCCAAGAAAAATAAAAACGACAAATCTCTGATCACAGAGACCAGGCCAGAAGAAATACCCCCGTTTGAACGGGGGTATTTCTTTTAACGGGTCCTTATCCTGCCTGCTGCCCCAAATCAGTTAATTTTGCGTTCCCTTGAGGAAAACGGGGGAATCTGATTATCGATCATGACTGGAATGGAAGGATATGAAACCGTGGTGGGCCTGGAAGTCCACGCGCAGTTGCAAACGAAGAGCAAGCTGTTTTGCAGCGATGCTGCTTCCTTCGGAGCCGGGCCAAACACACAGGTAAGCCCGGTTACCCTGGGCCATCCCGGTACCCTGCCCGTGATGAACCGAAAAGCTGTAGAATATGCCATCCGGATGGGACTGGCCTGTAACTGCACGATCACGAAACACAATCATTTTGCCCGGAAAAACTATTTTTATCCCGACCTGCCCAAAGGTTACCAGGTTTCCCAGCATACCACTCCCGTTTGCATCGGGGGCCACCTGACTATCAAACCAGAGGGCCGGGAAACAGAGAAAACGATCCGGCTAAACAGGATCCACCTGGAGGAGGATGCCGGGAAAAGTATTCATGATGCAGACGCCCGGTATACATCTGTTGATTACAACCGTGCCGGAACTCCGCTGATCGAGATCGTTACAGAACCCGATATCAGCAGCGGGGAAGAGGCTTTTGCCTGGCTGACTGAAGTAAGACGCCTGGTCCGTTACCTGGGTATTTGTGACGGCAATATGGAGGCAGGAAGCCTGCGTTGTGACGCAAATATCTCGGTCCGAAAAAATGGCGATCCGAAACTTGGAACAAAAGTGGAGGTCAAAAATCTTAACTCTATTCGCCATGTCAAAAGGGCGATCGAAGCTGAATCCATAAGACTGACCGAAATTCTTGAATCGGGGAAAGAGGTTCTGCAACAGACAAGGGGTTTTGATCCGGTAACCGGTCAGACCTTTGCAATACGTGATAAGGAAGATGCAGATGATTACCGGTATTTCCCAGAGCCGGACCTGGTTCCTTTTATTTTGCCGGATGAACTGATTGAAGGCATCCGTAAAAAACTACCCGTGTTGCGGAAGGAAAGGATCCGGATTTATACGACACAATACAAACTGCCAGCTTATGACGCGGAAGTACTGACAGAAGAAAAGAATTTCTCTGATTATTTTCAGGAACTGGTATCAGGCAATGACCGGTACAAAGCTGCTTCAAACTGGATGCTCGGACCGGTTCGCACCTGGATGAACGAACAAAATGCCGAGATCAGTGAATTTCCCCTGGCACCGGCGCAACTTTCTGTCCTGATCAGGCTAGTGGAAGAGGGAAAAATAAGTTTCTCAGCGGCGTCAGGGAAATTATTTGGAATCATGCTTCGGGAACCGGAGTCAAATCCGGCCGAACTCGCTGTCCGTCACAACCTGCTTCAGCAATCGGAACAGTCTGAACTGGAGCCAGTGATCGACCAGGTGCTGACCCGGATGGCCGATAGGGTGGCGGAATATAAAAAGGGGAAAAAAGGCCTGTTGGCCCTGTTTGTGGGGGAAGTGATGAAACAAACCAAAGGGAAGGCCGATCCCCGCGTCACCAATGAATTATTGATCAAAAAACTAAAATCATAATTTAAATCATACACATGAAGAAACTCATCCTGGTCTTGACACCTCTGATCCTTTTGATTTCCTGTAAGGGGAAAGTAGAAAAAGATGAACTGGAAGTAAGCGGGATTATCAGCAACAACCCGGCTAAAATGATTTATCTCGAGGAAATCCCGATGACGACAATGCAGCGTACCGTGGTTGACTCTGCTGAACTGGGGAAAGACGGCAAGTATAAACTCAAAACCGTAACCGGTGAAGCCCGGGTATATAATATCCGGCTCGACCAGAATAATTTCCCTCTCGCTGCGATCATCAATGACGCTTCCAGGATCACGGTGAATGCAAAATTCAGCAAGGAAAACAGCCAGTTTCCGGAAAGCTATGAAGTAAAGGGTTCGCCGGTCAGCCTGGAAATGAAAGAATACATGACCGTATTCAATAATAAACTCCAGGGAATCATCGCCGATGCCCAGAAATATGACAGCCTGTCCCGCGTCGGGGGAAACGACAGTACCTTGCAATTGCTGAAGGATCACGCGTCCAGGACAGGGGAAGAGATCAGGACAATGACGCTTGAGCAGCTTAAAAAAAGCCGAAACCCCGCCTTGTCCATGTTTGTGCTGGGGTATTACCAGAGTACGTCCAATTACCCCGGCTCCGGGTTGAAGGGATTCAGCAACGAAGAAGTTACCCAGATCGTGGAAGACGCGGCTGCAAAATTTCCTGACCACCAGGGTATCATTACCATTCGTTCCACACTCAATTCATCCGCAAAAGGCTGGATCGGCCAGGATGCCCCGGAGATCACCCTGCCTGATGCCAGCGGGAAAGAAGTCAGGCTGAGCTCATTCCGTGGAAAATATGTTCTGGTTGATTTCTGGGCCAGTTGGTGCCGGCCCTGTCGAGCGGAGAACCCCAATGTGGTAAAAGCTTTTAACGACTTCAAAAACAAAAATTTTACTATCCTCGGAGTGTCACTTGATCAGCCCGGCCAAAAAGATGCCTGGCAACGGGCTATCATGGATGATAATCTGACCTGGACACAAGTAAGCGATCTGAAATTCTGGAACAGTGTAGTCGTTCCCCTTTACAAGATCGAAGGGATTCCCTACAATGTACTGGTTGATCCCCAGGGGAAGATCATTGCCGAATCACTTCGCGGCGATGACCTTCATAAAAAATTGGCGGAAGTTCTGAACTAAAGACTCCGGATTACAAAAAAAAGCTGTTCCGTTTGGAACAGCTTTTTTTTGTATGAGAAAGCCGGATTAGTATCCGGGATTCTGGGCGATGATCGGGTTTTGGACGATCTCGTTATTCGGGATCGGCCAAATAAAGCGGTAATCGCTGTAGGGGATACCGGCCTGACCGGGTGTGTAGGCTCCGCCGCAATTATAGATAGATGCGCCGGAAGCTCCGTTGATCGCTTTGGCCGGAATACCGCCTGTGGTGTAATTGGGATCCAGGGCCAGACGGGAAATATCACCCCATCTTTTTCCTTCAAGCAGGAATTCAATCCTTCTTTCGAGCAGGATTGCCTTTACCAGGTCAACCTGTGTCGGGAAATTGGCGGCAATATACTGGTTGATACTGGGAGAGGTGATTGATCGGTTACGAACCACGTTCAGCAGATCGATGGCACGCAGTGAAACGCCCCCGTTGTTCCGTGCTTCGGCCTCGGCCTGCAGCAGCAGAACTTCAGCATAACGGAAATGAGGAGCGAAATCACTCCGGTTTACATAATCCCGGTATTTATTGGTAAATACGCTTTGGCCGTTGTTGGCATTGGTGCCTTGGGCGTATAACAATGAACGGCGGGTATCATCACATCTCCAGATGGCATTATTCCAAAGAATCGGCGATACGGCTACCAGGCCACGACCCCCCAAATTGGCGGCTCCCAGCATGGCGGGGAGGGCACCGTTCACACCGGTATTGTCGATAGAACTGTTCCGGACGGAGAAAATGCTTTCAGAGGAAGAGTTATTGGCAAACGGGCCGTCCGGGGTAGCAGTCAGGGCCCAGGAGCCAATCGGGGAAACCACAGAAGTCGGAGCAAGTGGGTTGATGACGGCAGGAATCAGTTTGTTTCCTTCAGCGATCACACCTGCCCAGTCGCCCATGTGCATTTTCACCCGCATCTTTAATGCGATTGCGGCTGCTTTCGTGGCACGCACGGTGCGGTCGTTTCCGCTCAGACTGGCGGCCAGGTTGGCTTCTGCATAATCCAGATCTCTCAGGATCCTTTTGTAAACAGTGTCCACCCTGTCGCGCGGGAGTGTACGTACCAAATCAACAGTGGCGGGTACGTTAACAGCGAAATCCCGATATGGGATACCCACCTGGCTGCCGTTTCCATCCAGGTAAGGACGAGCCCAGTGGATCACGAGTTCATGATGAGACAAGGCTCTCAGGAATCTGCATTCCGCTTCGTACTGCGCGGCGACAGAGGGACTCAGCACACCCGAATTTCCTGCTACCCGGAATCCGTCAATGCTGATATTCGCCCTGTTGATCAAAGAATACAGGGAATTCCAGTGACCTTCCCCGTTTGCATAAGAGGAGTTGTAGGTAGCCTGGTAAGTTATCTGGTAGAAAGCGGCGATATTGATTACATCTTCACCCCGGCAATCACCCTGTTCTATGTGAGCGGCACCGAAAGGATATCCCCGGAGTGCCCCGAAGTAATCCCCGCTCTGGGCCGCATCGTATACGCCATAGAGAGAGGTCAGGCATTTGGAAGCCGTACTGAAAGCCTCGTCGGCGGATACTGATGTATACGGGGCAAGGTCAATGGCTTTTTTACAGCTGCCAAATCCCAGGGCGGGCAGCAGTAAGTAAAGAAGATATTTATTTATTTTTTTCATGATAATCACTTTTTGAATTGCTTACTAATTAAAATCCTACGTTAAGACCAAAGGAAATCGTCCGGATCTGCGGGGATACGCTCTGGTCGATACCACCGGCGGTGATATTATCCGGATCGGCTCCCTTATACTTGGTCCAAACATGAAGATTCTGGCCCTGGATAAAGAAACGGATGTTGTCTACATAGCTCTTGAAGACGTTGCTGACCACATCCCGGTCGAGGGTATAGCTAAATACCACGTTTTGCAGCCGGAGGTAATTTCCGCTCTCAACAAAACGGGAAATGGCGATGCTGTTCTGGTTGATCCGGTTGCTTTGGCCCCAGTAAAGCTTGGGTACATTCGTCACCTGGCCTGGTTTGGTCCAGCGATCCAGTATTTCCACGCCGTTGTTGTGGAAACTGTTACTCAACAGTGCTTCCTGGCGGGTGGTGTTCATGATCTGGTTCCCGCCCGAGTAACGCAACATGATTTCCAGGTCAAATTGCTTGTAACGGAAGTTATTGGTAAAGGCGCCGAAGTATGTGGGAAGCCCCTGGCCCAGTTTGTCGCGGTCTGCAAAAGTAAGCGTGGTTACATTGGCGCTTGAAATGGTACCGTCGTCCGGGCTGCTGATGAAATAATACTGTCCGTTTGTACTGCTATGGACTACCAGACGGCCATCCGCTTTGTAATACATCGGGAAGCCGTTCTGGGTATTCACCCCGGCATACCGGTACCCGTGAATGATATTGATGGGATCGCCTACGCGGATCAGGTTGTAATTCCCGTTCTGGATATACGGAACCGGTGCGCCGTTGATATCATAGAGTTTGGTGATTTTGTTTTTGATATTGGAATAATTGAAGTTGACATTCCATCCGAAGTCTTTATTCCGGAAGACCGCGATATCAATGGCCAGTTCATAACCGGTATTGGTAAGCCGACCGATATTCTGCCGGATATTGTTACCGGGGATACCTGCACTGGGCGGGGTGGGTACAGCAAGTACCAGGTTGTCCACGTTGTTCTTGAACCAGTCGGCCGTTACATTCACCCTTCCGTTGAACATGCCGAACTCTACACCCAGGTCATGTTTGGTACTGGTTTCCCAACGGATATCGGGATTCCCGATAAAATTCAGTCCGATCGCATTTATGCCTCCGTACAGGGTGGGACCATAAGTCGCGGACAGGTAAGGGAATCCGGAAAGTGTAGTTCCCACTTTGGCATATGAATACTTGATCTTGAATTCCGGAAACCATTTGTGAAGAAATGAATTGTTCTTCCAGCCGGTCTCCTCGGAAGGTCTCCATCCAACGGAAAATCCGGGGAAATTACCGTACTTCTTCCCTTGTGCCAGGGAACTTTGACCGTCCCGGCGAATGGAAGCCTGCAGGAAGTATTTGTTTTTAAAGTCGTAATTAAAACGGGCAAAGAAAGACTCAAATCCGGATTTGGAATAACTCCCTCCAACGGTTTGTGTGGAAGCCGAACCGGAGATGAGGTTTTCCTTCAGGAAGAAGAAGTCGGACAGGCTGGAACCGGTAGCCGACAGGAATTTATTGGTTTGGCTTTGCACCTCATGGCCTGCTGTCAGGTAAAAGCTGTGTTTTTTAAGCGTCAGGTTGTAGTTAAAATAATTTTGCCATACCCAACGGAGGAAATTCTGGTTGGAGTTAAAAGCCACCCCATTGGAGGAGTATCCATCACCATGCCGGGGATCCAGACCCTGGTAACTGTAATCATTGAACCAGTCGGCCGACATCTGCGAACGGAACTTCAGTTTTTTTGTAAAGGAAAGCTCCATGAACGAGTTGTTGATGATCCGGTATTTATCGGAGGAGAACTTATTCATGTTGACGGTGAACGCCACGTTGGTGAAGTTGTCGTCCACGCTGGCAGAGTTCGGTCCGATGGGAATTGAGTTCGCATTCGGGAAATTGATATTGTACCCGGTAGAGTGAAGGGGGTTGTAGGGGTCCACGTTTGGCAACAGCCTCAGCGTGGAAGCGATGGATCCGCTGAGAGAGTTTGACCCGTTGTTCTGGTCGTAGTCGATCTGACGGCTGACAGTAAGATTATTCCCGAATTTGATAAAATTATTGACCTCGTGTTCCAGGTTCATACGTACCCGGAAAGTCTGGTTACGGTTACTGCGAACCACTCCCTGTTGTTTGGAATAGTTGGCTGAAAAATAGAAAGTCGTCTTGGCGCTCCCCCCCTGGAAACTCAGGTTGTGGGTCTGCACAAGCGCATTTTCAATAAGGGCGACACTTTGCCAGTCGGTATTAACTCCGCCCGGGTTTACGCCGGCCCGAGGAGCGACGCCTGAATTGACAAATTTTTCATTGGAGATCATAACGAACTGATCGGCATTCAGCAGCTCAAAACGTTTCAGTACATTGCTGAAACCGATTGTCGCGTCATAGCTTACTTTGGCTCGTCCGCGGGTTCCTTTCTTTGTGGTGATCATGACCACACCGCCGGCTGCACGGGAACCGTAGATCGCGGTTGCAGATCCGTCTTTCAGCACCTCGATGTTCTCGATATCGGCCGGGTTGATATCACCCAATGCATTTGAGTTTGTGGTGGCGGCGAGATTCCCGTCGATAATTGGAATACCGTCCACGACAAATAAGGGGCTGGCATCCTGGCTGATGGAGTTAACACCCCGGATAAAGATCCGGGCGGGCTGGTTTACTAGGCCACTGGTATTCGTTACCTGCACCCCGGCTGCACGACCGGCAAGCTGCTTGTCGATCGAAGGTGTCATCAGGTTTGCGAATTCCTTCGCATCCACTTTGGATGCAGATCCGGTAAATGCTTTTTTCTGTTGTGTGCCATAACCCACCACAACGACTTCAGACATGGTTCTGTCCTCGGCTTTCATAACAGCATTGATCACCGTTGCGTTTCCGATCGCATATTCCACCGGGCTCATGTCTACAGAAGAAAATACAAGCGCCCGGGCGTTTGCCGGAATCGACAATGAATATGTTCCGTCTTCTTTACTGACAGTACCCGTCGTGGTACCCCTGGCGAGCACAGATACATTTGCCAAAGGCTTACCCTTATCGTCAGTTACCTTACCGGTAACGGTGCGCTGAGCGATTGCCTGGGAGGCAAACAGCACAACACCCAAGAGCAGTAAATACAGTTTTCTCATGTAAATGTTAGTTTTAGTATATGAATAGAAATCAAAGCCTTATTCAAGGGCCTGAAATTAAATAACCTCTACCTGATAATAAAAAAAATTGTTAAGATTTGGCCTCCCTAAACTGCCCCTGGAGAGGGGAGGGTTCAAGACCGGCCA
Source organism: Chitinophagaceae bacterium (assembly GCA_049421765.1). Taxonomy (GTDB): domain Bacteria; phylum Bacteroidota; class Bacteroidia; order Chitinophagales; family Chitinophagaceae; genus JJ008. The sequence goes on from JBMSNP010000003.1 coordinate 74,074, forward strand.
ACCTTCGTTTTGAGGACAATGGAGATGAATCGTATGCTGCTTAATATCCGGCAATTTTAATGCTTGATAATCAACCTCAAACAGCGGTTTACAGGGTGTCTTTCTTTTGGAAGAATGTCAACAGGATGGCGGGCAAAAGCACCAGGTTTGTAAAAGTGGCGGTTACCAGGGTCAGGGAGGTGAGCCAGCCAAGGGCCTTGGTCCCGTCGAAACCGCTGAAGCAAAAGATGATAAATCCGGCAATCAGAACCCCCGAAGTGTAAATAATGCTGATACCGGTTCCATGGATCGTCTCAATGACCGTTTTCCGGATATTCATGTTATTGATCGGCAGCTCCTGTTTGTAATTTACCAGGAACCGGATCGTGATATCGATGGCAATCCCAAGTGCTACGCTGAAAACAAGCACTGTGGAGGGCTTGAGGGGAATGCCGGTCCATCCCATAACTCCGGCTGTGATCAGGAGAGGAATAATATTGGGGATCAGGGAACAAACCAGTATCCTGGCCGAACGGAAAAGGTAAAGCATGCAGAGGGCTATCAGGACAAAAGCCCACATAATACTGTCTTTGAGGCCATTTATTATAAACCGGTTGCCTTCCACAAAAGTCACACTGGTACCGGTGTATTCAACATCAAATTTGTCTTTTGGGAACAGTTGGTCGGAACGTGTGGCAATACTGTCCAGTATCCGGGGCAGCCGGTTGCTTCCCACATCCGCCATGCTTACACTTATCCGGGCTTGCTGCCGTTCACTATCCATAAAAGTGGCAAGCAGCCTGGCAAAGGAATTTTTGTTATTTCCGCTATCCTTCCCGATCCGCAGGTAGGGTAACAACTGGATATCGAATTCAGTGGGCATTGAATAACTGGCACTGTCCCCGTCAAAAAATGCCTGTTTTACAAACTTGAATCCGTCGGCGACGCTCAGGGGCTTGGCAATATCCGGCATGGAGGCAATGTACCGGGATAGGGAATCGATCCGGGCCAGGTTCCCGAGGTTGGTAGCCCCCCGTTTTCTTTTGGTGTCCACGATGATCTCAAGGGGCATAACCCCTTTGAAATTCCGCTCAAAAAATTTCAGGTCCGTATAGAGTTTGTCTTCTTTCGGCAGGTCGTCTACAATATATCCCAGGGTTTTCAACCGCGTGATACCGGCTACTGATGCCACGACGATGACTATGGAAATCGTATAGATCAGCTTTCGGTGATTCAGTGACCAGCGCTCCAGCCGGTCTAGCCAACGGTTGAGGCGGGGATTTTGAAGATACCTGGTGTGGCGCGACCGGGGAGGTGGCAGAAAACTCAGTACCGAAGGGATCAGCACCAGCGAAATAAAAAAGAGCGCCAGGATATTGATACCGGCCACGTACCCGAATTCCCTGAGGATCTGGCTTTGGGTAAGGGCAAAAACGGCGAAGCCGATGGCAGCGGCCAGGTTGCAAAACAGGGTGACCACGCCCATCCTGTGCACCATCATGATCAGTGATGCCTTTTTGTTTCCCGTTTCATTATAACTTGTATGAAACTTATTCAGGAAATAGATGCAATTGGGAATCCCGATCACCACCACCAGCGGCGGGATCAGTGCGTTCAGGATGCTGATCTTATATCCCATCAGCTCGATCGTTCCAAAACTCCATAATACACCTATAAAAACAACCGCAAGGGAAAGCCACATGGCCGAAAACGACCGGAAGAAGAGCAGCAGGATCAGCGCAGACAGAATAATGGAGGCAGCAATAAACATCCTCATCTCTTTCAGGATCCGCAAAGACAATTCAGTGCGGATATGGGGAAGCCCGCTTTTGTAAACTGTCACGCCATTTTCTCTGCCAAATGCATCCGCCATGCCATCGATGGTTTGTACGATTTGCAGCCGTTCCTTCGAAGCCATCAGGTCCTTGTTGATCCGGACACCCATCAGCCAGGCATTGGTCTCGGGATTATACAGGAGGTTTTGGTAAAAAGGGAGTCGCAGAAAGAGGGCGGCCCCGCTGTCGATCTCGGCCTGTGTAAGCACACGTTCGGCAAAAATGGTGTCGGCTTTCAGCCGTTCAGTTCCCGGAATCTTTACCAGGTTGACAGCCGAGGTTACGGCGATCACATCATCAACCCCGTTGATCTTGCGGAGATCCCGCTGCAGTCCCGCGTAGGCATTGAAAAGTTTTTCCCGGAAGATCTCGGGAGTCTGTAATCCGATCACCAGGAGGTTTCCATCCTCCCCGAATTTTTTTCGAAACTCCTGGTAAGCTTTGTATTTGGGGTTATTTGTGGGAATGGCGCGGGAGAAATCATAGCTCAGCTGCACCCTTGACGCATGATATCCCATGAAGGCAGTGATGCCAGCCAGGATGATAAGCAATGATATCCGGTATTTCAGAATGAACTTCCCCAAGCTATGCCACATACAATCAGGCGATGGTAACGCTGCAAAGAAACAGGAAAATAGTTAAATGGGTGACTGCGTTCTCACATGAGTGTAATCATGCGCAGGAAGGAATGATTTAAATGTTCAATGGATCATTGCACACCTGTCACCCAGCAGGGCCGCAACCTGTTTTTGAAGGGTTCAATGAAGCATTTGATCATTTGGAATACTTTTGACAGGTGCGGACCATCACTGTCATATTACTATTTGCGATCCGGCTTTCCGTTTTTGCGCAGGAACCCCTTCCTCCGGTTGGAGAATGGAGGGAGCACCTGCCCTATAACAGCGCCCTTGATGTTACCGCCGGCAACGGGATAGTCTATTGTGCCACGCCCTACAGCATTTTTTCCGTAGATACACGGGATAATTCCATCAACCGGTACAGCCGGGTCACCGGTCTGCAGGAAACGGGAATCCGCGCCATCCGGTACGATGAAGCGGGACAGAAATTGTTCATCGCATACACCAACAGTAATATCGACATCCTGTACCGGAACGACCTGTTCAATGTCCCCGATATCAAACGGGACAATATCACCGGGGATAAGACTATTTATAATATATACCCCCTGGACGGTAACTATTACCTCTCAACAGGGCTGGGGGTGATCGTGATCGACGGCAGGCGGTACGAGGTCAGGGATTCCTGGTTTATCGGGGACGGGGGAAACCAGGTTCAGGTTAGCGGGTTTGCAACAGATGCGAATTACTATTATGCTGCCACTGCGGAAGGTCTGAAAAAAACACCCCTCAACGTTGCCAACCCGGGTCTTTTCAGCAACTGGCAGCTTCTCAGCGGGAACAATGGCTTGCCTCCCGGTCCCTGCCATAATGTGTTGAATATCCGGGGGGTCATCATTGTTCAGAAAAGCGATTCGCTTTTTGTTCAGAACGGGAATAACTGGAACCTGGTGTATTCGGACGGATGGCCCGTGATCAGCAGCAATGGTACAGAGAACAGCATCCAGCTCTGTGAAAGACAGGTCAACGGGGTCGGACGGGTGGTTATTGTAAACCCTGATGGCACCATTTCACGTATTATCGCTTCGACTGCAGCAGTCTCATATCCCCGGAAAGCCATTTTACTGAATTCAGTACCATGGGTGGCCGACCAGTTTGCCAGCCTTTCCCGGATTGATGCGGGAAATTCCTTTGAACAGTATATTCTGAATTCCCCCCAGGCCATTGCCGGTGGTGAGATGCAGGTTTATAACCGGGTTTTTTATGCTACTTCGGGGGCCGTAAATGAATCCTGGAATTACCAGTACAATGGGGATGGCTTATTCACGTTTGGACCTGGGGGGTGGACGAATATCAACCGGTACCGTTTTCCCGTACTCGATTCCCTGCTGGATTTTATCACTATTACCGTAGATAAAAGGGATGAAACAATATGGGCGGGATCATACGGTGGGGGTCTGCTTCATGTTAAACAGGGTCCTTCTTTTGAAATATACAAGCAAGGTTTCCTGGGCCCCGCGATCGGTGATCCTTCCAGTTTCCGGGTGGCCGGTCTTGCATTTGATGCCGAAAACAATCTCTGGCTCTCCAATTTCGGTTCTTCCGAACCGCTCCGGGTACGGAAGAACGACGGGAGTTGGAAAAGCTTCACGGTCCCCTTTCCCCTGTTCCAGCAGGCCGTTTCCCAGGTGGAGATTGACGACAACAATTATAAATGGATCGTGGCACCGCTTGGCAACGGGTTGCTTTGTTTTGACCATGGAACATCCATCGACAATACGGGTGATGACCGGTGGAAAAAATATTCTACAGGCGCTGGCAACGGGAACCTGCCCTCTAATGAAGTAACCTGCCTGGCAAGGGACAAAGATGGATTTATCTGGATAGGGACCACAGATGGGGTAGGAGTCATTCAGTGTCCTGAAAGCGCTTTTGCCAATTCGGTATGCGATGCCGTTTGGCCGGTGGTATCGGCGGGGAGCTTTGCCGGATACCTGTTTCGGGGTCAGGATGTTCGAAGTATTGCAGTGGATGGAGCCAATCGTAAATGGGTGGGAACCCGGAACGGAGTTTTTCTTATCAGCGCCGGGGGGGACAAGCTGATCTATCGGTTTACTGAAGATAACAGTCCCCTGCTGAGTAGTGATGTAAAAAAAATCACCATCGACGGCTATACCGGCGAGATTTTTTTTGCCACGCTCAAAGGAGTTTGTTCATTCCGGGGCACGGCTACCGAGGGGGGTGATAAGAACCAGGATGTACTGGTTTTTCCCAATCCCGTACCTCCTGGATTTACAGGTTCGATAGCCATCCGGGGACTGGTGGAGAATGCCATTGTCAAGATCACCGAACCCGATGGCAGGCTTGTGTTCCAGACCCGTGCGCTGGGAGGACAGGCAATATGGAACGGCCGGAATTACCGCGGAGAAAAAATCTCCACGGGAGCCTACCTGGTATTGGTGAGTGATGACGGACGTTCTGCGATTTCCGGGAAAAGGGAACGGGTGGCGGCTAAAATATTTTTTATTAAACAATAACAGCCTTGCGCCTGATTTATTTTGTCTGAAAAACTACATAAGACTAGGGGTATTGTACTGCGCACCGTAAAATACGGGGAGACCAGTGTCATTGTTTCTGTGCTCACCGGTTTGTTTGGTTTGCAGTCCTATCTGGTTAACGGAGTCCGGACCTCCTCGAAAAAGGGAAGCGGAAAAGCGGGTCTGTTTCAGCCTGCAGCGATCCTCGACCTGGTAGTTTACCACAATGAACTCAGGCACCTCAACAGGATCCGTGAATTTAAATGGGCAGAAATCTACCGGCAGGTATTCAGTGATGTGCCCCGCAATGCGGTTGCTCTATTTATGGTCGAGCTTCTCAGCCGGTGTCTGAAACAACCGGAAAGCAACCCCGGGCTGTACCAGTTCTCAGAGGATGTGTTCCTGAAGCTGGATGAAAGCGAAGGAACCGTAATGGCAAACCTGCCTTTGTTCTTTGCACTTCATCTGCCTGTGCATTTCGGGTTGCGGATCGGGGATAATTACAACGCCGGCAATACATACCTTGATCTGCAAGAAGGCTTGTTTATGCCTGAGCCGCCTCATCACCCCCATTATCTGGAAGGGAAGGAAGCGGCTGTTGTTTCACAATTCCTGAAAGTGATGCAACCGGGCGAGCTGGAAGAAATCCGGCTCGGGTCTGAATTCCGCAGAAAACTTCTTCACCGGATCGAGACTTATTACGCCATTCACATCCAGGATTTCACCCCGCTGAAAACCCTCCCCGTACTGAACGAGATTTTACACTAAGCGTTTTACCGAGCTAAATCCTTCATCTGTGAGCACCACCCCTGGGCGTTTTCCTTTTTCAAAACTACCCAGGTCCTGCTCCCATCGGAGTGCACGGGCCCCGTTGCTCGTGGCCCATTGCAAAACGGTGTCCAGCGGGAGGTCGGGGAAATGCTGGCGAAGTACGTCCATCTCCCGGACGATGCTTAATTGCCAGTTGCTGCTGTAACTGTCCGTTCCCAGCACGATCTCACATCCATGTTTTATAAAAAGACCAACCGGCGGAACCTTGTCCTCGATATACAGGTTAGCGTTGACACATAGACAGTATACCAGGCGCAGACCATTCGCGTCGGCAAATTCGTTGGCCCACACAATATCTTCTTCGGGCATGTAGCTGTTGTGGACGAGCAGGATCGTCTGCCCGTTATTGAAATGCGGCAGCACCGAACGGATACTGCTCTTACCGGTCACGGGGAAAGGAGATGACTCCATGCCGAAGATCCGGAAGAATTTTAGGTAATCCCCGCCTCCGGTTTTATATAAAATATCTTCGGCAGGGTGTTCCTGGTTATGAATGGAAATAACCTGTCCGCGGGTGGCTTAATTAATCAGGTCAAATGTTTTGGGTGAAATACTGTACGGGGCATGGGGTACCAGGCTGGTCCGGTGTAAAACAGGCGCATTGGCAAGGGCGGCCTCCAAAGAGTTGGCGACAGCCTGGTAATGGGCAAAGTTTTCAGTCGCTTTTTCATCGGTAAAACCTAGGACTTCAACAAAATTCTGCCACCGGATCCTGCTTCCTTTTTTCACGGTTGCCGTATCTGCCGTATTCCCGATATCCCCTACGGCCACTACACCGTTATCGAACAATTCTTTTTCAGCCAGGATGATTTCTTCTGCGATCTTTTCGGGAGGGAACTCTCTTTTTGTAACCACCGAACAAAGAAACTCCACCAGCCCGGTGTGAGGCGGGATTACATTTTTCAGGTGACTGAGTTCAAGGTGACAATGGCAGTTGATAAAGCCCGGTGTCAGGATGCCCCGAAGGGGCAGCAGGTCTTCTCCCGCTTCCCCATCGGGTATGATATCATGAACCAGGCCGGTTTCGTCTGTAACCAGAACCATACCGGGTTCTCGAAAGCGGTATCCGTCGAAGACCCGGTCAGGATAAAATTTCATCAGACCCATGGGTTCAAATTTCAAATAACCTCTTCCAATTGCCAAATCATTAATTTTGCCCCCCACCGGGCAACCGGATTTTTTATTTGCGAGGACAAAATTATGATCGACAAATTAGAGGCCATAAAAGCAAGGTTTGACCAGCTCGGGGTCGCGCTGACCAATCCAGAGATTGTTGGAAATAACCGGAAGTTTACGGAAATCAGCAAAGAGTACCGGAGCCTGGAAAAGATCGTGTCCGCATACAATGAGTATCGAAAGATCCTGGAGGATGTGGAATTTTATAAGGAGGCGCTGGCGGGAACTGACGAAGAGATGAGGGAGCTCGCAAAAATGGAAACCCCGGCGCTGGAGGAGAAGAAGACTCAAATGGAGACTTATATCCGGCAGCTTTTGATTCCCAAGGATCCGCAGGACGATAAGAATGCGATTCTTGAGATCCGGGCCGGAACCGGAGGTGATGAGGCCAGCCTTTTCGCAGGCGATTTGTTGAGGATGTATATCCGGTATTGCGAAAAAAGGGGCTGGAAAACCGCGATCCTCAGTGAAAGCGAGGGGACAGTTGGCGGATATAAGGAAGTTCAGCTGGAAGTTACTGGTGAGGATGTTTATGGCACATTGAAATTTGAAAGCGGTGTACACCGGGTTCAGCGGGTGCCGGAAACGGAGGCCAGCGGGCGGGTTCATACTTCGGCGGCCACCGTGGCTGTGATGCCCGAAGCGGATGAGGTGGACTTTGAGTTGAAGGAAAGTGACGTGAAAATGGAAACCGCAAGGAGTGGAGGCGCAGGTGGCCAGAATGTGAACAAGGTCGAAACAAAGGTAATGCTGACCCATATTCCCACTGGTACGGTGGTGATCTGCCAGACAGAGCGAACCCAGCTGGGCAACCGCGAAAAAGCAATGCAAATGATGCGTACCAAACTGTATGAAGAGCAGGTCCGCAAACAAGAGGAAGAAATTGCCCGTCACAGGAAAAGCCTGGTCAGCACCGGCGACCGGAGCGCCAAGATCCGGACCTATAATTTTCCCCAGGGACGGGTCACAGATCACCGCATCGGGCTCACACTTTATAACCTCGATGCAGTATTAAACGGGGATATCAGGGAACTGATCGATGCGTTGCAGTTCGCCGAAAATTCTGAGAAATTAGCCAAACAAAACTGACCTGGTTTTGTTAATTGGGAAAGCAGGTTCCCAGTCCGGTTTTTATCTATCCGTTCCGGGCCTTTGCCCGGGAAAAATTCCCTGACTTTCATACTGCTGTGATTTGCAGGTTCCCGGAAATGTCAGGATATAGATATTCTGTTTTTTAATATGATATCACCCGGGTAGAGTATTTGCCAAAGATTACTTGAATTAAATTTTATGAATTGGCAGGATTAAAGAAAATGATCCTGATTAATTCTTGACAAATCCATTAAAACAATGGACAACAATATTTGCGCTGGATGATTTTGGCATGAAATTTCGAAAGTATAATAGAGATTATTTAAATGTTGCCGTTCGCAAGTTTGTTCTTTACAGGTTGATTGTCAGTCTTTAATTAAAAAGTTTGATTTTTTTCCCGAACGTTTGTTTGAAAAAAAGGGGAATTTTTTGAAGTAATGTGTATCGTAAGCTTACCCTGGAAAAAAAGGTTATTACGTTGGAGAAAGCACGGATTAATACGGATTTGGTTCTTTTAAACTTTCGTTAACAGCAAACATCACACTAGAGGCAGTAAATTTGCGTTATACTATTACAGACATTATTATAAAAGCAGTCAATTTTCTCATAAGCAGTTAGTTTTGGTTGCGACCCCTGTTTCTACAGGGGTTTATTTTTTTATGTACCTCCATTGACAAAAAAGCCATCCGGCAAAACAACCCCCTGCATCGGCCAATATATCCCAGGTGTCAAAAGAGCGGTTCGCCACAAAATATTTCTGAACAAATTCCATGGCCGTCCCATAAACAAGCCCCAACCCGGCCGTCATAATAAAAGCTCTTTTAAGTTGGTCAGGTTTTTTTTTGTTCCCGGTACTTGCCCAGCAGAACAAGGATACAAGTATGGCGAAGAGACCGATATGAATCCATTTGTCGAGACCCAGCCGGCTCATCCAGTTATTACTGGGAAATGAAGAACCCGGGATGGTCAGGAGAATCGTTACCAGGATCAGCCAGATCAGGGCGGGCCAGGGGGTGGGTCTTATACCGGTCAAGTGTTTTATAATATTAGTGTTTCGTCCGTACAGGATCATCCGTGACAAGGTTTCCGGGGTGGTATTCCCGCGAATATACAATTGAACCCCAAGCCTGGGAGGCAGTGTCGGGCTAAAAGAGAGGAATAGTATCAGGCTGTAATGGCCTCGTAAGCAGCTGCATCCATCAGTGCCTCAACATCAGCCGGATTGTTTACGGTCATTTTGATCATCCAGCCCGCTCCGTAAGGATCGGTATTAACTGACTCCGGGGCACCGGCCAGAGCCGGATTCAGTTCCGTGATCGTTCCGCTAATGGGGAGGAAGAGGTCCGATACGGTTTTCACCGCTTCCACAGTCCCGAAAACCGCACCTGCTTCCAGGCTTTGGCCAACTGTTTCCACTTCCACATATACGATATCCCCAAGTTCCCGCTGGGCGAAATCGGTGATTCCTATAGTGGCGGTATTGCCGTCCATTTTGATCCATTCATGGTCTTTGGTATAGCGGAGATCAGCGGGAAAATTCATAATCAGTGATTTTGATCGCAAACCTAAGGGAAAACGTTCAAAAACAAATTGAGGCTTTGGGATGTTGTTTGCATTTCACCGGAATGTTCCTACCGTTCATGGGAATTTTTATGCCATTGGTCGGGAATCATTTTACAATTGTATGACACGGTAGTACCTTTGTGCCTCCTAATCAAATCTATATGAAAATGAGAAAGTTAGCTGTGTATTTGGGCGCTTTTTTGGTCAGTTTTTCTGTTGCCCGGGCCCAGCAGGTGAGCGGTCGGGTGAAAGACCAACAGGGCAAGGATCTTGAGAAATCAACCGTTTCTTTATTAAACGCGAAGGACTCTTCGGTGGTGAAACTGGCTGCCACGGGATCGGACGGAAAATTCACAATATCAGCCGGTAAATCCGGGCGTTTTCTTGTCAGCGCCAGTTATGTCGGATTTGAGCCGGTTTATTCCAAACCTTTCGACTTATCGGGTTCGGGAACCTATCAACTTGGGGAACTTATCATTTCCAAGATTGCAGGTAACCTGCAGGGGGTTACGGTTACCACCAAAAAGCCACTTGTAGAAGTAAAGGCCGATAAAACCATCGTGAATGTGGAGGGTACTATCAACGCGGTAGGGAATGACGCGCTTGAGTTATTGCGCAGAAGTCCAAGTGTCATGGTGGATAAGGATGACAACATCAGCCTGGCGGGTAAAAACGGGGTTCAGATTTATATCGACGGGAAACCCTCTCCCTTATCAGGCAGCGACCTGGCCAATTACCTGAAAAGTATGCAATCGGCCCAGATCGAGTCTATAGAGATCATCACCAATCCCTCTGCCAAATACGAGGCGGCAGGAAATGCGGGGATCATCAATATCCGGTTGAAGAAAAACAAATCTTTTGGTACAAACGGATCTGTCAACCTCGGGTATGTGCAGGGCGATTATCCCAAGTTCAACACGGGACTTAACCTCAATTACCGCAACAAAAAAGTAAACATCTTCGGGAATTACAATTACAACAACGGGAGATTCCTGATGTTCATGAACTCTGACAGGGAGCAATTTGATACCCTGTTCTCTCAGCAGAATAAAATGAGATTTCATAACAACACCCACAGTTTCAAAACCGGGCTGGATTACTTTATCGATAAGAAGAGCACCCTCGGGGTCGTACTCAACGGGAATGTGGCCAATAACGATTTCAAAACTGCAGGCCCCATGTATTTTATTTACAAGCCAACAGGCCTCACGGACCGGATCCTGCGGGCGACCAATACCAACGACATGGAGCGTGATAATTTAAACGCCAACCTGAATTACCGGTATGCCGAAACAGGAGGTACAGAACTCAATGTGGACGTGGATTACGGTTTTTTCAAGATTCGTTCCAACCAGTATCAACCCAACTATTATTACGCACCGGACGGAACGACGGAGTTGAACCGGGCCATTTACAATATGATCGCGCCTACCGATATTGATCTGTTTTCATATAAAACAGACTACGAACAGAATTTCAAGGGTGGCCGGTTGGGTCTGGGAGGAAAGATCGGAATCGTAACTACCGACAACGACTTTCAGCGATATGATATCCTGACCTCCGGTAAGGTGCTGGATACCCTGAAAAGCAATCGCTTCAAATACCGTGAAAATATCAACGCGCTTTACTTGAATTATAATAAGCAAATCAAAAAAGGCCTGATGGTTCAGTTTGGTTTGCGGGCGGAAAACACCCATTCACGGGGCCACTCCACCGGATTCAGGGATGTGGGTAATATGATGATTCCCTACGATTCAATTTTCAAACGTGATTATACCGACGTTTTCCCCAGCGCTGCGATCACCTTGAATAAGAATCCGATGAAGCAATGGACCTTTTCATACAGCCGCCGGATCGACCGGCCGGCTTACCAGGATCTGAATCCCTTTGAGTTCAAACTCAATGAATATACGTTTATGAAAGGGAACACCACGTTGCGCCCCCAGTATACAAACAGCTTTGATATCACCCATATTTACAAGTACAAACTGACCATCAAACTGACATACAGCCATGTGAAAGACATATTTGCACAGATCCCGGATACAATTGACAAGACCAAGGGATTCCTGACCAAGAAGAACCTGGCCAACCAGGATGTGGCAGCGCTGAATATCAGCTATCCCTTCCAGTACAAGTGGTACAGCTTCTTCGCCTCACTGAACTCCAATTTCTCACACTATGTGGCTGATTTCGGGGGTGGTAACCGCAAAGTGGATCAAAAAGTTTTTGCACTGACCTACTTCATGCAGAACAGCTTTAATCTTGGAAAGGGCTGGACCGGTGAGTTAAGCGGTTTGTATATTTCACCGTCGGTATGGCAGGGTTTGATCCGGTCCAAAGCGATGGGTAGTGTTGACCTGGGGATCCAAAAATTGCTGCTAAAAGGCAAGGCTAACCTGAAAGTGGCTGTCAGCGATATATTCCAGACCATGCAATGGGGAGGTTCTACAAACTTCACCGGGGCGTATAGTACATTCCGGGGCGGAGGGGAAATGCCCCAGCTGAAAATGAATTTCTCTTACCGGTTCGGGAACAGCCAGGTAAAAGCTGCCCGTCAGCGGAAATCCGCTGTGGAGGACGAAAAGAAACGTGCCGAAGGCGGAGGACAGGGAGGAATGGGAACCGGCCAGTAAAATAATTTATCGGTAAGAAGATTTAAAAAGGTCCTGTTATGCAGGACCTTTTTAAATAAAAAACGATCAGGAACGTTTTCGCTTCACCAGCCTTGCGTTGATGATCTTCACATCTTCAATGGGTCTGTCGCCGCCCACCCCTTTACTGGTGGGAACGGCCGCAATTTTGTCGACCACATCGATTCCACGGATCACTTCCCCATATACCGTATAGTTCATGTCGAGGTGCGGGATTCCCCCTACCGTTTTATAAACTTCCCGGATCGAAGCCGGGATTTTTTTCCCTTTCATACGAGTCTGCTCAAGTTTGTCCAGTTCCTCGTCTGTGAAAATTTTTCCCTGGGCGAGGTAAAACTGACTGCCGCTGCTGGCTTTGTCCGGGTTAACATCATCCCCCATGCGTGCGGCGGCAATGACTCCCTTTTTATGAAATAACTGGTCCCGGATTTCGGCGGGGATTGTATACCCCGGTCCGCCGTTGCCCAGGCGCTGGCCCGGTTTGGCTTCTCGGCTGTTGGGATCACCGGCCTGGATCATGAAATCCCTGATGACCCGGTGAAACAGGATTCCGTCGTAGTAATGCATTTTCACCAGTTTGAGAAAATTGTCGCGATGAAGGGGAGTCAAATCAGACAATCGGATCACAATTTCACCCTGGCTGGTTTGCAGGGATACATCCCTTTTGCGGTCCTTTTTTTTAAGGGTTGAGTCCCCCTGGGCGAACCCGGCGCTGAAAACACCCACTCCCAGCAGGAAACTGAAGATGATCTTTTTCATATCAGAAATTATGTTGTTCAAAATACAATAGAACATGGTCTTTTAAAAAGTTTTCCTGTTCCGGAGGGCTCATATCAGGCATGGGCCGGAGTTGCCTGAAATGAGGCCATCCATCCTCATCCACCTGTTCCATTTCATAATAACCGCTTGCCGACAAGAGGTGGCAGACGGCCACATGCATCAGGTCCTGCTTTTGTTCCTTGGTGAATTTGTCCCTTATCTCGCCAAATTCCTGGATACCGATCAGGAACAGGATCGCCTCCATGTCGGGCTTTTTCCCGAAACGTTCGGCCAATTTGGCTTCAAGATTCCACCAGCGCTGTTGGAGATCGTCTTTCATGTACATGACCCGCAAAGATAGGCCGGCGGGCACTTTCGGCTTCTCCTTTATCTTTGCGGCAAACCGAAAAGAAGATGTTGCAGCTACAGGTACTCCGGCAAAACCCGCAGGCCGTAAAGGACAAACTGGCGATCAAGCATTTTGCCGAACCGATCCTCGTGGATGAGATCATCGCCCTTGATGATGAAAGAAAAAGATTACAGCTCGAAACCGACAATACGCTTGCCAAAGTAAACGCGGCCTCCAAAGCCATCGGGCAGCTTATGGCCAAAGGACAAAAAGAAGAGGCGGAGCGCAAAAAAGAAGAAGTTGCCCAGTTTAAGACAAGCCTTCAACCCCTGACTGATAAGCTGGCCGAAACCGAAAAAGAGCTCAGTGAAAAGCTGGTAAAGCTTCCGAATCTTCCCTCCGACCTGGTCCCTCCGGGCAAGGAAGCTGCCGACAATATAGTGGTCCGTGAGGGTGGGGTAAAACCCTCCCTGCCTCCAGATGCGGTTCCCCACTGGGACCTGATCCGGAAATATGATATTGTCGACTTTGAAACAGGTGTTAAGATCACGGGAAGAGGCTTCCCGCTTTATAAAGGACAGGGCGCGAAACTGCAGCGATCACTGGTTCAGTATTTTCTGGACTTCAATACTGCTGCAGGGTATACGGAATACCTCCCGCCCCTGATGGTAAATGCAGCCTCCGCTTATGGAACAGGACAGCTGCCGGACAAGGAAGGCCAGATGTATTTCATGCCGGCCGATAATTTTTACATGATTCCTACGGCGGAGGTTCCGGTAACAAATATTTACCGCGATGAAATCCTGAAAGAATCATCACTGCCTGTAAAGATGACGGCCTTCTCCGCCTGTTTCCGGCGGGAAGCGGGAAGTTTTGGCGCCGATGTCCGTGGGTTGAACCGGGTACACCAGTTTGACAAGGTTGAAATCGTGCAACTGGTACACCCCGATAAAAGCTATGCCGTACTCGAAGAAATGGTGGAGCATGTGGAAAAGCTGATGCATACATTGGAACTCCCTTACCGGATCCTTCGGTTATGCGGAGGCGATATGAGCTTTGCCTCCGCGCTGACATATGATTTTGAAGTATTCAGCGCGGCACAGCAAAAATGGCTTGAAGTGAGTTCTGTCTCCAATTTCGAAACTTTTCAGACCAACCGCATGAAGATTCGTTTTAAGGATTCCGACGGAAAATCAAAACTGGTACACTCCCTCAACGGAAGTTCCCTGGCCCTTCCCCGGATCATGGCCTGTCTGCTGGAGAACAACCAGTACGACGGGGGTATTCGCCTGCCCAATGTACTGCATTCTTATTTCGGGTCTTCCGGTATTTCATGACAAACACTATATTTACGGGAATCATGATAAATAAACGCCGGATCATAACTGCAGGAATCTGCTTCACTATGCTGGTACTGGCCTGTACCCGGAAAGTGGCACCTCCCACAGCCATGCCCGACATAAATAAGTCTGAAACGGCTGATAAAACCCAGCCGGAAGTTTCACAGAAGACCGAGGATAAAACGCTGGTCGACCAGGATGCCGAAAAGGGTAAGCCTTCCACATCCGAACCGTCCCCTGAAATTCCAACCCTTCCGCCCGGTACTCCCAAAACTTCTGAAAAACCTTCCTCAGAACAGTCGGGCAGAACCATCTATACCACCCGCTGCAACAAATGCCACGCTGCAAAAACAATAAAGAATTACACGCTGACGCAGTGGGAGGGTATCCTGAAGAAAATGGTGCCCAATGCAAACCTAAATACGGAAGAAGCCTCCAGCCTCTATGAATATATCCGGGCCAATGCCAGGTGAATTGGTCACCCATGCATTTCTGTTCACAGATATTACGGCCATTCATTCAAACATTTCGTGCTAAACTTTACTGAACCCGGCAGGTCTTCCCGAACCCGCTGAATTCACGCAAAAGAAATGGGATGAAATATTGCCTTTGATGTTTCCCCGCGCGGAACTGAATAGCGAATAAGCGTTACACATCAGGTCTTACTTGCTGTTGAATGTCCCCTGTTCGTTAGTCGTCCTCATGTTCCGGATCTTCCGGTTCATAACATAAAACCAGGCAGGTGGAACCAGGGATAATAAGATCATCCCGGGGTACCCGGTAGGCATCTGGGGGGAATTTTCATGGTGACGCAACACCTGGTACTTCCGGCTGGCCAGGTAATGGTGATCGCTGTGCCGGCTGAGTTCGAACAACAGAATCCGTCCGATGACATGATCGCTGTTCCAGCTGTGTTCCGGCATCGTCCGTTCATATTTTCCCGGGCCGGTTTCCCTTCTTTGTAATCCGTAATGCTCGATATAATTGACCGTTTCCAGTAATAAGATTCCGATCCCTGCTGAAACAAGAAAATAAACCGTCACCAACCCGCCGAATACAAGCCAGATAAGTCCGAGAAAGGTTGCCTGGATCAGGGAGAATTGTATCATTTCATTATGGATTGAAAAAATCTTATGCCCTCTTTTCCGGGTTTCCGCGTTCGCGATATGCCAGGCACTGAGGTAGCTGAAGAGGATCGTCCGGAAATAGAAAAGGTACACCGGTTCGTTATACCGGGCACTGCTGGGGTCTTCCCGGGTGGCTACTCTCTTGTGATGTCCTTTGTTATGTTCTGTAAAGAAATGCATGTACAGGGAGGTAAGTAGAAGGGCCTTGGCCAGGGTTTGCTCCCATTTGTTCACCCGGTGACCCAGTTCGTGTGCCACATTGATGCCGAATACCCCGCAAAGAATCCCCATGACCAGTACCCTCCCGGCTATGTCGGCCGGGGGTAAACCCGGACTCGCCAGGGAGTCCAGGAATGTATACAGGCAATAATATTGCAATCCCACCACTGCGTAAAGCAGGATGTCATAACCCCGGTTACTGCGGGCCAGCTCTTCTTCAGCTTCACCCAGGTTGGACGGGTCGGGTTTGATCAGGAGTTCCAACAGCGGGACAAAAAGAAAAGCAAAGAAAAATGGGAGCCATATCACCCAGCCCTGGGAGTGAAAAGATCGGATTGCCCCCAGGAAGAGCAGAAATGGCAGCAGGTATTTTAAAAATCGGGTTGACATGATTTCTTCTCAACAAATGTAAAATATTGGAGGTTTTTTCTTCGTTTAACGTCCATTGGATACTGGTGATTTAAACTAATTTTAAATCTTTAAGTCTGAGTACAAAACAAATGACATTTACCGAATAAAGTTTGATACTTCAAAAAAGTATTGAAAAAATGTTAATATGAGGAATAATTTAACAGCTGATTTTTGTTTGTGACGTCTGGGGTAAACGGTTATCAATTTGTTATAAGCAAACTTTTACGACGAATCTAATGTTAAGGAAATATTTTACATCGTCATCGATTCTCGCTATTTTATTGGCCTCCAGCTTCTTGGCCGTGGCGCAATCCACAGCGATCAGAGGTAAAGTCGAGTTGAAGAAAGGGGATGTCATCACACCTTTCAAAGGAGCCACTATAGATATTTACCGGACCGATATTAAAGCTAAATTCCCGCCGGGCAAAACCAATCATACTGGTGAGTTTGCTTTTGAAGCATTACCGCTCGGCGCCACGATGGTGTTGGTGGTCAGCGGACCGGGTATCAAAGCGGAACTTTTTCCTGGCGTTAAGGCTGGACGGGAAGACATTAACATCACCGTTTATGAAGGAGATGGCCAGAGGTTGACGGAGGATGCGGTTCGCAATGCGCTTTCAAGTGCACCGACACAAAGCGGACAATCCGGTCAAAAGGAAGAAGCCCGAATCGAGTACGAAAAACAAGTATCTGAAATCACAGCCAAGAACAAAAAGACAGAAGAGGCCAACAACATCATAAAGGCCGCTTTGGATGACGGTGTGAAGGCGTTGAATGCAGGGAACTACGACCTGGCGGTGGCAAAATTTGAGGAAGGCATCCAGGTTGATCCCGAATTTCCAGGAAGCGCTACCGTTCTCTATAACAACAAAGCCGCTGCACTCAGAAAAAGAGGGGTAGATGCCTATAACCAGGGGGTTAAGGAGGCCGCCAACAAAGCTACCTGGCTGGAAAAAGCCAGGAATGATTTTCAGGGCTCAATGGCCGCCTCCCAGAGTGTCCTGGAATTAATCGGCAAAGTCGCAGATCCGGCTGAGGCTGCCAGGTATAACCGGAATAAATACACTGCGTTGCTGAATGTTGTCGAAACCCGGCAGTTGTTGTTTGCCACTGGTATTGATATGTCGCAACCAGACGCATTGGCAGCCGCGTTGCAAAACTATCTGGTGATTGAATTGGATCCGGCTTTGAAAACCAAAACCCAGGTATTGGTAGCTGATGCGTTTCTCCGTTCGGGAAACACATCGCAGGCCATTCCGATTTACCAAAAAGTATTAATAGTAAATCCGAACCATGTCGAAGCTCTAGGCGGACTGGGATTGTCTCTGTTAAACGAAAGTGAACTTCAAGACAGGATCGAATTATCACAAGAAGGTCTCAACCTGATGCAGAAATTCATTGAACTTGCACCTGATGGACATCCTTTGAAAAATGACATCAAGGCTGCAATGGGTTATCTGAAAGACGAGAAAAAACTGGTACCACAAAATTTGAAAACGCCAGCTTCGACTCCGGGTACGGGTAAAAAACCGTAGTTCGGCACGTCAAAGCAATAAAAGACCGGTTGAGTGTCTGAAAACTCGGCAGAAATTTTCCTTTCAGCTGATTTTATTTTCTAACCGATAAATTACTTTATGTCATTGACCAACCAGATGAAAAACCAGCACCTGATGTGGCGTGCCGGTTTTGGTCCTGCCGTGGAACAACTCGGCGATCTGTCCCGGTATTCTCCCAAACAATTCTATAAAGCACTGGTAAAGGCTTCCGAAAAAAGCCCAGGTTATATTGATGTGGCGGATGATTACCTGAAGGGCCTGCTCATGGGTATCGGGGAAGCAGGGCGGCAGCAACGCAATGAATTGCCTTCGGAGGACCGCAAAAAGCTGCAACAAAAGAACCGGGAGGGAATCCGGAATCTCAATCTGTATTGGTTGCATGAAATGGTGAACAGCGCTTCCCAGCTGAGGGAAAAGATGGCTTTTTTCTGGCATGGTCATTTTGCCTGCCGGAACCTCAATATTTTTTACCAGCAGGGTCTGCTGGATGTGATCCGCCGGAATGCACTGGGAAACTTCGGCACGATGCTGAAGGAAGTTTCCCGGTCGGCCGCCATGCTGAATTTCCTGAATAACCAGCAGAACAGGAAAGATCATCCCAATGAAAATTTTGCCCGGGAAGTGATGGAATTATTCACCATTGGCAGGGGGCATTACTCTGAACAGGATGTAAAAGAAGCGGCCCGTGCTTTTACCGGGTGGAGCGCCAACCTGAAAGGAGAGTTCACATTCCGACGTTTTCAGCATGATTACGGCGCCAAGACGGTGCTGGGTCGCAGCGGCAATTTTGACGGGGAGGAAGTGCTGGATATCCTGTTGCAGGAAAAACAAACAGCGACTAATATCACCCGTAAGATTTACCGTTTTTTTGTGAATGAGACGCCCGAAGAAGGAAAGATCAGCTGGCTGGCTGACCGGTTCTATAAAAATAAATATGACATCTCCGCGCTGATGGAAGATATTTTTACCAGCGACTGGTTTTATGACGAAAAAAATATCGGTGCCCTGATCAAGTCCCCGGTGGAGCTGATCGCGGGAATCCAACGGATGCTGCCCATGCAGCTGGAGAATGAAGAAGCCCTGGTGATCCTGCAAAGGGTGCTTGGCCAGTTGTTGTTTTATCCCCCCAATGTGGCCGGATGGCCAGGCGGAAGGAACTGGATCGACAGTTCAAGCCTGATGATGCGGATGCGGCTTCCCCGCCTGATCAATGACACCGATGAGATGAATGTAAGACCCAAGGACGATGATGACCAGATGATGGGCCGGATGGATCCCAATGAGGATCCGAAGGCCAAAGCCATGCGAATCGCAGGAAAGGCCGGCCGGCCGATCCTGGCGGATATCAAATGGCAGGGGTATATAAAACATTTCGAATCCATCCCGCGTGAAGCGCTGACGGAAACCATTGCCACACATTTGCTTCAGTCGAAAATGCGTGTGACAAATGATACGATCAAACAATTCTCGGATGAATCGGGCCGGGAAAATTTTATTAAGACTGCAACAATACAGGTAATGAGTACTCCGGAGTATCAGCTTTGCTAGGTGCAGTTAAAACATGCACAGAATTTACAGCTATTGGCTTGTGCTAAATAAAAATTATGCTAATCAAACGCAAACAATTCATCCAAACCGGTTCCCTTGCAACCGCCTCCCTTATGGTGCCCAAATTTCTCAGGGCCTTTGAAGGGGGAACCCCGGTACCCAAAGGGAATAAAGTGGTTGTAATCCTCCAACTAAGCGGAGGGAACGACGGACTGAACACGGTGATACCCTTCCGGAATGACCTGTATTACAAGTCACGGCCACGACTTGGTATCGAACGTTCAAAAGCGCTTACCCTGACCGATGAGACCGGGTTACACCCGGCGCTAACAGGGTTCAGGGATCTGTACGATGACGGGAGCCTGGCTATCCTGAATAACGTGGGATATCCCAATCCCGACCGCTCCCATTTCCGGAGCATGGATATCTGGCAAACTGCCAGCCAGAGTTCCGAATACTGGACAACCGGCTGGCTGGGTCGCTACCTCGATGCCCAGTGTCATGGGTGTGATAAACCCACCCAGGCCATTGAACTGGACGATGTGCTCAGTTTGTCCCTTAAGGGTGAACAGATCAAGGGCATTGCTGTGAAAGACCCCCGCCGGTTATACGGGACAGCCAATGAAAAATTTTTCCGGGAGGTGATGAAGCATCACGCGGGAGACGGGAAAGGGGAGCAACCTGTCGATTACCTGTACAAGACCCTGGCGGAGACTTTGTCTTCCGCAGATTATATTTTCAAACAGAGCCGGGTACATCCGACAAATGCCGTGTACCCAAGTACCAGCCTCGGCAACAGCCTCAAAACGATCGCTTCCCTCATCTATTCGGAGATCAATACCCGCGTATATTATGTTTCCCTGGGCTCCTTTGATACCCATATCAACCAGGACGGGCAACAGCAGCGCCTGTTCACGGAAATGAACGATGCCGTGAAGGCGTTTGTAAAAGACCTCAAGGCCAATAACCGATTTGAAGATGTCCTGTTCTTTACGTTCTCCGAGTTTGGCAGGCGGGTGGCGCAGAACGCCAGCAACGGAACAGACCATGGCACAGCGAACAACATGTTCTTTATCAGCGGTGGATTGAAACAAAAGGGCCTGCTTAACGAAATGCCCAACCTCGCCGATCTGGATGAAGGCGATTTGAAGTTCAACGTGGATTTCAAAAGTGCCTATGCCACGGTGCTGGACAAATGGCTGAAAGCAGACGACCAGGCGATCCTTTCGGGAAAATACACGCACCTGGATTTCATTTGACTCCTCAGGATTATAAAAAAAGCCTTCCGTTCAGGAAGGCTTTTTTTATTTATGGTCAAATTGTTCAGTTGTTTTTTCTTTTGCCGATAGCGATTCGGTACAGCACAAAACCCATCAATGCAAAAAAGCCTACTCCCAGCCATTTAAAGCCTTCACTCCCAAGAGAAGCGGCCAGGCCATGTTCCGCGCTCACTTTGCCAAGACTGGAACTGACGCTGGGAATCGATGACAGGATGGCTACGAGCACGCCGGCCAGTGCCCCCCCGGCCACCAAACCGGTTGCGAACAGGTTGCCCTTACCAAGGTCTTCTTCTTCAGGAGATACCTCAATTTTCTTTCTTTTATTTCTCCACTCCACGACTCCCCGGATGGCCCCTCCGATAAAGATGGGCAGGGTGGTGGATAGCGGGAGATAAATCCCGATAGCGAAACTCAGCGCTTTGATACCGCATAGTTCAATGACAATGGCGATAAATACACCAACCAGCACAAACTGCCAGTCGAGGTTGAATGACAGGATCCCCTTGATCAGGGTCGCCATCAATGTTCCCTGTGGGGCGGGGTATTTGTCTGTTCCTATTGCATGCTGAATGCCCTGGGCGGTCATTTCTGCGGTGGGTTGATCAAGAATTTTGATCGTGGCACCGATGGCAATAGATGAAACGATCGCACCCACAAAAAGGGCGATCTGCTGGTATTTAGGGGTTGCACCCACCAGGTAACCGGTCTTAAGGTCCTGTGAAGTGGCACCAGCATTGGCGGCGGCGATACAGATCATACCTCCCACTACCAGGGCCATCGGTTCGTATACATATCCCGTCCATTTCACCGCAATAAAGATCAGGCAGGTACCCATCAGGGTGGCAATCGTCATCCCGCTGATGGGGCTGTTGGAGGATCCGATCAGACCAACGATCCGCGAAGCCACGGTGACGAAAAAAGCACCGAATATGATCACGAGCAGCCCCAGCAATAATTTGCTGCCGATATTGGTCCCAGGTATGAGGGTGTTGGGAAGCAGGGCGATTACCAGGAGAAGCATCAGGCTCCCGATCGCAACCACCTTGATGGAAAGGTCTTTTTCCGTACGCGGCACTTCCGCAGAAACGGCACCCGTACCGTCCTTTTTTAAAGAACCGATACTTCCCTTAAAGGATGAGATGATGGTGGGAATGGTTTTGATCAGCGTGATAAAACCACCTGCCGCGACGGCACCCGCCCCGATCTGCCGGATATAGGCGCGGTAGATAGCTGTCGACCAGTCGTCAAACCCCTGGGTGGCCGGATTCCAGCCTCCCGGTCCTCCGGCTGTATTCACGTCATTCAGGTATCCCAGTTTGACCAATTGGGCGGCAATAATATCCCCGTTATCATTCAACAGGCTGGCCAGTAATGGAGTAAAGACAAACCAGCTCAGCACACCACCGGCCACCAGGATGCCTGCGATCTTCGGACCGATGATATAACCGACTCCCATGTATTCTGGGGTTATCTCCCCGCTTGCTTTTGCAGAGGGGAAGAAACGTTCGGTTTGTTTGGTCATGAAAGCCGGGGTTTCGGCAATCACATGAAAGATTTTTTGCAACATGGCATAGACAAAAGCAAACCCAAGTCCCATAAAAGCCGTTTTCGCAAAATCACCTCCTTTCTCACCTGCTTTCAGGACCGATGCACAGGCCGTTCCTTCAGGGTAAGGAAGTGTGCCATGTTCTTTTACGATCAGGGAACGTCGAAGGGGGATCATCATCAGGGTGCCCAGGATACCGCCAAATATGGCCAGGATCAGGATCGTGAAATAATTAAAGAAATTAGCACTTCCACTTTCACTCAGGAAAAGAAAACCCGGGAGCGTGAACACCACCCCGGCGGCAATACTTTCCCCGGCAGACCCCGTAGTCTGGATGATATTGTTCTCCAGGATCGTGGTTTAGATCGGAAGAGCGTCGTGTAGGGAAAGAGTGTAAGGTGAAGTGTAGAT